>CAZULJ010000004.1:0-100259 GCA_964621195.1 uncultured Candidatus Saccharibacteria bacterium
GTAAAACAAGATACACAGGCAGAAACAATAAAAGCTCAAGCAGAGTTAATACAGGCTATAAAAGAATTAACAAAAGCTATTGAAGATCTCAAGAAAGCATTCCCTAATGATCCACAGATACAAGTAATTGCTAATAACATCTTGGTTGGAACTGGGAATATAATTGGTACACAGGGTAGTATTGTAATGGGAGAGGGCAATGCTCAAGCAAATATTCAAGTAGAAAATCTTGAGGTAACTGCAACAGGTGAGGCAGTACAAGGAGATAAAACAGGTACAGAAGCAAATCCAGAAGGTGGTGAAAAGAAAGCAGAAACACCCGTGGACGAATTAGAGAAATTAAACAAAGAGAGGGAAGAGTTGAAGAAGAAGCTTGAAGATCCAAATCTAACACCTGAAGAAAGAAAGGCTGCTGAAGAAGCTTTAGAGAAATTAGATAAGGTGATTGAAAAGGCAGAAAAGAAAGTAACTACAGATCAACAAGAGGCCGCAGAGCAAGTCACTGAATTAACAGAGGAAGATAAAAAAGAATTTGAAGAGGCAGGTAAGAAGAAGGAAGGTTTCCTTGCAACAATAACTAGAATGTTTAAAGGTAAGAAATGGAGCACACTCATTTCTAGCGCAGGAATGTCAGTAGGTTCTGCTCTTGTAATGAGTAAAGTAGCTGCAGCTACAGTTGCACTTGGAGGACCAATAGGTGCAGCAATTGTAGGTGTTGGGCTAGTTGGTTTAGGTGGATATTCCGCTATAAAAACTCTTAGAAAGGTAAAAGAAACAGCTGAAAGCCAAGGAATGGATTGGAAAGATCTTGCAAAAGATAAGAGGTTTATGTTGGGAGCGCTTGGAGGTGCAGCACTTTCTGGTATTACCAAGTTTGGGATTCCAGCTTTAGTACCTGGTCTTAGTATTGTTACTCCATTCATAGGAATGGCAGCAGAGATGGGAATTATGACTATGCAAGAAGCAAGACTTAACAGGCAACAAGAAGAATTAGTAAATAAGTATCTATCTACATTTGAAGCAAGAAGATACACAAGACTTAAGGAACAGGGGTATCTATCAAGAGAAGGCGTAAATATTGAAAGAATTGTTGCCGACATGACCGATGAAAAGCTTTCAGAAGATGAAAGAAAGACCGCAAGGAAGGCCGCAATAGCTGCATTACAATATATGTACTCTCAAACTAAAGATGATAAATATAAATTCCTTCACTATACAGTAAAGGAGAATGGTCAGGATGTTAGAAAAGAAATTGATATAACCGCATTAGGTGTAAACCAAAGAAAAGGTAGTACTGCAGATTATGAACTACTCGAATTAACAGGTATTAACTTTGAGAGTGTTGGAGATACATTAGACTTAGAAGAGCTAAAGACTCTTACATTGGAAGCTTCACAGCATAGTAGCTTTGAAGATAGAAAAGCTTTAACAAACAAGTTAGTTTCTTTGTTTGTAGGGATAGAATCTGCGGATGTTGATACTCTTCTTTCTGAAGAAAGAAAGAAATATTTAGAAAGCGTAGCTATTACGACCGGATTTAGAACCGGAGCAGGGATTGCTAACTCCTTGATGATCATTGGTTCAGGAGCTGCTCTTACAGCTAATGCTGTAGAGGCAATGGGACAAGGAAGTGGCAATAACGCTGTTGAACAGCAGTATAGAGATGAGTTGGGCGACAATGATGCAGAAGTTCAAACATACGAAAGAGCCGACGGAACAAAAGTTAATACTGTTGATCTTGATGGAGATGGAACACCTGACTTAATCCACGACACAGCAACAAATGAATATGCTGCAAATACCATGAGTGGAGCAGAAAAGTTGTTTGAAATACAAAATCCTGAAATGGGAGATGTTTCCTTCACAAAATTTGAAACAAGTTCCACTGGAATCAATGGAACATTTGTAGGGGAGAGTGGTGAAGTGGTAGGTGTTGTGTACACAGATGTTGATGGTAACCTGGGAGTATTAAACTCTCAACAATTAACTCAATCTCTAGGTGCAACGTTTACAAGTGGAGGAGCTGCAACATTCACAGTCTCAAGTATTCAACCTAATGGGGATTTAGGATTAAATATAGGAGGAACTGAGTACTCAACAAATCTTGCTACATTAAATGGTATTCCAGGGGTTGAAGGTGTCGACCCTACCTTGGGAACCGATCCTTTAGCTGGAGTGGTAGCACCTGGTGATTCAGTACCAAGTGTACTAACAAAGATAATGCAACAGGTGAAAGCAGATAACCCCGGATTACAACAATATGACGACTATGAATTGCAAAGATCCCTTTATCAGGGTAATAGGCTTGCAAATGATGGAGCCATAAGGTCAGAGTTTGGGTTTACTAATCCTGTCCAACCAGGCCAAGAATACAACGTTAGAAACTCCCCAACAATCTTAGGTTGGTTAGAGGATCTTAATGGTGGGCCAGTAAATCTCCCAGAGGTAGGAAGTGGGTCTGCTGGAATCCCAGGAAGCGATGGAATAAACTTTGCATTTAATGGTGCGAATGTTAATGGTATATCTCTAGATGGTTTAACCCCTATTGAAGTTCCTGTAGGAGAAGAAATAGGTACTCCAATTGGACACTTAATTGGTGCGGGAGCAATGGCATTTGGTGCCTTTGGTCCATATCAAGTTGGAGGTATTACAAGAAGTGCAAAGGTTGAAGTATTTGAGAAACAGGGAGATCCTGAAATTGATGAACCAGATCCTCCAAAGCCACCAGTACCTCCACTAACGCCAGAGCAAGAGAAGGAATATATTACACAGATATTAAGAACACAGGTATTTACATATACAAAGGATGGAAAAATTAAGGTTGCAGCAGGTAGTACATTTGATCTCAATGGTAAGAAACTAGTAGCAACAGAGAACGGGTGGCTATTAGATGATCAGCCAGTTGGTAAGGAGATTAAAGAGGTAGACAAGTTAGTAGAAGCATTCCTCTCTATACCTGATAAGCAAAAGCAGGCCGAAGTACTTACAAATATACTTCAGGGTATGACAGTACAAAAAGGTATTGGCAGAAGAGTAATGCTTGGTTCTGGTGTTACCTTTGTTAAATTAGCAGATGGTACATGGAGAGAATACTCTGCAGTACAAAATGGAGAAAGAAATCCTGATAAGCCAGAATCAAGAGAGGTAATAACTGCACAGCAATTAGCAGACAGAATACTCTTGATAAAAAGAGATGAGTCTAAAAAGATTGTAGGAAGTATTGTTCCCCCTCAACCTAAAAATACCGCAGGTGGTACTCAGACAACTACCGAACAATCAACAGGTTCAGAGAAGAAGAATGCTGATGGCACAGAACAGAAGAAACCAGAAGGTGGAAATACTGGAGTTGAAGCATCTGCAACAACAAGTACAGAGTCTGGAGATAAAAAGAAGGAAGAAGAGAAGAAAGAGCAACCTGAACCATTTGTAATGGCAATAAGGAGTATATTGAGATTGGCAGAAAGATCTGCTGAACAGAAAGTTGTAGTTAATGGAAATTCATATAAATGGAATAAAGAGGCTAAGTCATGGCATATAGAGACCGAGGCTGAGGGTGCTCCAAAATCTTTGACTAGTGAGCAAATTATTAAGTCATATGATGCTAATAGAAATAGCACAGAGAATACAAAGAAAGAACTTTTAGCAAAAGATTTGGAATCTACTCTCTCCACACTCACAAAGGTTGGAGAAAGAGGTAGAGGTGCAGATAGACTAACAATTGGTACTGTCTCATATACTAGAGTACCTGGACCAAATGGTACTCTTCTGTGGAGATCCAAGGAAGGAGATGAGAGTAAGATGTTAACAGACAAGGAGCTAGCAGAGAGTATTGCAAATATTAAGATTGAAGCAAAAGCTCAAGCTAATACGGAACAAGCAGAAACGACAGAGAACAAGGAAAAAGAGAAACCAAATAACAAGCTTAGAAACATTGTTAGAGGTGCTCTATTAGCTGTTGGTATTGGTGGTGGAATAGCCGCAGTATCTGCAGGTGTAACTGGTCCGGTACTGCTTGCCTCAGGTATTTCAAGTGCAGCTCTCTTTGTCGGGCAAGGTTTCGCAGAATTCTTTGAGAAGAGATATGAAAAACAATATAACGAAATAGGTTCTGATGTAGCAAAAAGAGAAAAGAAAGAATACACGCAAGAGGATTTAGATAAGAGAAAAGAGTTAGAAAGAAAAATGGAATTAGCTAGAAAGTGGAGGGAACATCTTGGTACGCTAAACTTCCTCACATTACCAATGTTCGCAACAACAGGTTTAATGCATGTTCTTGCTCCTCAGATCACTGATAGTGGTATAAAGGTATGGATAGAAGGAACTATAGAAAGACTTCGATTGAACCCAGAGAAAGTAATAGAACCATTTAACTTAGGAAACAAATAAAAATGGATGAACAGATAAAACAAAGAATTGAAAAACTAAAAGAGATGGGCTTAGATGAGAAGAAAATATATTCCCTTATGATGCTAGGTTTTGAAGATTTTCTCGATGAGGTTCAAGATGATCTTGTACAGGCTGGTGAAGCTGATATGAATGATTTACTGAAAGAAGTTGAGAATGCTACATCAAGTGAAATGACAAACGAAGAGAAAACAAAATTCTTAGAAAACTCCCTTCGAAGGATATATGGAATAACTGCAGAAGGAAAATGGAAAACATTCTTAACTGAATATTTGGACAAATGTATCAAGGACGCTGAATATGTCAAAGACTTTATCACTAGATTGAACAACAATGATCCAGAGGCTCTAAAACAGGTTATACTTGCCCAACAAGATCCAGATTTTGAACTTACAAAGAAAGCCATAGAACAAGTTTCAAAGGAAGAATAGGGTTACTGTAAAGGATGATTCTTTCTAACAGTCTCTTCAGCGAATTTCTCGCTAGCATGTACATACTTTGTAGTAGTATCTAAGCTTTCATGACCAAGTAGTACCTGTAATGCTGCAGGACTAGCACCTTCCTGTGCAAGATATGTTGCAAATCCATGCCTAAGACTATGTGCAGAGGTAGGTATCTGTATACCTAATCTTCTTCTGTATTCAGCAATCTTCTCTTGGAAATAGTTTGTAGATATTCTTGAATTTGGTTTTCTGCTTCTTGATCCAGATAATGGAATGAATAGGGCAGGGGAGTCAAATTTTTCTAAGAACCTGTTCTGTCTGTAATTAAGAATTAGGGAAATATACTTCCTGTTGTTAGAGTCAAATACCTCTAAATTTAAGCCCTTTGAAATATTATCTCCAGATGTTTCACGCGGTTTCATATTTTCATCCTTCTTCTCAATACCCAAATCATGATACAAGCTATCAACTATACCTGGCTGTTCGCTTTTTACTCGATCAGAGAACGCATACTCCAATCTTAACTTCAAATACTTATTTATCCATCCCAAAGCTCTTGGAGTTAAATATATTGTTCTTTCCTTACGACCTTTACCGGTAATATATATCTTACCCTCAAGATTAAGTTGATCTAGATTAAGATTAATTAGTTCAGATATACGCATTCCAGATGAAAACAGCGTCTCAAGCATACATCTGTTTCTTAAAGCGACCTTTTCATCTTTCTCAAATTCCATAGGTGATTCTATTAATCTAACAAGGTCATCAAAAGATGCTACCTTCTTTAACTTCTTTTCAGCCTTAACCATACCAATAGCATCTGGAGGCAAAGGTATTTCTAGATCCCAACTAATTCTAAATTTAAGATATGACCTTATTGCAGACAACATCCTGTTTATACTTCTTTCATCTAAACCTGTTTGAGTTCTGGCTCTAGAGTTAAGAGGTCTATCAAGTATACCCAGAGATCCATATACCTTACTGTACACTTTGGTCAGGAAGTCGTCCTCATACACCTCATCAGTCTGTTTTAGGATATCATCCTGAATTTCAGAATCATCGGCAGGTGTATTCATACCCTTAGAAATTTCCGATGGCCTTCTAGAGCCTCTGGCGGCTTCACTATTAATTTGTATTGTATCTAAGCCATCATTTAAGTATTCCTTCCGAATTCTATCCAAATCTTTCAAATGATTACCACTTTTTAGGTATCCTTTGTAGTTGGAAATATCTTCTTTAGTGCATTTTTGAAACTGTATGTCATTGAAATGCAGATATACACTAAATATAGCTAAATCTCTTGCATAGTTAATAACTGTAAGAAAGCTATAGCTGTTGTTTTGTAAATACAAAAGATACTTATCCTGTTCAGGTAGTTTAGGTATCTTAGCTAGTATTTCTTTTTTCCTATTCATATATACATATTAAGCTTAAAATTTATTTAAATCAAAGTAGGGGACTGAAAAATTAGAAGTAGGAATACATGTAGAAAGAAGAGATATTAAAGATGAGAAAGAAATTTTAAAGAGATATATATACATACAATTGTATGAAGATAAAATAAGGTTAGTTTAAGAGCATATACAAGGCTCCCCCAAGTTATACCCATGCACGACCGCATATAAGGACGATTATACTCGGTTGCATATTACAGTTTATCATAACATATTACAATGGGGAATAGGTCTACCCTCCATCCTTAGATAGATCAATTTTTATTTCTTTTAATTTTCCCTTATTCCACTCTTAACAGAGATGCAAAGACAAGAGTGTATTAGCAGATGGTTATCCACATTGATATAACTATAGGATATGTGAAACTATGGGGTATTGTTGGCTATAGGTCCCCCACCCCTACTCTTAAATATCTAGACAAAAATATTAAGTCTTAGATTGAGTAAAGTAATTGCTATTAATATGAAAATATACAGAAGTAACTCTAGATTTCTGTTCTTTGTACTATCCTTAATATTAGCTACCCCTATACCAACAAAGTACCCTACTACTGGACCCAAAACTGAGACTTCGTGGATAACTCCTGAAAGGAATGAGGAGAGAAACATAAACAAAACAATAAGGGTAACCATTACTGTTTTCCTTGGAAGAAGTACTCCTTCAAAACCAAGATTACGCAAGTGAATATATGAAAGAAATGCAGACACAATGATTACAAGAGGAAGAAGAATATATACAGGCAACTGTAATGCTAGTAGCCCAAAAAGAAGGAAGAACAAAGAGAATGTGGATACAATATATGAAGTAGTTCTACCTACATTTACAAGAGGAATACTCTTGTAAAGATTAACGTTAAAAACATTAGCCATAAGGAAGGAAACATATGTACCAACAAAGAGGATACCCACAAGTAGGAGAAGGAGGATACCTTCATATATACGACTAAATTTTTGGATAAAGAAGAGCTGTATAAATAGATACTCTGAAGCTACAAAGAGACCAGAGTGTAAAAGAAAAGGTAAAGACCTTATCTTTACACGAAAGTTAAATGCCCATATCAACCCTATTGTAGAGAAAAATAAATATGCAGCTGCAGTAATAATTGTTCCAAGTATATCTCCCTCGTTTACTTTTAATATAGTTTGAACGAATATCGAAAGGGCTATTAGTAAAGAAATTGAGAGAAGCTTACCTCTTTTTACAGAATCTTCATTTGTATTAATAACCTTCTCTAGTGCCATATACTTTCTACATATTTTATCCCTTTTGAAGTCAAAACCCTACCCCTAGAAGTCCTTTTTATTAAACCACATTTCATTAGGAATGGCTCATGTACATCTGTAATCGTTGATATATCCTCTGAAACAGAAGCACCGAGTGTAGAGAGTCCAACGGGTCCTCCTTCAAAATTGAAATACATAACTCTAAGGATCTCTCTATCTATATTTTCAAGACCTAGGTCATCAATACCTAAAAGTTCCATCGTTTTGTATACACTATCTTTTGTAATAACTGGGAGATTACTGTTTTGTGCATAATCCCTTACTCTTCGAAGAAGTCTTAGGCCTACTCTTGCAGTACCTCTAGAACCTGCTGAGATGGCCTTTAAAGCCCCCTCTTCCATCTCAATACTCCATAGTCTAGATGCCCTTCTTAAGATCTCAATCATGTCCTCCTCTTCAAAAAAATCTAATCTTTGTATTAATCCAAAACGATCTCGCATAGGTGAACTAATCTTCCCTATTTGAGTAGTAGCACCTATCAGTGTAAATGGTTCCAAATTAAGACGTATCGTTTTAGCAGAAGCACCCTTTCCCATAACGATATCTAAGGCACGATCTTCCATAGCTGGGTACAAAATTTCCTCAACTACTCGTGACAACCTATGTATTTCATCGATAAAGAGGACATCATTTTTCTTCAGATTGGTTAATATGGCAGCTAGATCTCCCTGCCTTTCTATTGCTGGACCAGATGTAATACGGATAGAGCTACCTATTTCATTTGCAATAGCGAGTGCAAAGGTAGTCTTACCAAGACCTGGAGGACCGTAGAAAAGAATATGGTCTATAACCTCATTTCTTTTCTTAGCAGAATCTATCATCATTTTAATGGTCTCTTTTTCCTGCTTCCTTCCAACAATCTCATCTATCTTACTAGGTCGGATATTCTGCTCTGTTTCTTCAATCTCGTTGCTTGAAACAATTATTTTACTATTCTTAATTTGATTCTTCTCCTGTGTACTTTTACTTGATTTAATCATGCTACTGAGTTAAAACCTTACGAATTAAGTCTTCTATGTCTATATCTTCTTCCTTAAGAATACTATTACCCTTACTTATGCTCTCTTCTAGGGATTTACCTGAGTACCCCAAAGACTTAAGAGCCTCTTTTAACTCTCGAATCTTCTCACTATTAATATCTGCTTTATCTTCTTTGTCAAAATCAATCTTGCCTCTCAATTCTAAAATGATTTTTTGAGCACCCTTTGATCCCAAACCAGGAACTTTACTAAGTAGTTTTGAATCACCATCTAACACAATCTCTTTTATCTTCTCAAGCTCATATGTCGAAAGAACTGAGATTGCAACTTTTGGTCCGACACCAGAAATAGTAAGTAACTGTTCGAAAAAGTCTCTCTCTATCTCAAGCATAAAGCCGTAGAGTGTTTGGCTATCCTCCCTTACTTGGAAACTAGTAAAAAGGGATATGTCAGAACCTTTCTCTAGGAACACAAATCTTGATAGAACATATACTCGATATGCGAGACCATTTGAAAGTAAAACCTCTACATAGCTATTCTTCCCGATATTGTTCTTTAATACTTTACCTGAAATATATGAAATCATATTGAGAAGATAATACCATATTATTTAACAAACTTTTCCACTCTATACCTATCAAAGCAAGCAATTGCAACGGCAATAGCATCTGCAACATCATCAGGTTTTGGAATTTCTTCAAGGTTGCATATCATCTTTACATTCTCCTGTACCTGCCTTTTATCAGCCTTACCATATCCAGAGATACTACTTTTTACCTGTAAAGGTGTAAATTCCAATATAGGGATATGTGATTCCTCCAAAGAGAGTAATACTACTCCCCTAGCCTCTCCTACTACAATTGCGGTTTTTGCATTGTTGTAAAAGAGTAATGTCTCGATACCACAAAGATCTGGGGAATACTGCGAGATAATGCTTTTCATATCAATATATATCTCCTTTAAACGAGAGGAAACGGATAGCCCCTTCTCTGTTAATATTGCACCATAATTGACAGCCATTGGTTTACCATCTTTATCAAAATCAACAATAGACCAACCCGTAATGGCTAGACCTGGATCAATACCGAGAATTCTCATTCGGTAGGAGATAACAAGTTATTCTAGATCACTCCATACATCTTGAACATCATCATGATCTTCTAGCTTTTCAATAGCCAACTGTGCTTTCTCATATTCGCTCTCTGTTAACTTCTTTAACATCTTTGCCTCCTTTATTATCTTTGCCTCATCTAATACATATCCCAGAGAATCAATTGCATCACGAACCTTAGCTAGATTGTTGTATTCCGTATATATCTCTAAACCTTCCGTACCATCAAGATCTACTTCATACATATCAACAATTCCAGGGATTTCCATTAGCTCCATCATTACAGTTTCCCTATCTTCGCCTACGAATTCATCCTCTTGTCGGTATTTCTCGGATTTCTTCATCTTCCCTGACTTAACAAGAATGAGCCCCTTTGTTTCAAAGTTCCATGAAATAGCTCCACTATCTGCAAGATTCCCACCGATTTCTTCGAAAAGCTTCCTTAAATCTGATACTGTCCTGTTTTTGTTATCAGTTATCGTATCCACAAGTATCTGTATACCACCTGGACCAAAGCCCTCATATGTTGCCTCCTCGTACCTAACACCATCTACGCCTTCACCAGTTCCCTTTGAAATTGCCTTCTCTATTCTATCAATAGGGAATCCTGCACTCTTAGCCTTATCAATATACAATCTCAAGGATGGATTCATCTCTCTATCACCCCCACCCTGTCTTGCAGCCTGCGTAATTTGGGCAGATAGCTTAGAGAATATCTTGCCCTTCTTGGCATCATTTGCAGCTTTTTTGTGTTTGATTGTTGACCATTTAGAGTGTCCAGACATAGTTGTATATATACAAAAACTTTATCCTAAAAAGGATTTTACCACTTTAGGATAAAGACGTGAAGTTAGTTCTCCTCGTTAGAGTCCTCTGTATCGTTTTTCTCTCTCTTTGTAGTAACAGATCTATTACCCTTCTCACTGTAAACTTGATTGCTCCATCTAGTAATCTTGTCTTCAATAACTTCTTTTGGTGTTCCATACTTTTCTCTGGAATGAGCAATAACCTTTTCTTTTAAGCCAAAGGGTTCAAACCTTGGAGGTAAAGATCTTGCACTAAAGGTATTTGACGTCATTCCATCTATACAAAGTTTAATATACATTGAGTGGGCATCAAGTGAAACTAAATCTGCAGAGGTTACATTTGGAGCAAATTCCTTTTCAAGTATTGAAGCATCCGATTGACTTACAACAAATGATCCCAAAGTACCAACATTACCAAAGATTGCCTGCCTAACAGTTAAAGGTAATTGATCAATATACTGATTGGTCATACAAAGATCCAACTTAAATTTTCTAGCTTCAGAGAGAATCTTTGCAAAGGAATCTGTAGCAAAGTTCTGGAACTCATCAACAAACAGGAAGAAATCTGGCCTTTGATCTGCAGGGACATCTACTCTCTCAAGAGCGGTAGATTGTAGTCTTGTAATTATCATTCCACCCAGTAGAGATGCCGTCTCTTCTCCAAGCTTACCCTGAGCAAGATTGACCAAAAGAATTTTTTGGTTATCCATTATATCTCTTAAATCAATGGTCGATTTCACTTGTCCTACAATATTTCTTGTAACAGCAGAAGATATGAATCTTCCTACTTTGTTTTGAATTGGAGATACAGATTCTGATAACAGTTTGGAGTTTTGTGCCATCTGAGCATACTCTTCTTCCCAGAACTTTAATAGAATTGGATCATCTACCTGTTTAAGAATGAATTTACGATAGTTCTTGTCTAGAAGCATTCTTGGTACAGATAGTAAGGTTGTACCCTGAGCTTCAAGAGCTGTTGCAACAGTATTTGTCAAAATATATTGCAACCTTGGTCCCCAGGATGTACCAAACTGTTTCTTAAATACCTCTACTACACCATCAGCAATTAGATCTCTTTGTGATTTATCTTTAAGCTCTAAAAGATTAAAACCTATTGGATACTGTGTATCCGTAGGATTTAAATATATTACATCTTCAATTCTTTCTGGAGGGATAAAGTCGAGAAGTTCGTCTACCAATTCACCGTGAGGATCAACTATACATGCACCATCTCCTCTTAAGATATCGGATATGAACATGTTTTTAAACACCGTAGATTTACCAACACCTGTCTTACCAAGAATGTAGAAATGTTTCCTTCTGTCTTCCCTTTTTATACCAAAATCCATTTTTGCCCCTCTATAGTCTGTCTCTGCAAATACCGTTACTCCATCTCCACCCGATTTAGGTAAATTCATAGGAGGCTCAAGTTTTTTTGCTCTACTCCATGCAATATTGGGAGTCTCTACTGATATATTGGGCATGTGATACAAAGATGCCAGCTCCTCAATATTAAGAATGTCTAAAACATCTGAAGACAGATATCTTTTTATATAATCAGCATAGATCTCTTGGCCATTCTTTGTAGGCATAGAGTGTATAAAGGTATTTAAGTGTGCAGTAGTGAACTGCTTGAAACTTGCGACGATATCCCTAAGTATCTGCTCAGACTCAATTTGAGTTGGCGCTTTGGTTACAACACGAATACTAAATTCAAAACCCAACTTTAGCATTTTATTCTCAATTTCAGAAAGCTCCTCCTCCTGACCAGGTTCTAATTTAACAACTTCTTTCCTCTGTGGTTCTGCCTCAGTACCCATATTGGAAAGATTTTTACCTATGCCGGATAAAAGAGCAGACATTTTATCCCAGAAAGAATCACCATATGGATTCTTTCCCTCTCTAATTGCTGTAATATATTTCTTTGAACTACTTTGCCAATAGTTAGCCACCGGTCTTACTAGGATCTGAATCCATGCATACTGCCCTAGTTTTAGATCAGAAATAGCTCCTGTAATTGCAGCTAGTGGATCGACTTCAAAGTTTCTAAATGTCTTAATTGGAAATATGAAATCTTTTTCAAATTCTACCTCTCCAGTTGTAACAAAAAGCTTAATACCCTCTTTTCTGCTCTGTGTATAATCTGCAACATACCTAATATCTGCATTAGGATACTGAGCATATATCTGCCCCTCTACAAATTTTGCTAAATGCTGGGGAATTACTACATAGAACTTTATACCCTCATCACCACTAGAAGCTATTTCAAAGCTAATTACATCATATGCTTTTACTGCATCACCCAGAATACCGTGTATAGAAGCGAACATTTGCTCTGCAGCTAGCGGAGTACGATCGTTTTCCCTAGGAACAAGTATCTGCATAACAAGAGGGTTTCGGACCTCTTCTAATACTTCAAACTTTTCATCTCCCTTGTTGTTCACAAAGACAAATATAAACAGAACAAAACCAAGAGAAAGTATTAGTAGTAAACCAATTATTGTAACCATTATCATAGTATCAATATTCTACATTAGAAAGCACATATTTTAAATAACACTAGAAAGAATAAATATTGGAGATATCCTCTCCAAGAATAATAACGATATCACCTGTTGTCATAAAAGTAGGCCTTGTTTCGACGATCTCATAAACACCAGGGAATAACTCCCCTACTACTGCCAAAGAAACCTTAAAATCATCTTGGTTTGGAACATGAAATTCTGTTTTTTCCTGATTGTTTGGTGCATTGTCAAACCTAACTACCTCACAACCCGAGTTGGCAATCTTTCTTGCATAGGAGGATGCTTTACCTGCAATCCCACTTGCATTGTAAACCTCAACACGAACCCTTTCCTTCTCCAACTCTCTGTCTATCATTTTCGCAGTATTTACTCTCCATTCGGAATCAAATTCGCTGGTTTTAATATAGCTCATAATACCAGCACCTGCATCGGATTCCTCCTGCAACAAATACTTAGGTAGACTTAAATCTATAACGTATGGCTTAATAGAGAGTATGCTCTTGTGTATAGACTTTAGCTCTACAATTGCGGATGGCAATGTATTAAAAGATGAATAAAGTACCGCATCCTCAGATTGAAGCTCTTTACCTGATGTAAGTAAATTAAACCATCCTAATCTTGATACAAAACCGTTTAGAAAAAACACATCTTCAGAGATCTCATTACCATTACGATAGTATTGGGAGTAGATAGTATCTGCACCAAACTCCCCTAAGGTATCTTGCAATGCAAGATATGTCTCAGAGTTAAACCATATATACTCATCAATCTTCATACCCAAAACTTCTTCAAATTGCCAGATCGCATATTCAATTCCCTTTCCTGGTTTAATAAAGTCACCCGCATATCTAAAACCTGATACTGCAACTGCATTACCAAAGTCACTCTCCAAACCCGTATACATAACCCAACTTGGAATATATATCATTACTGCAGATTCCTTCTCTTTGTTTTCTGCGTAAAGATATACCTTCTCTATTCTTTCCCTACCATTCGTGCTACTTTCAAAAACAATTAAGGTTTTCTTAAAGGAGCCAGATGTCTTTGATATCAAATACTGCTCCCCACTACTACCTTTTAGGGGATTTTCCGTTTTTATATTTAAAAACTTGAAATATGTATAACCAATATATCCAACAACTAAAAGAATGGAAAGGAAAAGAAGTAATTTCGCCCAGTTAAATCTAATTTTGGGCTTTTTCTTCACCTCTGCTGATTTGTATCTTTCCCTACCTCTTGCCATACCTATACTTTAAAAATTAATACTTCTCCCTTCATATCTCTAAAACTAAGAAGTACAGCCTCCAACTCGATATACTCACTTAATGGGTCCATGCTCTTAGGTCCATATAGATTATCCCCCTTAATATGCAAACCCAAGTACTCTAAAGAGGCACGAATCTGATGCATTCTTCCAGTTTCAATCTTTATTAAAGCTTGGTTACCAGACTTTAATATATAGCTTTCTGCGATCTTTGAACCACCAAATTCATAAGGTTTGAACTCCATCTTGTACCTATTCTTTGAAGATCTCCCTATATATCCTCTCATTTTGTACCATTCTTTCCAAGGTTCAAAAGATATATCCATATTTTCCAGATATTTCTTTACATCAGAAATCTGTTCAAACTCTTTGAACGAAGGTAGGCTACTCTCTCTAAATCTATCAATATTGGCATGATATATTTTTACTACACTCCTCTCTTGAAATTCCTTCTTAAGATATTCCTGAGACTCTTTCCTTTTTGCTACAACCATAAGGCCGGAAACACCACGATCTAGCCTATGCACAATACCACTACGATCTAAAAGTTGATCATACTCACTCTTTTTTTCAAGATAGCTACGTAAATAGTTTGCAAGGGTATTAGATACATTACCAACCCCAGGATGTACAACCAAACCTTTCGGTTTGTATATGACCAGAAGGTCTTCATCTTCATACCTAATATCAAGATCTCCCTCTTCTGGCCTAATATCTTCACTGAGATCAATGTCTTCTTCGATGTTTGACCAAAACTGTGTATCTATATCTATTTCATCATCGACTTTTAGTTTGTATGATTTTTTTAAGACCTGCCCATTTACTAAGCATCCATCTTCAAGAAAGTTCTGTACAATAGTTCTTGTAAGCTTCGCGTACCCTTCCTGCTTAAGTGATTCATAAATGAATAAGTCTAATCTCTTACCCTCATTTTCACTCTCAATCTTTTTTTTCATCCTTCCTTAAAAAACAAATTATTCCAAAACAAACATATGCTACAATCATCACATCAATTATATTAAAAGATATACCTAATAGGGAAATATAATCACAAATATATCCCGAAAATATTCTTTCATATGCGTTTCCTACTCCCAAGATACCTATACTAAGTAGTACAGACCTTTTACAACCATTGTTGAGAATAGACAGAAGAAAAAGTACTAGGACAAAAAGAATTGATATCAAATCTAGATCTTGTATATGAATACCAAATGCAAAACCTTCGTTCAAATCACACGACAAGGTTTTTGCAAAAAATATATTCAAAGCTACAACCAGGAGAGAGGTAAGAGGAAATAAATAAAGCTTGTGCATATTTAAATACCCTTAACAGAACGAACAGTAGATCGTGTTTGGATACTAACTCGTGCCTTTCTTAGATCAAACAGGAATAGTATTCCCATAATTAAGGACCAAAGTAGGAAGAGTATTACTGAGATATCTTCGATTAAAGATAGGTCATCTGATAGATACATATATGCGATATATGCAGAAGATACCCATACTAGAAGTAAACCTAAATAGCCAAAGGAGTATTTCTCTTTTAGGGCATCACTAATCACAAAGTAAATAAATCTATAAAGGATATAGAAGATTGCAATTAAGAAAATTAAAATCATACCCTTGTAAATCCATTCATTGAAATCGCCCAAAAAACCTGTGACTACGAATGCAACACCCAACATCGTAGTTGCTGAAAAATATATTGGAAAGAACATATGTTTCCATCTCCACTTCTTTACAACAAAAGAATAGAATGTCATAAACAAAAGTATAGATACAAACATTGTTAGGATAACTAAACCACCGTCCCATATACTAAGAAATCTCCATGGTAGTAGTCTGAATAGAAATATCTTGTCACCATACTTCTCATAAGGTATCCAATACCATATAAAAGAGGAGAACTGTTCCCACTCAATTACGATATATGTAACTCTACCTACAATGGAGCTTAAAAATCCAGAAAGCAGAAACATATCAAATACGGAAGATCTATTCTTTCTTGATTCTGCACAACCACGCCAGAAAACATATAGACCTATGCAGAAAATAACAACAAGCAATATCAATGGATGTATACCAGCTACAAAAATTCTAACTGTTTCTAACCAATCAAACACATCATGTTACCTAACAGGTTATTCTTCACCATTCTACCAGAAATTACCTCTTCTTTCTCTTCTTGTTTTTCTTCTTTTTCTGATTCTGAGGAACAGCATCCTCTACCTTACTTTCTTCTTTTTGAATAGCTTTGGAATTTTTTGCATCCTCCACCCTGTTCTTAATAAGGGAGATCATTTGAGCCCAACTCTCAATAATTGTATTACCAAGTTTTACAACAAAGCTCTTACTCTGTTTGTACTTTAACCTATTAGACTCAACAGTTTCGGTGGCCTCTTCTCTTGTGGCAAGGATCTGCTGTTGCATAACTTCCATAGTAGGATACTGCTCCTCCTTTGAAGCTCTTGCAGCAACCTGAGTACCACAATATGGACAGAATTTAACACTTTTACCAATCAGTACCTCGCAGTTTGGACATTTCTTTTTTATTTCATTACCACAGTTTGTACAAAAAACATACCCTGGTAATAGCTGATTACCACACTTTGTACAATCTCCTAACTCAGATGTTTCGTATTTAAGATATCTTCGCTCAAGATCTGCCCAATATATCTGCTCTATTGTCTCACTCGGTCTAATTATCAAATATATTATCAATCCTGGGATATTTAATAGTGTAACTAGGAGAAGATATACAACCCTGATAGTCATATTTGAAGTTCTCTCTCCAGAGTCCACCCAAACCCAACCTATTAGCACTAACCAAAATATTAACAACAAGACGAATAGAAAGCTCCCAAACATATTGAAATCCATATTACCTACGAAATCAAAAAATCCTAGAACAAAGTTTTCGAGATTCATATTTTTAATATAGACAATTAATGATGGGGCGTACAACAAATTATCTCAGGCAAATGTTTTTTTTACAAGGGGGAAAAGAATAATGGTCGAGGAGGGAATCGAACCCTCATGCTATTACTAGCACGGGATTTTGAGTCCCGCGTGTCTGCCAGTTCCACCACTCGACCAGTGCATGTATTATATCCCAAATATCTTTAGCTTGTACACACTATTTACGATCCCTATACAAATTCCTAAAGCTAGCGATTTCATTTACAAATGCAAGCTCTACCATACCTGTAGGACCATTTCTGTGCTTTGCAAGAAATATATCTGCAGTACCCTTTCTTTCTGTATCAGGATTCCATGTTTCTTCCCTATCTACAAATATTACGACATCGGCATCCTGCTCAATAGATCCTGACTCTCTAAGATCGGATAGCTGAGGTCTTCTTCCTTGTCTCTGTTCAATTGCACGAGATAGCTGTGAAAGGGCAACAACAGGTACATTTAATTCTTTTGCGAGATTTTTTAAACCTTGTGATATTTCTGATACTTCAAGAGTTCTGCTCTCTTTGCTGCTTCCGTGCATCAATTGCAAATAGTCTACAAAGATAATATCTACACCATGCTCTAAAGCTAATCTTCTAGATTTTGTTCTTACCTGATTAATATGTTGACCTGCCATATCGTCTATGAAGATATTAGCATCACCAAGCTCACCCATTGTATTGGCTAACTTAATAATCTTCTCATCATTTAATTTGTTTGTCCTAATTTCCCAAAAAGGTATACCAGATTGCATGCCTAGTAGCCTATCCATAATCTGCATATTGGACATTTCTAGGGAAAAGAATGCGACATTCTTCTTTTCAACCAAAGAGGCATGCCTCATCATATCCAAGGCTAATGAGGTTTTACCAACAGATGGCCTTGCAGCAAGTATAATTAAGTCGGACTTTTGGAAACCACCAAGCAGTACATCTAAGTCTCTAAATCCAGTAGAAATACCAGAGTAATCGTCAGTGCTTTTTGCATGCGCTGCTCTCTCGTATGCATCTTTTAACAGTTCCTTAACATGAACAAAGTTACTCTTAACACCCTCTTGAGCAACATTAAAAAGAAGTGTCTCTGACTTATCAACAACTTCAGATATATCCATAGTCTCATCAAAAGAGAGAGTAGTTATTTGTGACGCAGAGGAGATTAACCCCCTTCTTGTAGCATTCTCTTTTACAATATTCGCATACTCCTCCACATGAGCAGAGGTGGGAACAAAGGATGCTAACTCAGTAAGATATGCACGACCACCAACCTTCACCAATATTTTCTTCTTCTTTAATCTATCAGATATTGTTACTAGATCTATTGGTAAACCATGTTCAAAAAGCTCTAAAATATTTTGATATATCAAAGCATGACGATCATCATAGAAATGGCCAGGCTGTAACCACCCAGAAACATTTATCAAAGCGTCTTTGTCCAAAAGCATAGAACCAAGGACAGATTTCTCAGCTTCAATATTTTGTGGTGGTATTTTCTCCATTTATTTTTTAATTAAGAAATATTACCTCCATATTCTTCTGCTCCTGCTCAGGAGAAGGAGATACGTTTATATATGACTCATCTCTAACATTTGTAAAACCAAAGTATTTAATAAAGTCTTCCCTACTCTTTATATCCTTACCAACTTTTAGCCCATCCTGTTTGTATGCACATGGGAGGAGTATTGTAGGATCTACATTGTTAATAACTTTCTCAATTTTGTCATAATCGATAAAGAGAGATCCATTACCTATTGGTAGAATCAATACATCAACATCTCCAAGATCTTTAGTAGAAGATGTATCGAAGCTATTATCTAAAAGTCCCATGTATACAACACGCAAGATTGTTTCATCAATTAAATAGAAAGGAGCCTCAACATCTCTTCTTACCATAACTCCACCAATCTCAAATTCTCCAGGGGATGATATTTCAATAATGGATTCTCTGTGCTCAGGCTCAACTTTCTTTAAGAGATCATTCTCCTTTAGGATCTCTTCTTTACCTATTAATTTCTTATCTGTATACAAAACAACATCTGTCTTTACTTTAGTAAAACTCAATCCACTTTCTTTTAATGCAAGAGGATCCGTAATTAATGATATTTCGCCAACTGTTAATTGAAAGGTTGACCATCCGAGATTTTTTATCTTCATATATACATCTAATTATATTATTGGGCAGTCATATTCTAGAGTATACCAGATTGTTTAATCTGATAATCCAAGGGATTTCTTTACATCTTCCACAAGGGTTTCTTTCATCTGATTTTTTACTAGCTCAAGCTTAAGACTCTCCAGAGAAGAGATCACAGCCTGTAGCTGTGTCATAAGTTTCTCCTCCTCAGTGCCACCAACTATCATCCTCTTTATACCTCCTACCTGCCCCTCGATTCTACTCACTCTGTTTTGAATCCTTTTAGAATACTTCATATCTGTGTTAAGTATATTTTTTTAGAAGTAGGAAATCAAGAATATTGTTGTATAGAAATTGATATTGCAAAGTGATACGATATCAAAGATGCAAAAGCTACAAATAAACCAGACACACACGATATACAGGAAAAGAGCAAGATCAATATTCATCTTCCTTTTACCAATTGCAGTATTTCGACTCTCAGACTCAATTCTTTTATATATATTTCCAACTCATGGCCGTTAAATGATGCTGTATACAGTGATTTGCAAAAGAGACTTGAGGAACACCGGGTTCACTTAATGGGCATCTCTAATGCTGGATATTCGTTTGCATATATACTTGCTCCACTGCTAATGGGATACGTTTTCGATCTCTTTGGATTTTACAAATCATTTTCCCTGCTTGGCCTTGTGCTTGCAATCTCTTCGAACCATCTAATTTTCTTTACACCAAGAAAGCTTAGAATGCCACAAAAGTCTCTGGATCAAATTAAATAGTTCTTGACAGTTTTAGCACTCGTAGCTATACTTTGCTAACAATACATATTTAAATTTTTATTTAAATTACTATGAAGATTGTAAAGATAAATCAAAAACCTCAAGACAGTTACTATACCCCCATAAGGTCTTTAATGGACGAATTCTTCAGTTATCCATTACTTGACAGATGGGAAAGACCATTCGAAGATTTCTCTGCCGATATATGGGAGGAAGATAACAAGATCTTTGTGAAGATGGCAATGCCAGGCATAAAGAAGGAGAACATCAAGATATCAGTAACTGGTGATATTCTAACAATAGAAGGAGAGAACAGTGAAACCAAAGAGGAGAAAGATGGAAAGAAATATTTCCTCAAGGGCTTTCAGAGTTGCTCCTACTCTCAGAGGTTTAACCTTCCTTCTATAATCAATCCAGACGAAGTTAATGCAAAGTTTGAGGATGGTGTACTAACTGTCGAATTACCAAAGGCAAAAGAATCTCAAACAAAACAGATAGAGATAAAGTAGCTTAGAATAGAAAGAAACGGGGCGTATGCCCCGTTTTTCTTTTTGTGATGTAGTATAATCAATGAATGCAAAAAGAGAACATACTGTTAATCATAAGTGTTATCCTTTCGATCGCAATACTAGGTTTTTCAATATATATATCCATACCTAAAAACACAACACAAAATGAAGATATTAACACTGAAGAAGACAGTACACCGGAGCCAGAGGAATTAGTAAACGAAGTGGTAACTGAAGAAGAGCAGGAGATACCCGAAACAACTTTCACCCAATCGGCATGGATACCCTCCTGGGATTTTAAAAAAGGATTTGAGAGTCTAAAGTTAAGAAAAGAAACAATAACTAGGGTACATCCAGTACTCTACTCTTTAAACAATAATGGTACACTAATGGATAGAAAACCCTCGGAGAGTACTCTTGCAGAGTTTCTTGCATATACAAAGACAGAAAATATTCTAGTAATACCAACGGTAGGTTCATATGACTTTAAGATAATGGAAAGTGTACTAAACTCTGAGGTATATATAGAAAAGAGTGTAAATGAGATTGTTGAGCAGGTAGAGAAGTATAACTATGATGGTATCGATATTGATTATGAAAAAATAAAGACTGCAAACAGAGTACAATATCTCTCATTTCTTTCAAAACTATCTACAAAATTAAAAGAGAAAGGCAAACTCCTTTCTGTTACAGTTTCGGCTAAAACTAGAGACAGTTCAGTAGATACTCTTTATGCACAAGATTGGATAGAGATAAACAAGGTTGCAGACAGTGTGAATATAATGACATACGACTATACACTACAAAGCTCAACCATACCTGGACCCATAGGTCCATTAGATTGGATATCCGATGTCATAGAATACTCTAAAGGGAAAATAAACCCTCAGAAAATATTCCTAGGCATACACCTTTACTCATATCTCTGGAAGGAACAGAAGGCTACTGCACTCACCTACTCTTCGACTACAAGTATACTTTCAAATAGTAAAATAGAGAGAAAATATCTCGAAGATTTTGCAGAAGGCTATGCATCGTATACATGTGCAGATGGATCCAAATGTATTCTCTTCTACCCCACTAAAGAAGGAGTAAAGGAGAGAATTGAAATATCAAGAGAGAATAAGCTTGCTGGTGTAGTATACTGGAGACTAGGAGATGATGGAAACATTTTAGATACAGAATAGACTAAACCTATTAAGATCCCTCAAGAGATCTTTCTTCACGGCAAGGGTAACAGAAATGTTGCAGATCTTACTGTAAAGCTCTATGAAACAGTTTTTAAGATATAAATTCATAGATCTTTGTTCTAGACACTACCATATTCATCTGCTATAATTCTACCCGTTATGAAAAGAGATATTCATCCAAAATACAACAAGAGTTTGAAAGTAGTATGTTCATGTGGTAACACATTTGTTACAGGTTCTACACTAGAAAGTGATACTTTAAACGTAGAACTTTGTTCAAAATGTCACCCATTCTTCACTGGAGAACAAAAAATTGTAGACACTGACAATGTTGTTAAGAAGTTTGAAGAAAGAGCTCAGAAAGCTGCAAAGATGTCTTTCAGAAGTAAGAGAGAGAAGATGGAAGCAAGAAAGCAGAAGAAAGATACAACAGTAAAGAGTTCTTCAACTCTTACACTCAAAGATATGCTTGCAAACGCGAACATTTCTAAGTAACACACTCCCTATACATCAATATTAATGATATCATCCATAGATATGGACATAAATGCTGTAAAAGAAAAATATTCAAAGAACAAAGCAAGGGAAGAGAAAGAAGCATTGGAGCAGAGAATGATCAATGCTCATAATACAGGGGATAATATATCTCAGATTAGTATAGATCTCACCTACTACTCCCAACTATCCTCGTACATAGAACAGATACTCTCCCTAACCAAGGCATATGAAGAAGCCGAAGAAATTGTAAAGGAGAATTCGGACCCCGATCTTACAGAGATGGCCAAAACTGAGATGGAAGAAATCGAAGAAAAAATCCCCCTATTAGAGAAAGAAATTGCAATATTGCAGATAGATAGAACATTCCATGATGAGGATGACAATAGGTCTGCAATACTTGAAATTAGAGCTGGTGCAGGTGGTGATGAAGCGAGCCTGTTTGCCGCAGATCTATTCAGAATGTACAAGAATTTCGCATTAAAAAATGGTTGGGATATGCAAGTAATAGAGAGTAATATATCTGAAGGTGGTGGTTACAAGGAAGTAATTGCACAAATTAATGGTAAGAATGTATATAAAAAACTTAAGTACGAGAGTGGTGTACACAGAGTACAAAGAGTACCTGTTACAGAATCCTCAGGAAGAATACACACCTCTACAGCCTCTGTCGCGATATTACCAGAAGCAAAAAGTATTGATATTGAGATAAAACCAGAAGATATAAGAATAGATGTTATGAGAGCTTCAGGCGCTGGTGGTCAATGTGTTAATAGAACAGACTCCGCAGTAAGAATAACCCACTTCCCAAGTGGAATAGTTGTAAGTTGCCAAGAAACAAAACATCAGAGCCAAAATAAAGAGAAAGCTATGGCTTTGTTAAGATCTAGACTGTATGAAAAGAAAAGACAAGAAGAGGCAGAGAAAAGATCCAATCTGAGATCCTCACAAATCGGTAGTGCTATGAGAGCAGAGAAGATTAGGACATATAACTTTCCACAGAATAGAATTACAGATCATAGAATAAAAAAATCATGGCATAACATAGAAACAGTATTGGCTGGAGAAATAGATGACATGGTTGATGATATAAGAGAGGGAATACAGTTAGAACTTCTTAAGGATGTACAGTAATCTACAGGATGCCTACCTTTTTCAACAACTACTTACTAGAATCGGATATCCCGATTACAAAAGAATCTCACTAGAGATTGCAGAATACATAGGATCGAATCCCGATATTAAAAGAGAAAATATTGAGAAGAGATTACTTAATGGGGAGCCCTGGGAATATATTCGTGGATATGCAGAGTTTTGTAATCTACAATTCCTAGTTACAAAGGACACCCTTATACCAAGAGTAGAAACAGAAAAGCTGGTACACAGCGTTATTGAAATTATCAAAAAAGAAAATATCAAAAGACTAGTAGATGTAGGCACGGGAACTGGATGTATACCGATTTCAGTAAAGAAGTATTTGGGAGAAGATTACGTACTAAATATTCATGCTACTGATATATCACAAAGTGCACTCAAGATTGCAAAACGGAATGAAGAATTGATAACTCGGAGTATTGATATAGATTGGCTAAATACAAATCTAATAAAAGATGTCGAGGATCTCTCAAACGAAAGTATCTTAACAGCTAATCTGCCATATATTCCCACTGAACAGTATTTAAAACTAGACCACTCCGTTATTAATTACGAACCAAGAGAGGCATTAGATGGTGGTAAAGATGGCTTGAAACTCTATAGAGATCTTTTCAAAATGATGAATAAAAAGAATTACTACCCCAAATATCTCTTTATAGAAACAGAGGAATCTATATATGAGAAAACCTATACACTTATTAAAGAGTTCTTCAAAGTTTCTGAGATTACAAAACAGAAAGACTGCTTCGAAAGAGATAGGTTTTTAATAGTAAAGACCCCTACTCTTTAGCTTCCTCTAATACAACTTTCACAGTTCTTGTAGCTCCAGCATTCCAAAGCTCCAAGGATATCTCCTCTCCGACATCAAATGACTGAACAAGGGAGGCAAAAGAGTTTGCAATCTTCTTTCCATTTATCGTAGTAATAATATCTCCCCTTTCTATGCCAGCCTTTGCTGCAGGTCCAACAGGGTCAGTATTTACAACCAATGCTCCAGCTACAACATCTGTATAGTACAAGGCTTCATATTCTGAGATCATTTGATACGAGATACCGATATATGGCTTTATAAATTTCCCATATGTTCTGTACTCCTCAAGTCTCTCCTTTACAACATTTATCGGCAAAGCAAAAGATATATTATCTGCACCCGCACTAGTCGCAAAGTTAACACCCACTACTTTACCCTCCGTACTAATCAATGGTCCACCTGAGTTTCCAGGATTTACTGCGGCATCAGTTTGGATAACATCTTCATATACTTTTGTTGTAGATCCAAACCAACCAGACGAGGTTGTTACAGATCTACTTAAGCCGCTAATAACTCCGGTTGTAACACTCCCTGCATACTCGCCCAATGGCGTTCCTATTGCTATAACTGTTTGTCCAACAAGTAAGTTTGAGGAGTCACCTAATTCAATAGCTTTTAGATCCTTTGCGTCTACTTTTAGTATTGCAATATCATTGCTATCGTCCCTTAATATCTCAACAACGGAGTGCTCCTTTCCATCACTTGTTATTACAACATATGCTGCAGTAGAATCTGAAACCACGTGCTGATTTGTTATTATAATTCCATTACTATCAACTACAAAGCCAGTTCCTATCTTACTAACACTATCAACCAACCCCTCACCCCGTTGAAGTGAGAGTTGGGATACTGCTACACTAACAACAGATTCTGTAGAGTTCTTAACAACATTTATTACAACGTTCTCCTCTTGAGTTACGGTTATACTTACATCTTTCTCCTGGTTATTCTCAACCTTCTGATCATTACCAAAGAGTAGTATGTCCTGTAAAGCTGGTGAAATTCTTAATATTAGAAGTACTGATACTGAGAAGAAAAGCAGCATGGTAATAATCACCAAGGATAAACCAAAAACTCTTAGATGTTTGTAATTATCAAAGGAGAGTGTATATTTTCCCTTCTTCTCTTTAATTTCAGTCTTTTCCATATTTACATTAATAAAAATTTATTTATTAAGTAACTTAATAGCTTCATCTAATTGTCTATCAAATCCAGCAACAAAATCTTCTGTCGTATTCTCCACTTCAACATCAGGAACTACTGGGTTATCCCTGCTTATCCAAGTACCGTCTGGTAGTAACCATTTTAATATTGTGATATGCAAACTAGATCCTCCATTTAGGTCTAGCACACTCTGTGCAGTACCCTTACCATATGTTTTCACTCCTACTATTTGTGCCACATTGTTTTGTTTCAATGCCCCAGAAAAGATCTCTGATGCAGAAGCACTACCCTCATCTACAAGAACAACAACAGAGGTATTCAAAAGTTTTGCACCCGCTCTCGCTACAAAATCTTCCCTATTTCCATCTCCATCTTCTTGCATTGAGATTAATGTCCCCTTTTCAAGGAATTCAGAAGCAGAGTAAACTGCAGCATCGAAGTATCCTCCAGGATTACCTCTAAGATCAACAATAATTTTCTTTGTACCCTTCTTTGCGATTTCATCAACCACAGAATCCCATTTCTCAACCCAATCTTGATATGAGGAGTCTGTAAATCTTGCAATATCTATTAATGCAATATCCTTTTTTGCACCTATAAAAGATAACGTCATACTTGGGACTGTAATCTGTCCTCTTGTTATCTCAATGGTAACTGGCTCTAAATCTCCCTTATGTAGAATCTTTAAAACAACCTTTGTACCTGACTCTCCCCTTATCTTTTGTACAATATCATATATGTTATCCTTGCTCTTAACCTCGTAATCATCCACAGCTAATATATAGTCGCCAGGCCTAATACCCGCATCTTTTGCTGGTGAACCATCTAATGGAGATACAATTATAATTGATCCATCATCATATCCTAACTCTGCACCAATTCCTTCAAAATATTTACCCTCATTTGCTTGATTAAATTCCTCCGTTTCTTCAGGAGTTAAAAATAGTGTTGCAGGATCTCCATACGAATCAACCATACCCTTAATTGCACCAAACATCATATCCTGATCCTCAACCTTGTCCTTTTCTACATACCTACTCTTCATAACATTCCACACTTCCCAGAAGAGATCTTGATTTGCAGAAGGTGTGTTATCAAATACCTCTAAAGTTGGTACATTAACACTTCTACCAAAGATAATACCAAAGGCAAAGGATACAACAAGAAGTACTAATATCCAAAGATTCTTTATACTATTTCCGTTATTTTCCACAAGCAAGAGAAACTAAACTAAAGTATTCCTGAAATTATATTACCCAGAGGGTTGTATTACAAATCTACAAAGTCCAGATAACCGATATGAAGCAGGGACTTACCTTTCTTACCGAAATTGACAAATACATACTCTGAGTCTCCCTGTATATCCTCAATCCTACCAATATATCCATAAGTGGAGGGAGCTCTTGATATTACATACTCGTTTATATATTTATCTACAAACCAATCTCTGTTCACATCCTCGCTATTTGAAATAACGAAGAGTTGATTTTCGGTTCCATCTAATACTACCAAATGATCTTTCAAAGATATGAGCTTCTCGACAAAGAGTTGATCGCAATGGACGGAACCAAAGCCCCCTAGTACCGCAACTGGCAATCCAATACTTCGAAACTCCTTGTAAGAAATTGCATATGTTAGAATTGCCACAGCACCTCTTTCAAACAGCTCATAGGCTACCTGATCGTAAAGATATGGACCAACCCATACGATTTTGCCTGAATAGTCATTCTCCAAGATCTGTTCGGTAACAATACTGTACCCGTCGGAGAGGATCTCTAGCTTACCAAAAAATTTACTCTCTGTTTTTGTAGTAGCGACAACATCAACACAGATAGAGTCTGCAGTGATAATTATTCCATCATTTGGATTTACGGTATTTACGTAACCCTTGAAGTCACTCTCGAATACAACCCTACTCTCCTCTCCAAGCACATCCAAGTATCCCTTCTCCAATCTAGACAGGTCTAAAATACCAGAGACAGGAGCAATAGCGTCTGTAATTGTTAAACCTCCAGTAGATATCCTTTGTGCTAAGGTTTCACCCTCCTCTACATACTCACCATCTATTCTTGTTATATATTTATATGAATCTTCCGCCTTACAACCAATAGCTTTCGGTAAATATACCGATTTCTTTATGCCACTAACCATACTCTCGAAGATCTTGTCCCCCTCCTTTATATAGCTTCCCTGTTTTACAGAGACTCTCTCCTTACCCGTAAGAGGTATACTAAATTTGTAATCCTTGTATTTTTCAAACAATCTACTCCTTATTTCCATTGTTCCATGTCTGCAATTTATCTTTGTTGTCTCTAGGTCTTGGTCCATATACTACTGGACGGATTCTACAATCTACAACGAGGGAATCATACCTTAACCCTCCGTGTGTAGAGATAAATGAAATCTCTGTTGATGGGAAATGTGTAAATACTGCACCATTTTTCAATTCACCCTCGATAATTACCTTGTTTAATACTTTAGGGATAGAAAATATCTCAAAGTTAGGATTTAAAGCATAGATCTCCCTTTGCTCAAAATCTTGAGATACAATCTTTCCGGAAAACAGAATCTTGTTTCTACCTTTGGATTGATTAATCTCTGGTATTAGTAATTTGCTAGCACAGGGTAGAACATCTCCCTTAATAACCATTATTTCATCTGAATCGGATGCTAAAACAAGATTCCTACCATAACTAACTATTCTATGTTCGGGATCTACAAAAATATCAAATATACCTTCAAGCTCAAAACCATCTATTATAGAGAGCAATAGCTCTCTCCTTTTAATAAGTTTTGGTAATTTACCAGTTATTACAATCGCAGAGTTTTTCCTTCCCATAGACTCAAACTTCTCTCTGTTGTTCTCCTTTATAGAAAGATTTTGTATTGTAAGGAAAGATCTCAATATATCTTCAATAATTGGGTCAGATATATAATCTGGTGTATTTACCACAAAGTTTGCCCATTTGTTTAATACTTCATCAGAACTAGATTCTATAGAAAGAAAGGCTTCAAGTTTTGAGTTCTTTACTGAATCTATTAAGGCAATCTCACTACTCCAGTTCGTCTTACTGACTAAGAACTCACTACCCAATACCTTTTCCTTACTAAATATACCGGAAGAAGAAGTCTTCTCTTTCGCACGATATACTGTGAAGTGAGAGAGATCTAAATCTGTCCATATTAAATCCGTGTAGCCTAACCTAGTCCTTAACCCCTCTAGAAGATTTCTCATAAAAAGATCATCTACCACTCTTAGAGCAATATCCTTGGAGAAATCTTTTAAAGAAAGATATATCCTATTAAAGAATGGTTGATTATCATCTATTAAGACTTTTACACCATTTACACCTACACCTTCATCATCGAAATCTTTTACCTTAAAAACTCCCTGCCAATTACGATCAACAAAGTTCCATTCGAAATTCTTCTCTAAGGAATCGAAGTACTCAGACCAAAAAGCCTTGTTGAAGACAATATCATCCATTCTAAATTTTAAAGGTGAAAGATCTACAGTGTCCGAAAGCATATATGTCTTTTGTGCAGAGAAATCAGTATATGCTAGATTCGCAAAGATATGGTTATCTTTTATTAAAAGTGTTAAATATGCATTTTTTTTGAGAATGGGCAGAGTACTCATTACGTAATCAGTTTACCAGTTAAATGTATTTTTGGGAATTGAACAAAGAAAAAGGGAGCTTTCGCTCCCTTTACAAATTCATATCAAAAAGAGTTATGCCTCTCTTGCAACATATGGTAACAATGCCATATATCGAGCCCTTTTAATTGCTCCCCTTAACTGTTTCTGATGCTTATGACAAGCTCCAGACTTTTCAGTAGCAATTATCTTTCCTCTTACAGATGTAAATTTCTTTAATTGATATACATCCTTGTATGAAACACTCTTAACGCCAGAATCACACAAAGGACATGAAAGATTTTGAATTATCTTTCTTCTTCTCCTTATCTTCTTCTTTCCACCATAGTTATCATCTGTTTCCTCCTCAGTTACACTCTTTTCATCAAAAACATCCTCTAGGGTGGGTGTACTTATTTTTTTCTCTTCTATCTCACTCATTACTTACTTATCTCCAAAATTAAAATGGTAAATCTGCATCTTCAAGAGGATCTTCATCTGAAGAACTCTCTTCAACAGGCAATTCTTCTACTTGCTCTTCAGGACGTGGTGCTTCTGAAACTCCATTACCTTGCTTTCCCTTGTTGTCCAAAAGAATCATATCGTTAACTCTTACTTCTGTTTTGTATCTTGTAGATCCATCTTCAGCTTCCCATGACCTTGTTGTTAGTGAACCCTCGATATATACCTTCATTCCTTTAGCAAGTAATTGCTGACAAATTTCTGCCATCTTGTTCCAAGCTACAATATTATGGAACTCTGCAACCTCTTTCATATTACCATCTTGGTCCTTCCAAGATTTGTTTGTTGCTAAACCAAAAGTTACAACAGGTGTACCACCAGTTGTATATCTAAGCTCAGGCTCTCTTGTTAAATTACCAATCAACTGAACTTTGTTTAAAGACCTCGCTGACATTTTTGTATATTTATAAATTTAACTTACCTAATATTACCAGCCAAAAATAAAAGATTTCTGAATTAAATCTCAATCTCCTTCTTCTTAATCCTTTTACCAATCTCCTCTGGATGATCTGCCTCTACAATCATAAATCTTAAGATCTCTTGCCTTAATTGCAAAAGTCTTTTCATCTCGTTGATTATTGAAGGTGAAGATTTAAAGTTGTAAACAATATAGTAACCCTCGTTATGACCATTTATCTTGTAGGAAAGATATCTCTTACCCCAAACATCTACATCCAAAACCTCTCCATTTTCTTTCTCCATCATATCCATAAAATCCTTATGAATACTCTTCCTTAAATCGTCAGGAAGTAATGGCTTCAAAGCAACCATCATCTCATAGTTTCTCATCTTTTTTACTCTATCTGTTGACATCAAAAAACAATCTATTAAATTAATATCAATGCGAATGGATTTTATCAGAAAAAATCCTAGATTACAATTATATTAGCCATTTGCAAGGATGACAATATAGTCTCCATCCTGGACAATATATTCCTTACCATGATTTTTAACTAAACCCTTCTCCTTAGCACTATTCCACCCTCCCGAATCGATCATAGCATCAACATTTACAACATCTGCAGTGATAAAATTTTTGCCTAAATCTGTATGAATAACTGATGCCGCACTTTTTACATTTGCACCACTCTCTATGGTCCAAGCATTACACTCTTTTTTTGAACCAGTATAGAAGGTTAAGAGATTTAATCTTTTGTATGCATACTGTATTACATCTTCAACTGTAACTGGCTTAGAGCCTAATAACTCAACATACTCTTCAAGTTCACTTTCATCCATATTAGCAAGATCCGAAAGCAATTTTACATCTACTCTTATTACAAATTCCCTCTTTTCATCCTTAGATATCTCAGCTAGTTTATTCTCCCAAATTGAAATGCTTTCCTCATCTAACCCCTCCTTACAGTTCAGAAGAAAGAGTCGCTGCTTCGAGGTTAAGAGATACAAATCTCTAACAAAGTTAGATTCCTCCTCAGAAAATATTAAATCTATAACCGGAATCCCCTTATTAAGATTTTCAATAATTTTCTTTAACACATCTATTTGCATCTGTGTATCCCTCGTAATTCCTGATCTTGAGTTTCTAATAACAGAGTCTAACTTCTTCTCCACAACATCCAAATCCTTTAGTATAAGTTCTGATTGAACAATTTCAAAGTCCTCTACTGGATCTACACGATTGTATACATGCACTATTTCATTACTTGTGAATGCTCTTAGAACATAAATAATTACATCAACCTCTCTTATATGTGCGAGGAATTGATTACCAAGTCCCTCCCCTTTTGAGGCCCCCTTAACTAACCCTGCAATGTCAACGAAGGTCATCACAGAGGGAACTCTCTTCTCAGCCTTAAAAAAATCTACCATCTTATCCAATCTTGTATCAGGAATCTCTACAACACCAACATTTTTATCTATAGTACAAAATGGAAAGTTCTCTGCAGGTACGGACTTTTTAGTTAATGCATTAAATAGGGAAGATTTCCCAGCATTAGGTAGCCCCACTATTCCAAGTGACAAAGTATGTGATCTTACAACTTCTCCCATAAAATAAAGAAAAATATTAAACCCCCAATTATATCACCAAAAAGCTCTTTAAAAGATACTCTTTCTAAAGTAAGATATTCCCATGAACAGGATAATACTAAAGTTGCTTCTCACATTAACGATTCTCTTTACCTGCGTTTATACTTTAAATGCAAGTGATTACGATTTCTCAATACAAAACAACACCACAATTCAATACACAACAGGTGATGAATATGTCAGTGTTAAGACTGAGTATATACGTGAAGTAAAAAATAGTGACTTCTACTATTCCACACAGGGAGAGAAAATCTTTCACATACCAGATCTACCAAAGAGTAAGCAGTATGAGCTTGAATTAGAAAGACAATTTAAGAAAGACTCCTTAAAGGTAGTTGATAACAATGGGAAAGCCATTCCCTTTACAGTAGAAGATCTTGAATATGGAAGCGGTATATATGTAAAAGTTCCAAACTATAGACAAACAACGTATGGAAACCCATACAAGATCTATGTTGAGTATAGGACTCACGATTTAGTAAAAAGAGTTTACGATCACGTAATACTTTTAGCACCAGCATTACATGAGGATACGGAATTCGAACAGATAGATAGTAATACAGGGACAAAGACCTCTTTTAGCTATGATTTGCATATAGTTACAGACAGTGATATTGCTCCTCTTTCAAATATTTATCCTAAAAGTTTTCAGGAAGAGACCAAAGATAGTAAAACCACATATACATTCGCATCAAAGGATAGGGTTGGGAACTCTCCTTCCTTAGAATTTGGGACGGACCAGATTTACAGATTCGAGCTTAAGTACAACACACCTAAGACAGATAGCTTAATACCAGAGAAATATTCATCAGTATTTAATGCTCTTTCTACAAATATATATGAGATATCACTACCTAGAGAGTTTGCAGAGACAAATCAGAAGGTGAAAATAGAGGAGATATTACCTACTCCTTCTAAGATTTCCCAGGACCTTGAGGGCAATATAATTGCAAGGTTTGAGGTCCCCGCAAACAAAAGTAGTGCAATCTTAATTACTGGATATATCTTTGTCCAACAAAGTGAGTATGATCAAAGGCCTTTAATTCCAAACCTAAGCATAGAGGAGTATGCCGAAATGGTAGAGAAGGATTCTAACCTAAACAAATATCTTACCTCCTCCAAATTCTGGGAATCTGACGATCCATATATACAAGATGAGGCAAAAAAACTTGTAGAGAGTAGTAGCTCCTTTTTAAACTTAGTTGAAAATGATTACAGATATATAAATGATAGACTTGAGTACGATGAGAGTAAGGCAAACAGTGACAATGAGAGAATAGGAGCAAGGGCAGCACTACAAGGTGGTGGTTCTGTTTGCATGGAGTATGCAGACTCAATGATTGCAATACTTAGAGCGCAAGGGATTCCTGCCCGCGCTGCACTTGGATACTCTAATTTAAATGTATTAAGTAAGACAAACGAGGAAGGTAGTACTAGGCATCAATGGGTACAAGTATGGATACCCGATTACGGGTGGTTAAGCATTGATCCTACATATGAGAGCGAGAACATGCTTATTGGCCAAAATATTGAGAAAGTTCTTTGGGAGACATTCTACAATGAAGATCTTACAAATATTAAAATTTACTCTGCAGATAGTACTACCAATGAAGATTTTTCAGACTATTCTGTAAAAATATATGCCGTTTCTGAATCTCCTAATCTCGATACATTACTCGATTACTCGGATGTAAGGTCTGTGGAAGATACAAAAAATACACCAGAAGATACACTTAATACTTTTGTTAAAACAACAACAATTGGTAAATCGGTAGTTATCTTACTCCCAATATTAACAATACTAGGAATATTAATAGCCCTACTGTCATTAACTACATACATCTTCAGACAGATTAAAGCTCGTAAAGCTCATCAAGGTTAACAGCCTTTTTACCCTCTTCCATTCTATCTTCAGTAGTAGCATACAAGGTCATAAGGATATCACCCTTCTTTATCTTCTCTCCAGGCATCTTGTATATATATATTCCTGCATTCTTTATCTTTGGAGTTCCAAGTGCTCTTGCAATCTCTACGATTTCCCTTGTCCACATATACTTTATTGTTCCCTCCCTATCTGATACAACATCATATGTTAACTCTCCAGCTTTTAAATCTTCAGCTTTTACAACCTGCTTGGCCCCTTGAGCCTTCGCTATATCCCAGAATTTCTTCAATGCTTTGCCAGTATCAAGTATCTCAAGAGCAATTTTTTTACCCTCACCCTTCTTTGCCTTACCATTGTGTTCAAATATTTCAGCAGCCATATCTAATACCGTCTCTTCCATACCAAGGGGGCGTTTCTCACTTCGCTCCAATATTCTAAGACAGTCCCTCATCTCAAGTACAGGTCCAACACCATTACCATCAGGACCTTTCACTACTCTCCTAAAGGTTACACACTTAATACCAAACTTATCAAAGAGTTTCTCAAATTCTCTCTCAAGAAATTCTAGGTCATCTGGTCTCTCCAACTTTGTTCCCTTACCATATGGGAGATCTATAAGGACAGAGGTTACTCCCATTGCAATCTTTTTTGCAACGATACTCACCAAGACCTTTTGGAACTCCTGTATCTTTAAAGATCTTTCAACATTAATAATCTCATCATCTGCTGGAGCTAGATACAAAGATCCTCCCCATATCATACAAGCACCCTCTTTCTCTACTACTTCGTACACTCTCTTTTTTGTTAGAGCTACTGGCATTACTGTCTCTAATATATCTGTCGTTCCAGCCGGAGAGGTTATTGCTCTTGTGGAACTGTTGGGTATTACCAAACCGCTTGCTGCAAGTATAGGAACAAGTACAGGGGTAATACCTTTTCCAGCCGTACCACCGATAGAGTGCTTATCTACGACTAGATCCTTGTTCTTTTTTATATATTTGAAATCCAATATCTCTCCAGATTCGGCCATACCTTTGGTCATCCATTTGATTTCGTCGTCGCTAAAACCTGGATTAAAAAATGTTGAAACAAAAAATGCAACTTCTGTCTCCTTTAACTTTCTTGATCCAATATCTTCCATAATTGCAAGCAATTCCTCCTGGTTGAGCCTCTGTCCAGAGATCTTCTTCTTTATTGCCTCTAAGGACTTCCCAGGCTCTTGTATATCTACAAGGACCTTTGCACCGTTTGGTATATGATATTCTTCAGGAATCTCCTCATACAGACCCACTTCCCCTATAGATACCTCGCTATCAGAAATTATAACTTTTACGTAAAGCTCAATGTCCTTGTAACCCAGTAAAACTATATCTCCTTCATGTATACCTAGGTCATCAGCATCACTTTGGTGAACAACAATGAAGAGATCTTTACCGGCTCCGAGATCAACTTTCTTACTCTTAAGATATAGCGCCATTATAGTTAGTTATTTTAGTTTATTTCAAAAAAGCCAAGGGTACTTTGCTTTCACAACCTCAGCAATTTCTTTAGGTTTCAGTATACCAAATTCGGTCAAGATTCCAGTAATCAAAGAGTTATCTACTATCTCGAATGCAGGATTAAAAATCTTAAGCTCTTTAGGAGCGTCTTCCCATAACTCCCTACTCTCACGAACCTCAATCTTGAGTTCATCTCCCCCTATCTGAGGGTCTACCTTTAAAAGTGGTGAAACAACATACAATGGCTTACTTGCATGGTAAGCAGACATAGCAATACCCCAACTTCCAATCTTGTTAACACAGTAGCCCTTTGTAGTCAGTTGGTCACAGCCAATAAAGACTGCACCTATCGAAACAGAGCCTCTACCGATAACAAAAGACTCTGCAGCACTATCTGCAATCAAAGTAGTAGAAATACCTGCCTCCAAAAGACTTTTCGCAGTCTTATGCCCTTGAAAAAGAGGTCTTGTTTCAGTACAAACCGCATCAAATGAGTCTTTTCCTTGCGCAATCCCTTTTATTACAGAAACTGCCGTAGAAGAATGACAATGAGTTAATATATTTTCTAAAAATCTTACCTGAGGTACACAGTAATCAATAATGGCTCTCTTTGTGTCAGCAATAAGGTATAGATAGTTGTCACAGTATTCCTCTAAACGCTGTTTCATACTATCCAAGGATGGTAAATCAGCATTCTTCGATTCATAAGTATGTTCTACAAAACGGACACCATTTTTAGCTAAAGGCTCATTTGATCTAGCATTGGCCAACCTATTACCTACCTCAAGAAACTCTTTGTAAAACAGGCTAGAATCTCTGGTTTCGGACTCCTGTATATATGTCTTCATTCCTTCTAAGGTAGCAATAGCAACATTGGTTGCACCCTGAATGTTCAACTCTTTTATATCTTTTTCGATATCAAGTATCTTTTTGATCTCCATATTACTTTAGTTCGAACTCTTCATTTAACTTAGGTACATCAGTATCAATATTTAACTCTGTTTGTATATTACCCGCAAAACCAATAGCTATTTCCTCATCACCATGGGTTATAAAGATCTTCTTAGGTGTATGACCAAAACTTCTTAACCAATATCTTAAATCTCTTTGATCTGCATGGGCAGAGAAGCCTCCTAAAGTATGAATTTGAGCATTTACCTCTATCTGTTGCCCCATTACAGTTATTTCTTTTTCCCCATTAACAAGCCTTCTTCCTAAGGTCCCTTCAACTTGATAACCAACAAATATCATATGCGTATTGGGCTTATGTATATGATTTTTAATGTGATGAACTATTCTTCCACCAGTACACATACCACTACCTGCGATAATAACTACGCCAGATTTTGATATCAGTCTCTTCGATTCTTCGGCAGAATCTATAGTGAAAAGTCCTGGGAAATTAAAAGGATCGTCACCTTTATCCAAAAGCCTTCTGGCGTCCTCATCGTAAAAAGTAGGATACTGCTTAAATACTGCAGTAGCTTTTGAAGCCATAGGGCTATCTAGATATATTGGAACTTGGTTAAGTAATTTGTTTTCGACAAACAAATTTATCTCATACAAAAGCTCTTGTGTTCTTTCGATTGCAAATGATGGTATTAGTACATTACCACCCTCCTCCTGGGCCTGTTTAAGAATAGAGAGTAGCTCTAATACTGTCTCATCTTTGTTTTTATGCAATCTATTCCCATATGTAGCCTCACATATTACATAATCAGCCTCTCTGACTAGGTCGGGATCTCTAACAATTCTTGATCCTGGTTGACCCAAATCTCCTGAAAATACAATCTTCCTTTCTCTACCAGCTTCCGTATTTACCCAGAATTCAATCAATGCAGAACCAAGAATATGACCAGAGTCTCTAAATCTAAATTCAATACCATTATGCAAGTTAACTGATGCTCCATAAGGATATACTTCAAACAGCCTAATCATCTCCTCAACATCTTGTTCAGAGAATAGTGGCTTTCTCTTCTCATACAAAGATCCTTCAGCAGCAGAACCTCTAAAGGATTCCTCTCTCCTACTTTTAGATTCCCATCTCTCATAAGATTCAAGCTGTAGCTTTGCTGCGTCTAAAAGTACAATCTTTGCCAAATCCCTTGTTGGCTGTGTAGCAAAGATTCTACCCTTGAAACCCTGCTTAACAAGTACAGGAATTCTCCCACAGTGATCAAAATGAGCATGTGTAAGAAATATTGCATCTAGTTCAGTAGGATTAAATGGGAAAGATTCATAGTTTAATGCTTCTAAATCATCTTTTCCCTGAAAAGCACCACAATCAACTAAGAATTTAAACTCACCAGTATCAACGTAATAACAAGATCCAGTAACTGTTCTTGTAGCTCCACAAAATTTTATCTTCATCTCGGGCAGTCTAGAAATTAATTAACATCTAAATATTACAACATACGTCTGGCTTCCTCCAGCAATTTTTCTTTTGTATTCAAAAGAGGATCCTCAATTACCATATCTAGAAGGTTTTTCAATATCTCCCCCATCTTAGGACCAGGCTCCACCCCTATACCCCTCAAATCCTCCCCACTTATATCTAAATCTGTAATCTTAAGGGCCATATCCTCCTGTCGAACTCTTGAAATGTGCTTTTGTAACTCTTCTAACTCTGTTGGCTTAAATGCAGAACTAGGATTTGAACTAGCATCCGCAATTCTTAGTTTAAAAAGATCTTCAACATTCTCATCACCAACCCTTTTTAAAAATCTTCGAACAGCAGCATCACTCCATTGAGTTAACAGTATTTTCTCCATATCCTCATGACTTACCTCCCCTTCAATATGAGGGTAGTAGAACATATGATTCTGAACCAAATTCTTTACTCTATTAATTTCTGAGTTAGGAAATTTCATTCTCTTAAGAATACTTTCCACCATATCAGCACCCATTTTGTCATGACCATAGAAGTGACCATTACCCATATCTGTACGTGGCTTTGCAATATCATGCAACAATGCAGCAAGCTTAACGCTATCCTCTGCAGCATCACAAGTTTTTAAACTATGCCAATATACATCATGGGCATGATACAATTTCTGTTCAACACCATAGCCCTCCAAAAGCTCTGGCAAAAATATATTTAACAGGCCAGTTACTCTTAAAAGCTCTATACCCTTAGAAGGCTTGGAAGAGTTTAACAAAAGCTTCATAAACTCATCCCTTATTCTTTCCATAGAGACCTGCTTGGCAACAGGTAGTGCCTCTTTAATAGCAAGAAGTGTCTCCTCCTCTATTTCAAAATCAAGTTGAGAAGCAAGTCGACAAGCCTTAAAAGCACGCAAACCATCCTCCTTAAATCTTTCAAGAGGAGTACCTACAGCTCTTATCAATTTCAGATTAATATCGGTAATACCACCAAAAGGATCATAGATATTCCACTCCTGATCCTGCACATTCCCCTCGATAGTAGCATTAGATAAATCCATAGCCATTGCATTGATAGTAAAATCCCTTCTTCCAAGATCCAAATCAAGATCATTTACAAACTGGACTTTAGTTGGCCATCTTCCATCAACATAATCAGATTCACTTCTAAAAGTAGTTACCTCAACCTGTTTTGTTTCTCCAGACTCATCTGGAACAAGCGCAAGAACAGTACCAAATTTCGCACCAGTAGATACAGACTTAGGAAAAATCTCTAACATCTCATCTGGCTGAGCATTTGTAGCTAAATCGTAATCATGAGGTATCTTACCCATTAAAATATCTCTTAGAGCACCACCTACTAGGTAAACATCATAGCCCTCTTTACTAAGCGTTCTCGCTACTTTTTGTACATATGATGGTATTGTATATCGTATTTTCATTTTCTTCTTTTCCTTAGGAAATAGTACCAAAGTATTGATACAACAACAAGGAAGGAAAATCCGATAACTAGATATTTTGGGAAATAGAATATACCAGTTTTTGGGAGAACAGCTAAACCCAAAACTTGCTCGAAATCATCTTTTACCTCAGGGTTTTCTACCTCCCCCTCATTATTTACAACATCCATCTTTATAACGTCGGAATATATTTCATATGGTATCCTTTCTATACAAAAAGATTCCACAAAAGGCTTAACTCTAGAAGATACATAGTTTAGCGATTGCCCATTTAAGGATCTCACACCATACATAATTGCGGACTCACCAACTATATTTGATTCCTGATTCTCACCAACAACTGCACACTCTCTAACAGTATTTGGATTTGATATTTTTGCATAACCGAAATCTGTTTCATCAGAGATATCGAGAACATATTCATACATACACTCCTCATATGGCAGGAAATCCCTTGTCAAAGAGTATTCACCATGCTCAAAAAGTATATCTTCTTCATAGCTTTCAGTTATATTTCTAACATACACACGCAAAAGCACTCTTCCATTCAATACTTCTGCCTCCCATCTCTCAAAAATTATTGGAGAGATAACCTGCAAAGAATCAAGCCTGAAAAAGCCCGAAGAGGCCTCATTCACAATACCAAGTCCCTCATATCTATGGACAAAACCACCCCTGGGATAGTTCCAAGATATAACCCGAAATGGAACTTCCTCAAAATCTCCCTCCACATTTACAACCCTTCTAAGATCACCTCTTGATCTATCATATCTTGAAAGAAAAAGATTCAAGGATTCAATATATACCTCTCCATCTGACATATTTTGATAGAAATAGACTACATCGACAGTAGCGCCAGGAGGTAAAGAAACTGAATCATATACGCCTGGACGTCTAACTAAGCCGTATAAAGTATCGAAATATACAAACTCATCAAAGAATGAAGCTCCATACAAAAGAGATGAACTACTTCCAGAAATGCTATTGGAATTAAAATTTATACAGTTAGGACAGACTCCTGGGTCAGGAACACTCCCAATACCAAAAGCTACAGTATCATAGAATCTGTTTTCTATTAGGTCACCACTTGGAAAGAAATTATCTGCATATAAATAGGAGGAAAAACAAAGAAGCAATACAAAGGAGAAAAATACAGATCTCATACTCTATTGGAAACAAGTTATATACCCAAAGATGGTACATACCAAATATGAAGAAATCTTGAAAAATATAATGGCGGAGAGAGTGGGATTCGAACCCACGGTACGGAAACCCGTACAACGGTTTTCAAGACCGTCACATTCGACCACTCTGTCATCTCTCCAAGTAGCTCGGAAATTATATCATGCCTTCTTACTTTTTTCCCATATTTGACTACTTACGAATGATTACAATATCATTTTGATATATGAACATACAAAGATACCTTAAGATAATTGCAATATTGATCCCATCAATACTACTCTCCATTCCTGCAATATCCTTTGCTGCAGAGCTCGATTCAACAAACTTTAAAATCGTGGGAGCAACTACTCAAGGGGGGGGAATTGTAGAATCAACATCCGGCAATTACAGTGCCCTACTAAATGTTGGCTCAATCTCTAGTGACCCAAGAATATATTCCACCTTGTATAAAGTAGGATCAAGCCCTGAGACACCATTCTTACCATCCGCCCCTATAATTTCATGTTTTGATGCCACCAGCACAAGCCATAGTGAGTGTTCAATCGGATCCTCTGGGATATCTTCTGCTGGTATGACTAGCCTTTGCGGAGATGGCGGTTGTTATGACAAAGCTAGATTCGAACTATCAGATTACCCCTATCACTATCAAACAAATGACTCAAGATTGGTTTCTTACTGGCCCATGGATGAACTTGCGAATGATACCTGCGCTGGAGGACAAGATGTCTGTGACCTAAAAAGTAGCAATCATGGTACTGATTACGGTGCAGGGATTACGACTGGAAGATTCGCAAGGGGCAGAGAGTTCACAGGAGGTACAGACTATTTAGATATGGGTAATAACTCTTCGCTAGATCTAACCTCACAAGGAACAATATCTGTTTGGGTAAAATCAGATAGGACATACCCTAGCGATGATGCAACAACTAAATTCAGGTGGATTCTCTACAAAACAAATGGTGGTGGAGTTGGGGAACAAAGTTATTGGTTTGACTGGTATGGAACAAATACTTCAAGAACCTTTAGAGCAAGAATCTCTAATGCTGCAGGCGCATCAAATGGTTTTTCAATCTCTAACTATGACATGGGAACAGAGTGGAAACACTTTGTATTAACTTTCGATGGCTCTCTAGTTAAGTTATTTATAAATGGCACCCTATACGGGAGTGTAACACAAACAATTAGTGCTCAAGTAATAACAGCTCCGGTAAAAATTGGTGGTGCGTATGGATGGGACGGATTAATTGACGAGGTAATGATATACAATCAAGCGTTAAGTGACAGTGAAGTAGAAGCTCTCTATCAAGAAACCGCATTAGCTGTAAATCCTGCAGACACACTCTACTCTGTTATGATATCTACAGATAACTTTGTATCTGATATTCGATATATCGACTCTTCCACATTTATGCCCGAAAGTATTTCAACCCACAATCTTTCCGACTTTATGCCAGAGGATAACTGGGAAGCAGAATTGTTAAACCTAAAGGGATTAGAACCAAATACCACCTACTACCTAAGAGCTGTTGCCCTCCAAGGATCTTTTACGCAAACAGAACCTGGTCCTGTTCGATCTACTACTACGGGTATCCCAGAAGTATTCTTCGATATAGATATTGCAGATGAATCTGGGTATACAGCAGAAAGCTCTCCCCCACACTCTATACAATTTACTGGAGCATATGAACTGATCGGAGGGTCTGCCGCAATTACTGCACAAAATAGAATTTGGTTAGACGGAAATACCAACTCAAGTGGAGGATACGCCATCATTATGAATGGAACAAATGGTGGTCTATATAGCCCCACCACATTACAGACTATAACCTCGGCGACAGCAGATCTTAATGGTGTAAGTTCTGGATTTGGATTACAAAGTGAATATATAGATTACAGTACCGATGGACCAACCCTTGGGTTTATATCCTCAACTACAGACTATAGCGGAACAGGTAACGAGGTCGGAATTATTTCTACAACAGCCAACAAAATATATGACGCAGATGGCCCAATTATTGATGGTAGAATGGCATTAAAAGTGATTGCAAAACCAGGTACCTCATATACTGCTGCCACTGACTATTCAGAGACAATATTCCTAATCTTCGTTCCTAGATATTAAGTCAAAATATCTATTGACATGGTTGATTGGTATATGTAATCTGTAATCATAATACTAGTTTGTTTTTTTTACTCTAATTTTTAACTCTGCCCAATGTGAGAAGTCTAGGAACTCTCTTAAGGATAGCGATACCAACATTTTTGATAGTTGGGTTTACCTCATTTTTCATATTCTTTTCTGCACAAGCAGCCTCCCTTACTGCCGTATATATGTACTACAGTAGAATTCAAGCTGGACTTAACGGTACTGGTGGGCAAGCAGTACAATTTGTACTAGCAGTTGCACCAGCACAAAATATGGGATCTGGTGGTACAATCACAATTGAGTATCCAGATGCAGCCGATGGAACTTGGTGTAGAGGTGCTGGAGCATTAGGAATTTCTGCAGTTGCATCCTCAGAGGCAGACTTGGCAATAACATACTGGGATATTGACTCTGCTCTTCCAAACAGTGGTACTGCACTTGCAGCTGCATGTACACAAGGTTCTGGAACAAGCTCGGTAGATACAATAACTATTACAAATGTCGGAGCATTAACAGCAGGTACAACATACGGTGTTCAGATTTCTAGCAGCACTGGAGTATTGGGAACCAATGGTACTGCTGGTCAGCATGAAATAACTGTAACTGTTGAGAGTGGTGCAACTATTGACTCAAAGACCTTCAAGATTTCATTAGTATCTAATGACTCTGTAGTCGTTAGTGCTACAGTATCTGACGCCCCAAGTGTAAACTGTTCAATAAGTACGAATACTGTAAACTTAGGAACCCTTTACCCTGGTGGTGCATATGCAATAGGAACTCATACTATCTCTACCTCTGCAACTTCTGGATATTACTGGGCTGCATACGGCACGGGAGATGGTTCAACAGATGCTGGTCTTTACAAATCGACCGCCACTACATACTTAATAGCATCGGGGACAACTGCAACCTTAGATCTTACAGTCGCTGGTAGTGAAGGTTTCGGAATGACCGTATCAGATCCAGATAGTACTGGTGGCGCCGTAGTATCTACAAACTTTGTTGATACAACAGCTGGAACCTTTGGTACACTCGATAGGTTGTATAGTGGAGCAAAGATGATTCTTTCACAAAATGGTGCACAGGGTACATCTGAAAATGCTACAATTACATACGGTGCAAGAGCAAGCGCATCAGCACCTGCTGGTTCATACCAAGAAACTGTAACCTTCATTTGTGGTGGTTACTACTAGTACTTAGATAATGATATTGAAAATACTTAAGGAATATAACAGAATATTTTTACTGCCCACAATTTTACTCTGTTTAAGTGTGATACCAACATTCGCACAGAGTAGTCTTTCAATTGGCGTCTCCCCTACTTCCAAAGTATTAAAAGTTCAACCAGGAGATACATATACTGATGAGGTTGTCTTCTGGAATCTTTCACAAGATGCAGACACCTATCAAATCTATGTAAGAGGCTTTAGACAGATAGAGAATCAACCAGGAACAGCAATAATTCTAACCGATGAAGAGGAAGCAAAATCTTTGTACTCCGCATCAAAGTGGGTAACACTTGAGAAAGATACTTTAACTCTTGAGCCTAACAAGAATACAAAGCTTAGATATACAATTAATGTTCCTTTAGATGTTACAGAGGGTGAATACAACGCTCAAATATTTCTAATATCTGAATCTGCAGGAGGAACACAAGGTTCCGTTACATTTGCAAACTTAGCAGCTGGCATGCCCCTACTACTTCAGATAGGTGACGAATTTGTAGAGAATGCTGAGCTTCTAAGGTTCACAAGTGACAAGAAGACTTACGAGAAGATAAATATAGATTTTCTAACACAAATAAAGAATTTAGGAGATACACATATAACACCCACAGGTGAGATTGTAGTAGAAAATATATTTAAACAAGAAGTGGCGAGAATACCATTCAACAGAAATAGACAAAGCTTACTAAGAGATAATCTAGGCAACTATATAGACAACTGGAGCCAACCAGGATATCTCTCCCCTAACAATGCCCTCGCAATTGGACCAATGAAGGCTACACTTCTAGTGACATATAGAAGTATACAGCCAGGATTTGCTACTCTCTCTTCTGAGATCTCTTTCTGGATAATTCCTTGGAAGATTCTTTTGGCTATTCTCTTACCTATCCTTACTGCTATAATTGTAGTAATAAGTAAGAAAAGACTAAAAAGAAGATAATGAAATTCCTTAAAATATTCTTTATATCAATATATCTTTTGATATCCTTCGGTAAAAATACCCTTTATGCAAACACCCTATCGCCTTCTATCAATGAGATAACAGTATCTCAAGGACAAAGAACATACTCCACTGTAACTTTTCAAAATGATGGGGAAAAAGACACAGAAGTATTAATAAAGATATATTCATACAATCCTCAAACAGATGAAATATCAGAAAATAGTGAGGATCTATTTCTTAAGGCTGACACAGATACATTTTTGATAGAGGCAGGACAGAAGAAAAGCATACAGTACGAAATAGCTCCGATATCAAATATGGAGTTAGGAACATACTTTAACCTACTCACACTCTTGCCCGAAGCAGACCCAGGAAACGTTTCAATAGCACAGGGGATCTCTCAACTAGTTGTATTAAATCTAGTATCTGCAGAAGACGAAGTATTGGGTATTACAACGAATGACTTCTCACCCAAAATCGAACTTGTAAGTAAAGGAATACCATATATACTTCCTTTAAAGATTAGATATATATATGTTAACCAATCAAATTTTGTTTTAACACCCTCTGGTAGGATAGAGGTATTTAACAAGAGGGGTGATTACATGCCAAAATATATATATGTAAATCAAGAAGGCGAGAAATTATACCCAGGTGAGCAACTAGAAAAAACCGTTGAGATACATAACTGGCACCTATCAGATCTATTCTCAGACAGATATGTACTGGGAAACTTTACAAATGGTTTGGATAGTAATCCGAAACTTACAGAAATATCCGTACCTTCATATACAATTGAAATATTTGCAGCGCTTGTTGTACTAATAGTAGGATATCTCTTTATCAAATCTCTTAGAGAAGACAAAAAGGGATCCTAGAACATCCCCAAAACCTCCTGTGTAGTCCTAAAGCCTATCTTCGCAACCTTATTTAATTCTTCAGGCCCATGAAGTTTTACAAACTCTTTTGCAGACTCTACAACATTAGAAGCACCCTTGGGGAAATTAAAGTAATACTCCTTGTTCATTCTGTCCCACTCTTCTAAAAATACCCCTCTCGCAATTATAGATGCTGCAGCGACAGCAATATCTGATTCCCCTTTATGGAATTGAATAAGGTTTACAACCTTACCTAATTCGCCAAGCTCACTTGTAACCCTGTTTTTAGAAGATGAGAATTGGTCTATAACAACGGTATTGCATTCAATATCCTTGGACCTAAGATCAGAAAGCCCCTTCTCTATTACAAGACTATGCTGTTTTGCTAAAAGAACAGAAGCATTGTTATACTTTTTAGAAAGATCATTGTATTCTTGAGGTGATACAACAGACACATAGTAGTGTGGATACCCTTTTATCGATTCAAACATTTTCCTAATTTTACAGTCTGTAAATTTTTTAGAATCTCCAAATCCTAAAAGAGAAACCTTCTTTGCAAATTCTTCATCTACAAAACATGAGGCTACAACCAAAGGACCAAAGTAATCACCCTTACCTACTTCATCTACTCCAAGATGAGGTACAAAATTTTCTAATGATATGCCGTTTTCTTCTTCCTGTATATTTGCAATTATACTAGTAAAATCCTCACCTCCTTGAAAAACAAGCTTCCCACTTAGATACAGTATAGCCAAAGAACCCCTCGGACTCCTAAATCTAAATTCAACATACTGATTACTATCAAACTCCAATACCCAATCATTAGCTAAAAGGACATCTTTAACTCTCCCATGATCATTCTTTTTAACAGATATTGTGAAGGTATTGTTTGCCATATATCTTTATATCTTCTCTATTACCTGACCAGTAGCAGTATCTAAAACTTTGTATCCTTTTTCAGAAAGAAGATCTCTTAATCGATCAGACTCACTAAAATCTTTTCTCTCACGAGCAATCTTTCTTTCCTCTAAAAGATTTAATATATCTTCAGATATTTCGTCCTTTTCAGTTAAAGACTCTTTTAGATTGAGACCTAGAACTTTATCAAAGTCATATACCGTAGCAAGAATATCTTCTGGTGAATTATCAGATTTAAGTAGTTCATTTAATATTGCAAAAGATTCGGACATGTTTAAATTTTCTTCCAATGAGTGTCTGAATCTATCTACATACTCAGCAAGAATACTTCCACTACCATCTGCAACTTTCTTTAAGGATTCGACCCTATTTACAATCTTCAACCTTGCATTTCTTGCCCCTTGCAAAGCCTCATTTGAAAATCTTAGCTTTACTCTGTAATTAACAGATACAAACAGAAATCTTAAATCAAGAGGATCAAATCCCAACTCAACAATATCTGGAAGGGTTAAAGCATCACCCTTACTCTTGGAAAGTTTTCCCTCATCTGCATCAACGATAAATTCATTATGGACCCAATATTTAACAACAGGATGACCACATGAACCAATATTTTGTGCCCTCTCATTAGGATGATGAACAGATATATGATCAATACCTCCAGTGTGGATATCAAATCTCTCTCCTAAGTGAGATATACCCATTGCAGAACACTCAATATGCCAACCAGGGAATCCATCTCCCCAAGGGGAACTCCAATGCATCAAATGATTAGAATACTTACCTACCCTTTTCATCCAAAGTACAAAGTCTGCAGGATTTCTCTTACCAATATCTTGCTCCACCTCATCTCTAACGCCTATCTCCTTCTCATCTAGTTTTTGCCCAGTAAAGATTGTGTAATCCTCAATCTTTGTAATATCAAAATATACTGCCTGATCAGTCTCGTATGTATACCCATTCTTCTCCATCTCTTTTATCTTCTCTATCATCTCATCAACATATGAAGTAGCTCTCAACCAACCATACGCAACAAGATCTTTCAAATCTAAATCAGGCTTTACTTCATCTCCACTTGGAGAGAGAATATTTAATTTACTAAAATCTTCTAACACCGTCTTTATATATTGATTCGAGATATCCAAAGGATCCTTACCACTTTGAGAAGCAGCTTTTTCAATCTTGTCCTCACCAAAATCCTCATCTTTAGTCATATGTCCAACATCTGTGAAGTTCATAACTCTCTTTACTTCAAAACCAAGATACAAAAGAGCCCTGTGAAGTACATCCCAACTTACATATGCACGAATATTTCCAACATGCATTCTACTGTAGACTGTTGGTCCACAGTTATACATCGATATCTTCCCCTCCTCTATTGGCACAATATCAACCACTTTTCTATCTAATGTCGAGTACAACCTCATTTAAAAAGAAACAAAATATTAAATATCTCTACGGCCCTCAAGAGCCCTCTTTAGCGTAAGTCTATCTGCATACTCTAAGTCTGCACCTGTAGGCAAACCCATTGCTAATCTAGTAACCTTCAACTTACCATCCTTAATACTATCACTAAAAAGATCAAGGATATAGCTTGCGGTTGCTTCCCCTTCTAAGCTCGGGTTTGTAGCAACAATTAGCTCCACAATGTTTTCGGTATCTTTAATTGTGCTTAAAACCCTCCTTCTAAGATCGTCAAACCTAAGTTCGTCAGCACCAATACCCTCTGCAGGAGAAATTACACCACCAAGTACAAAATACAAACCCTCATATATTGCAGAATTCTCAAAGGCAACAACATCGAGTGGTTCCTCCACTACACAAATCTTTGTCCTATCTCTCTTCTCATTACCACATATATCACAAATATCCTTATCTGACACATTGTAACAACTCTTACAAAACCGTGTGCTTTCATCCATATCCAGTAATGCCTGACCAAGCTTACTCGCCTCTTTGTTGGGAGATCTAAGATAGTGGTAGGTCATTCTAGCGGCAGACTTTGGTCCAATACCTGGTAACTTGCTTAACTCATTGATAACTTTTTCTACAGAAAGTGGAAGTACAGACATATTAACCTAATATACTCTTCAGTTGATCAAGATCCATATCTTTTGCCATCTCTTTCTGTAAATTCTTTTGATAGTCTTTAAAAGCCTCTTTCATATCTTTCTTAAACCTATCTAACATATCAGGATCCATAAGGGTATCATCTACCCAAATATCTTCAAACTCTTGAGCACCATTCATAAAAATCTTAAGCATTCCATCCTTAGATTCCCCAACAATTTTCTTCTCTCGCATCTTGTTCTGCATCTTCTTCGCCTCTTGTTGCATCTTTATTAGTTCAACGGGATTTAACATATGATTACTAAATCAAATTATTCTATACCGGATTATACATCAAAAAAGTATGTATTACATACCTGCAAATATGGCATCTACATCTACAGATATCTTCTTTTTCTTAAACTCAGATTTTACCTTTTCCTCTTTTTTCTCTTCTTCTTTTTTCTTCTCAAAAACAGGCATATTCTTCAATACAACATCTGCACAGGATTGTATTTTGGGTTTTACAGTATCATTTACTGTACAACTCACCCTACACAAGGCCCCTACTACTTCACTAATTGATGAAGATATTAGTTGCTTGCTTTGGTAGTCATCTATTTGATCCTTGTAGAATTTGAATGGAACTTCAATATTTACAAGATCTCCATCTACACTTGAAACCCTAGATACGCTCAGGAATGCTGAAAGAGTATTGTTAACAGGCTTTACTTTTGCAACAATATCCTTCCAACTACTCTGTATTTCCTTCTCACTTATTACTCCAGCATCAGAGTTAACAACCTCCACTTTCTCACTTGCTTTCTCCACTATCGTAGAATCATTCTTCCTAACTACCTCTTTAACAACCTCCTTTTCAATCTTCTTCTCTTGAATAGGTTTGCTCTGAACAGCTCCATCTAAGACACAAAACTCTGGGATAAGCATTTGCATAAGGAGGGTTTGATTAGTCGTACCCTTCAAATCTCTTTCTACCCTTAAGAAAGAAGATATTAGAGACATTAGACTTTTCTGATCAATATTCTTTGAAAAAGAGTAATTAGAAAGATCTTGACCAGTTATCTTTGCAACAAGAACCTCTCTTAGAATCTCTAATGTATATGATACAAATTGTGGTAAGTTTGTTCCCTTACTCTCAAGTTCATCAATACATTTGAGAGCCTCTGCACTATCACCCTCAATCAAATATCTAAGGAAGGAATCTACCATATTAAATTCTGGAATACCCAACACCTGCCTTGTTTCTGATTCTGTAATTGATCGAGTATCAGAGTCTTTTGGTTGCCCATTTAGAACAACATCTAACAATGAGAGAGCATCCCTATAGCTTCCTCTAGCATTGCGAACTAGGATATTCATTGCCTCTTTCTCAATCTTTAACTTCTCTTTTTTAACTATTTCTTCCAATGTCCTCCTTATCTCTTCATCACTTCCAAGTCTAAAATCATATCTCTGACATCTTGAAAGTATTGTTGCTGGTAACTTATGAACATCTGTAGTAGCAAGTATGAACATAATGTGTGCAGGAGGCTCCTCTAGAGTCTTTAGGAGGGCGTTGAATGCCTCATTGGTCAACATATGTACCTCATCGATAATGTAGACTTTAAAACGCCCCTCTGAGGGTGAGAACTCTATACGCTCCTTTAACTCCCTGATCTGATCTATACCTCTGTTTGAGGCCGCATCGATCTCAATTAGATCCATGAAGGTACCTTCAGATATAGACTTGCATATATCACAATCATTGCAGGGGTTACCATCTTTAAGCGGTGTCTTACAATTCACTGCCTTTGCTAATATTCTAGCAGTACTAGTTTTACCAGTACCTCTAGAACCTACAAAAAGATATGCGTGAGCTAGTTGGTCACTTTTTACAGCATTCTTTAAAATCTTCGTGATATGATCTTGCCCAACAAGCTCGTCAAAACTCTGGGATCGATATTTTCGGTACAGGACTGTAGACATAGTGGTTACATATTAAACTACAGTTAACATCCCCACAAGTAAAAAATATTTACACGGACAGAAACTCCATCTCTATGAACCTTTTATAGCTAGCACTGCCTCCTTAAGAAGCTGTGTATACAAACCGTAACCAATAGAGTTAATAGTACCACTCTGTTTCTTACCAAGAATATCCCCCGCCCCTCTAATCTCTAAGTCTCTACTTGAAAGAAGAAAACCAGAACCAAGGGACTGAGACTCCTTGATTGCTTCCAAGCGCAAAGAGGAATCTCCTTTTAGAGACTCATAAAAGAAGCAAGCATACGCCCTCTTCTGCCCCCTTCCTACTCTACCTCTGATTTGGTACATCTGAGAAAGACCAAGTCTGTTAACATCATCTACTATCAAAGTATTAGCGTTAGAGATATCCAAACCATTCTCGATAATGGTTGTACAAAGAAGCACATCAATTTCACCATTGAGGAAAGAGTCCATCACATTTATTAGACGATCCCCAGAAAGCCTCCCATGTGCCACCTGTATCTTAATATCTGGAATCATCTCTTTTATCTTCTCTTCAACAAAATATATGCTCTCAATACTGTTGTGAAGGTAGTAAACCTGTCCACCTCTTTGAATCTCTCTTAATATACACTCCTTTACCTTCTCATAACTGAAAGATGCAAATTCATTTGAAATCTCAATTCTACCTGAGGGAGGAATGGCTAAAACAGAGATATCTCTAACGCCAAGTAGAGACATATTCAATGTCCTAGGGATTGGAGTGGCAGTCATAGAGAGGACATGGGTGTCTACTCTTCTACTCTTAAGCTTCTCCTTTTGCTTTACACCAAACTTCTGTTCTTCGTCGATAACAAAGAGACCTAAATTTTTAAATTTAACAGTATCTGCAATCAAGGCATGAGTTCCAATCAAAATATCAACCTTCCCATTTTTTAATTCCTCTAAAACCCTTTCTCTCTCTTTGTTACTCTGCAATCTTGAAAGCACCTCTATCCTAAATGGATATTTCTTAAATCTCTTCCTAAAAACTCTTAGATGTTGATTTGCCAAAACTGTTGTAGGAGCAAGTACTGCAACCTGCATACCATGGTTAGCTACCGCAAAGGTTGCTCTCATACCAATCTCCGTCTTTCCAAATCCAACATCTCCTACTAGTAACCTATCCATTGGACGGCCGCTACTTAGATCTTCTGATATTTTTTTTGTAGCAAGGTATTGATCCTCGGTATCTGTAAATTTAAATTCATTTGAAAATTTCCAATACTCATCCATAGAGATGTCATCTCCCAAGATATTTATACCCTGAGAGATCTCTCTCATGGCATAGATCTGAAGAAGCTCCTTAGCAACATCTTCCACATCCTCTTTTGCTTTTGTAGATATTCTCTTCCACAGACCACTACTTAGACCCGTTAATCTAGGTTGATATTTACCACTCGCGATGTATTTCATAATCTTTGAGGATGCAGAGAATGGTATAAACAAGCGATCGTTACCGGCATAGGCAATCTCAATATATGTCCCACCCTCTCTTTCAGATACTCCAACAAATTTACCAATACCATGATCTTCATGTACAACAAAATCCCCCGGTACTATCTTCTTTAAAATCTCAACGGATGATTGATCAATATCTTTAGACATCTTACTACTACTTAGTTCTAACTCACCTAACACCTCCCTATCTGTAAGGACTAGAAGTTTAGCTTTCTCATATACAAAGCCCTTTTTAAGAGAACTTTCTGTAACATCACTAACCTCATACACCCTATCAAACAGCTTCCTATCACTATCAAGGATATTAACCTTAAGAATATCTTTGGATATATACCAAATCTCATAACCCCTCTTTTTGTAAATACTCAGGAACTCAGAAAAAGCTCTCTCTCGATACCCAACAGAGGGCATATTAACAAGCCTAGAGATACCAAAATCAATAGATTCTTTTAAAAGGAAAGGATCATTTACAAACCTAATCTGTAATATATCTACACCATTTTCATTTGATACAAAGCTACCTTCATTCTTTCTGAATATTCTAACGCTATCAACATCCTCAACCTTTTTCCTACTATCTGGCTCCACAATTGCAATCTCCTCTATTTCTTCTCCAAAGAGGGTTAGCCTTAGAACATACTTGGAGCTAAACGGCCAGACAATATATGTATCACCCAAGACAGAAAATTCACCAGTAGACCAGACCCTTTCTACTTTTTCATACCCCAAATTCAACAGAAGTGAAGAGTCCAATCTATCTCCAACTTTTACTACAGAGCAACTTAGCTGCGTATTACTATCATATGGCAGTAAATATACAGCTTTCTTACTTACCTTACCTATTAACTCTGTAACAAACTCCTCAAAGCCAGAAGGTATATACAGGACAGTATCTGGGTCAAAACCCTTTATATCTGCTTTCTTTCCAAAATCATCAAGAAATGTTTTAATCATAACAGGTAATTCTATCAATTAAGGGTATAATTATGAAGTTAAATTGTTTTATCTACACTATGTTTATTGCACACGGACCAATATCATACATTGCAAATGAAATAGTACAAAAGGAAGAGATATTGAAATTAAGCAAAGAAGAAAAGATTGGGATAGCCCTTTTTAGTATATTTTTTGGGATACTTCCTGACTTCGACCTCTTTGCATTAAGTATGACCAATATTCCTCCTTTCCAGCATCATCAGTATTTTAGTCATAGTATTCTCTTCTTCATACTGTTGTGGCTACTTCTTAGAATCTCCATATACATTGGATACCGTCTACTTAAAAGCTCCTACAAAGCAAAGGTTAGTAAAGAGTTCTTGGACATATTGCAGAAGTCCTTTTTAATAGGGGTAATGTCACACCTTCTTGCAGATATTCTCTTTTCACACTCACAGATCTTTCTACCATTAAAGTATGAGGTCACAATTTTAGGGGATCTATTCGCAAAAAACTACTTTGGGTCATATCTGTTTTCAGTATCTACGACTGTAGAAATATTCCTAGTATTAATATTTGTATATCTTTTTTACAAAAAATTTCTTAAAGAAAGCTCTCTCTTTCTCTACGGAATATACACACTACTTGGGATATCCTTTGTAATGATTCTTTTCAATATGTATATGAACAGGAATCTCTACAACAAATCAACACTAAGAGAGAATGGATTAATTGTATATGATGCAGATTACGACTCACTAATAGATTACAAGGACAAGGATACAGATAACGATGGTATCGGTAACATTGAAGAGGCAGATAGGTATAGACTCAAAGAGGATGCAAGAAAGATCCTAGAAGGAGAGTACATGACAGTTGGTAGTAATGGATATTGGAGTAGTGTAAAAGAGATGTATGGGGCTTTTAATTCATACAGATTAATATCTCAGGTTTTTTTTAATCAAAATACCCCCATAGAGCCTGTATTACAAGATTATGCAAGAACTGAATACAATATTAATGATTACACTGTTTCCCAAAAGTATGCAGATTTACTGTATATGTATATGAACAACCATACAAGGTTAAAAGATTTCGATGTAAATGTAGAGCAAGGGAAATTGTTCTTTGTTCTTGATGAGAGTGAAAACCTTGTAAATATGGGTATCGTACTTAGCAATGATGAGGTCGGAATAATACTACCTGATGATACAAGAACATCTATTCACAAGACAGAAGACATACTATCAAGATACAATGGGTTTACTTTGAAGGTAGAAAGGTAACGATCTCCTCTATTGAGGATGATATCGCTTCTCTGAGAGAGTCAGTCTCATCCTGGGTATATTTCATAAGGACGTAATCCTTCCCAGGGATCTTCCTATCTCCCCTATCCTCTATACCTATTCTTACTCTTGTAAAATCTTCACGGCCAAGGGTACCCTCCACACTTATAACCCCGTTATGCCCATTTGGTGACTTTCCTTCCTGTATTTTGTATTTACCCAATTCAATGTCTAGGTCATCATGAGCTAGTATGAACCTCTCGAACTTAAACTTTTCAGAGATTGATCTAACTGCTAGACCAGATCTGTTCATGTATGTAAGTGGTTTTTGTAATATACATACTAATTCTCCATCCTTTTTTATCTTACAAATTTCTGAAAAAAAGAGTTTACCTTCATCTTCCCAATCTGAGACCTGCAATCTTCCCTCCCCTTTCATTCTTTCTCTCAACATCTCCACAAAAAGAAAACCGGCATTATGCGGTGTATTCTCATACTCTTTACCTGTATTTCCCAACCCAGTTATTAACAACATATCTTCTTGTACTTTAAAAGTAATTCTTCCTGCAAGAGAAACATTTCCTCATTTGGAGAGTCATTCATACTCTCTGTGTGATCATATCCTAATATATGCAATGTACCATGAACTATCAACCTTAAAATTTCTTCCTCAAAACTTTCTCCTTGGAAACTTCTATATACATACTCCGGTGAAATATATATTTCACCATTCTTCCCCTCCTCATCTATATTGAAAGAGAGTACATCTGTAGGTGCATCTATATCTCTGTATTGAAGATTTAAGTCTTGAATATATTCATCCTTTACAAAAATGATATTTACATCCTCCACAGGATATTCTGAAAAAAGTTTCAGAAAGCCCTTTGAGATTTCATCTAAAGAGATATTAAAGGTTGGTTCTACCTCTGTAAGTAAATCTGTATTGAATATTTCAACTGATATATTTCCCATTAAGAGAGTAATTTTTGAACGATTTCCCTAACTACATTTCCATCTGCCTTACCATTTAGCTCTTTCATCACCATACCCATCACTTTTCCCATTTCTCTTTGATCTTTTGCCCCACTCTCTGTGATAACTTTCTTTACAACAGTCTCTACCTGAGTAGCATCCATCAGTGCAGGTAAATATCTTTTTAAAACTTCTAGCTGATTCTTTTCTTTTTCTAGGAGATCCTCTCTTCCCATTTTTGTAAACTCTGTGATTGAGTCTTCAACCTTTTTACTTTCTCTTCTTAGTACCTTAACAACCTCCTCATCTGTTAATTTCTCACCCTTTGAAATTTCCTCATTCTTAACAGTTGCCAAAACCATCTTGAGAATATCAGATTCTGAAGAATTCCCAATCTTACTAGCATTAAACATATCTTTACGGATATCTTCTACAAGAGACATATGAAAAAAGTAAAAATTTACTTAGCTCTTCTTCTAGCAGATCTTCTTCTTCTCTTCATCTTAGCCCACTCCCTTCTCTTTTGAATATCAAGATCAGCTTCCTTTACTCTATATACTTTCTCTCTGTATGTTTCAAGGATCTTCTCTCTCATAACTTCTCTGTGAAGCCTTTTGAGTGCACTATCTATATTTTCATTGGCATGAACTATAACTGCCATGAGGTTTACCTCCTTTAAATTAAAGCGACTGGATTATATCACACAATTTTACCTGTTTGCTACTTTCCTTTCAAATTTCTCTCTGTATTTGAAGTCTTCCTTTCGTACAAAGGTACTGTTTGGAAGATTGTAGACAACTACACCAAATACTACTAATACAAACCCAGCAAGTATTCTAGAAGCGGTAGTATCAAAGAGACCTGTCTGTGGTACCTCAGGTTCTGCGATTTCACAATCCGCTGTAATATTTGCTGTTGCTGTTATGGCATCAGAATCAACGGGTGTTAATGTTACTGTATTTGCATAAGTGTCAAAGTTATCCTTATCTATCACGAGCTTATAGTTTAGCACTTTCGATGCTCCTGCGTTTATTGTAAGAGGAGAAGATGAATAATCCCACAAGATTTTACCATCTGCGTATGAGCCTGGAGATGTAATCGTCGATAACTGTACAAATGAGCTTATAACTTTACTATCAAGAGTATCTTCTACCTTCGTTATTTGCCCTGCACCATCACCCGTGTTCCTGATAGTTATTGTATATAAAAGTTCTGATTTAGGATCTTCTGTATTCTCATCAATACACTGTTCTACTACAGCCTTACTTATATCCCAATCTGGGTTAGTTTCCTCTTCCAAAAGAGTGAAGCTAGTACTTACAGCACAAGCAGTACTGGTAGCACCCTTTTTATCTTCCCAACTCAAAGTGAGTGTATGAGAACCTGTAGATAGTTTACTTCCAGTTTTACTTAGATCTCCCGTAATCAATGATTCCGTAGCCTGTTCAGTAACTTTGAAACATTTTGTAGCACTTGGCGAAGTACACTCTGGAATGGCAACACCATCAAGCTTTACAACTATTTTTGACTTATTAATTCCATCTTTATCTTTTGCCTTTACACCAAAAGATATATTGGTTTCATAGGCAATACTACCAGTAGGTTTGGTAACCCATTCTCCACCATCGCAAACATTTGCAGGAGTACAGTCATCCTCTGCATAGGGGTTCTTACATTCATCTTTTTTACCGTAGCATGGATGACCAGGTTTGTATTCTTCGATAGTGACCGATCCATTGTTGACATTACACATAGCAATATACGCTTTACACGTACCGGAAGCTTTTGCATCGACTTGCCCCTGTGTACCACTGGGGAATGTACAGTTTACGCCACAACCATTGCTCCAAGAGTCACAAACACACTTAACAACAGGAGTATCGTCACAAGCTTTTGTGCCAAATTCTCCTTTACGACCTGCATCTTCACAAGCATCTGCACAGGAGCCTGAATTTGTTGTCACCCAATTTCCATCACAACATTTACATCTCTTTGCATCACCACAAGCGACAGTACCACACAGCTCTCCATTCTCGTAACAATCCATAAATCCGCTATTGTTTTTACACCATTCGCTATCGTAACAAGCCGCAGTAGCTGCTGCAGAACATCCAGTACCACCACCACCCGCATCACTATCTGTAGGGTCTAATTGACTCTCTTGATTAACTCTCCATATCAAGAAACCAAGAAGTGCAGAAAGCAAAACTATTGAAATTGCAAATATGATCTTACTAGTATTTGTTAATCTAACAGCCATTAGAGCAGTAAATAAATTTTTCTATCTTAAAGATATACTATCTAAACAGAGTCTGCAACTGGTCAATATTAAATATATCTTTAAGCATTATTCCAATAATTAAAAGTATTAGAAAACCAAAGCTAACATTGATAATTATTGCCTCTACCTTCGGATCTAAATCTTTCCTTAGAACACCCTCTATCAAAAGTATAAATGCCCTACCACCATCTAATGCTGGAATAGGTAAAAGATTCATAATTGCAAGGGAGATAGAAAGATCTGCAACTATACCTAAGAATACAAAGATACCCAAAGTCTTGAAGTAATCTATTACAAAATATATACCCACAGGACCACTTACAGTGTTTGATAGAGAGGAATAGTCACCACTCTCCTGTGCTTCGGAGAATAGATTCCCTAATACATAACCGGTTAGTTTTACAACATTGAAGGAGTGTGCGACGCCAGAGAATATTCTGTTTTCGTTGTAATCAAGATAAACAGCATAGTTATCACCAATATACATCCCTACTTTACCCTCTTCATTTACAGGTACTAAGAATGTATTACAGACCTCATTCTCAAGCTCACATGCTTCAATCTGTGTATTTGTATTTGCCTTCTCAGCAAGAATCTCTTTTAAATCAGAATAGTCATCTATACTCTCACCACCAATACTTTTGATGTAACCTTCTTGGTACATACCAGAATCTAAAGCCCCACTATCCTCAGTTAATTGATATGGAAGATCAGACACCCTTTCAGAGGTTATCTTTGCCCCTATGGGATTAAACTCTGAATATTCTCTACCGATATTTAATCTCCAGCCACTAGAAGAAAGGAATATTGTATAGAGAATTATTGCAAGAAGTACATTCATTGTTACACCAGCAAGCATAACAAAGATTTGAGCAAGTTTACTCTTGTTTTTAAGATTGCCCTTATCAGTTCTTATCTCCTCTTCTGAGGTAGGATCACCATCTCCTAAAATCTTTACATAGCCACCAAAGGGAAGGATACGAATATTGTAGGTAGTTTCTCCAACCGTTTTCGAAATGATCTTCGGACCAAAACCTACCGAAAAATCAAAAACTTTTGCACCAACTAGCTTTGCTGCTAAAAAATGCCCTAATTCGTGAACAAAGGTTAGTAAGCTAATTACCAGTATTAAAAGAAGGATATTGATAATAACGGACATATATATTTTGGGGCAAGATTAATTAGAAAGTTAAAAGATCTTTCTCTTTTGTATCTTTTAGCTCTTCGATTTTTGTATTTGCATCCTTAACTACCTTTTCAGCTTCAGCCCTTAGTCTTTCTGCATCATCTTCAGAGAATCCAGATCCTAGGGATTCATCAATATCTTTCATAAACTTCTGCCTTACCTGCCTTACCGCAATCCTTGCATCTTCTACCCTATCTTTCATAACTTTTACATAGTCTCTTCTTCTCTCTTCTGTTAATTCAGGAATTGTAACTCTGATATGATCACCCTCTGAAGACGCCCCAAAACCTAGATTTGCTCCAGAGATTGAACTCACAATGTTATCTACTATTGATTTATCCCAAGGTATAACTAAGAGAGATCTTGTATCGGAGGCATTTACATTGGCATAGTTTTTAAGAGGAGCTTCTGTTCCATATGCTTTAACAGAAATATCCTGTACAAGCTCTGGAGTTGCTCTTCCCGTCCTTATTTGAGAAAGATCTTCTACAAGGTTATCTACACACTTTTGAATATCTACTTTAAATGTATCTAAATCCATTTAGATAAGTGTAACAACTTATAACTATATGATATTTCAATTTCGCTTTAATCTCAAGACTACTTACCAAATTCCCAGATCAGAATTCTCCTAATCTCTATTGGTTCACCAAGCTTTGAGATAGCTTCATCAAGTAGATTCTTAATAGTTTTGCTTTCATCTTTAAACCATTTCTGATCTAAAAGACATTTCTCTTCATAGAACTTCTTAAGTTTACCCTCTACTATTTTCTCTGCAATATTTGCAGGTTTACCCTCTGCTTCGGCTTCTTTTTGGAAAATGGTTTTCATTTCTGCCATCTTTTCCTCAGAGACACTTTCTCTTGAAATATATACTGGCTTCATAGCTGCAACTTGAAGTGCTACTTCGTGTACAAAGCTTCTAAAGTCTTCGTTCCTTGCTACAAAATCTGTCTTACAGGTAGCTTCTACTAATGCGACGAGCTTCTGTTCTTTTCCGTGTACATATGTTTCAATTATGCCCTCACCAATAGGAGATGCACAGTCTGGTTCAATTGGTTCATCCCAACCTCTTTCTTTTATTAAAGCTACCGCCTTTTCAAAATCTTTTTCGGACTCTTCAAAAGCAAGCTTACAAAGACCTATCTTTGCGCCAGTAAGATTGTGTAATCTGTTGATAACATCGCTTCTGCTATTAATATACTCAATAGCCTTTTCCATATCACCATCACTTTTAGCCAAAGCTTCTTTACATAAAACCATTCCTGCTGAAGTTTTTGCTCTAAGCAACTTTATATCCTCGATAGATGCTCCCATTCTAGTAAAAAACTCAAGTTATTTAATAGCTTTTAAGATATCCTCAACTGCTTTCTCACCTATTCCCTTGATCTCTTTCAAATCACCCTTATCCTTCCCAGTCAAATCTTCTACAGTATGAAGCCCTGCCTCATGTAAAGCTTTCTCTATTCTTGCGGAAAGTCCCAAATCCTCTATCTTTCTAGAATTTGACTCTGCCTTTACTGCCTCAGCTGCTGCAAAATCTTCTTCAATATTCTTTTCTCTCTTTACAACCCTTACAACACCTGATGTCTGAACATCAGTTTTTCCCTCTCTCATTGCTTTCATTCTTAATCTATCTTCCTCTTCCATTTTCTCTTGTCTTTCCCTCTCTTCGAGGAATCTAGCCTTCATATTCTTAAGGTTTGCGCCATGATTTGTTCTAAGCGCTCTCAAAGATTCAGACTTTTTACCACCCTTTATTACCTCTTCAAAAAGAGATATGAAGAGTGAGATACTCTTAATTGAATCATCGTTAGCAGGTATTGCATAATCAACTAGATCAGGATCACAGTTGGTATCTATTAATGCTAAAACTGGAATACCTGCAATGATCGCCTCCTTTATTGCGTTCTTCTCCACCTTACTATCAATTACCACAAGCATCTTAGGTAATTCATCCATAAACTTGATACCTTCATATACTTTGTTCATTCTTTCTACTTCTCTTTCCATTAAAAGGACCTCTTTTTTAACGAGATCTCCGCCACCTGAAGCCAAGGTTTCTTCCATCTTTACAAGAGTTTGAATACTCTTCTTAATATGATCAAAGTTTGTAAAAAGACCACCTGGCCACCTCTTAGTAACATAGAACGCTCCAGAGGATTTCGCACTGCTCTCTACTAGTCCAGCTGCCTGTCCCTTTGTACCAACAATCAATACGTTCCCCGTATCTACAACAGAATTAAGCTCAGTAAGAGCCTTCTCTAAAAGTTTTCTTGTCTTTACAAGATCAATTATATGAACTCCATTCCTCGTCTCATAGATGAATTTTTTCATCTTAGGATTCCATGCGCTAGCCTTGTGTCCAAAGTGTGCACCTGCCTTGAGGAATGTAATTAATTCTGGAATTTCAACTTTAAGGCTTTTCTTTTCTGTCTCTGCCTTTGGTTTTGCAACCTTCTGTAAGACATTTTTTGTTTCTTCCATAATTTTTTCCTTTTACACCTATCTCTGTGGGTAGATACTCTCTATCCAGGAAATACCAGAGATATGTGAGATAAATAAAATACGAACCTGATTATATACATAAAAGAGTCAGATTTCAACCGTACTCCATCCTTTACTACCTACTACAATGTGATCAAGCAAGGGTATACCAACCAATTCCATTGCAAAGGATATCTTCTTCGTTAATTCTACATCTTCAATACTAGGCGTACAATCACCTGAAGGGTGGTTATGAGCCATTAATACGAAAGCTGCGTTACAAGAAATTGCTGGATACAAAACATCTCTAGGTTGTACAGATGCACAATTCAAAGATCCAATAGCAATTACTTCTCTCAGGATATATTCAAACCTAGAATTGAGACAAAGGATATCAACCCTCTCCTTTTTCAATTTATACATATCCTTAAATATTTCATAAGCTTCACTTGAAGTCACAACCCTAATTGAGTCCTTTTCAAAGTTACCATATACCCTCCGACCCAGTTCAATACCCGCAATTATCTTCATCGCTAAGATATCCCCTACACCCTTAATAGAGGAGAATGTTCTAAGAGATATCTTTTCACCAACCCTATTACTCTCTTGAATCTGCTTAAGTAATAGGTATGAAATCTTTTTGTAGCTATACCCCTTGATACCACTACCTACAAGAATCTGTAAAAGTTCAATGTCTGAGAGGGAATCTATACCTTTTAGAAGAAATTTTTCTCTAGGTAACATATACCTAAAGAATACACGGAGGATGTGAAAGCTAGGTTAACTCTTTGTCTTTTTCTTACGAGCAACCTTTTTGATATATTTACAATCGGGATACCCACTACAACCTGTGAAAGATCTACCCCATTTACTCCTTCTTTCTACTAAATTCTTACCACACTCTGGACAGACCTCATTTAAAAGTAGAGGGACTGTCCCCTTACACTCTGGATACTTCTCACATGCCCAGAACTTTCCATACTTACTGTTCTTTAAAAGAAGTTTTGCCCCACAAACAGGACAACTTTCCGGTTTAAAATATTTCTTAAAGTCGAGAGATTCTTCACCACCACTAATATCCTTCATACCCTTACACTCAGGGAATCTACTACAGCTTAAGAACTTACCATACCTACCAAGTCTTACAATCATCTCAGAGTTACACTCTGAACATTTCTCTTCAGATTTGGAGAGTATAACTACATCGTCTTTTTGGACATTCTCGTCTGCTTTCTTAATATCAGAAATTAGAGGTTTAAATTCCTTATCTATGAATGGTACATATCGGATTTTCCCCTGAGCGATAAGGTCAAGACCCTCTTCAACTCCAGCGGTATACTTGTAATCAACTAAGTTTTGGAAGTTACCCTTAAGAAAATGTGTAACCACCCTTCCTATATCTTTTGGTAATAGATATTTGCCCTCCTTTGTAACATAGTCCCTAGCCTGGATTGTGCCAATGATTGTTGCATATGTAGAAGGCCTACCAATGCCTAAAGATTCCAACTTCTTTACAAGCGAAGCCTCAGTATATCTAGGTTTTGGTTGAGTAAATTTCTGTTCGTAGAAAAAATTCAATTTATCAAATATATCCCCTTTCTTTACGTTACTAATCTCCTGAATTAACTCCTCACTCTCATTTCCCCCTCCATAGAGGATTCGGTATCCATCGAAAAGAGTTTTCTGTGCACCTACAGAAAAAACATACTTATGCTTCATTTGCTCAACAGGCTCAAAGTAAAGAGTCATATTCTCAACCCCCTTCTCCTTCATCTGAGAAGATACCGCTCTTTTCCATATCAGATCGTACAATCTAGCCTCTGCCTCTCCAAATTTCTGCGAGATAAATTCTTTGGAGATTGAAAAATCGGTTGGTCTAATAGCTTCGTGAGCCTCTTGGGCATTCTTACTTCTGTTTTTGTAATACCTAGGAGATGCGGGTAAATAGTCATTTCCGAATTTCTTTAATATTGTATCCCTAATCTCTCTTACCGCCTTATCGGCTAGGTAAACAGAGTCTGTTCTCATATATGTAATATATCCCGATTGATACAGAGACTGTGCAAGAGCCATAGTTCTTTTTGCAGAGAATCCCAATACATTGTTAGCAGCCTGCTGAAGTGTGGAGGTAGTGTATGGTGGATATGGATTTTTTTTTACTTCTTTTTTTACAACATCCGTTACTAAGTACTTTGAATTACCAAGGTCACTCTCTAAAACGGTAATCTCCTCCTTTTTTGTTGGAATATATTTTTTAGAATCTCTTCTTAGTAATTTAATACGTAATTTCTCACCATCTTTTTGGACATCAACAAAAAAATCCCAATATTCATCTGGGATAAAGGACTCACGCTCCTCTTCTCTTTCTACGACCAGTCTTAAGGCTACAGACTGTACACGTCCAGCAGAAAGGCCATACCAGATCTTTTTCCAAAGTAATTCCGAAAGTTTGTAACCAAACAATCTATCTAATACACGCCTAGCCTTTTGAGCTTCGACAAGATTTTCATTTACAACGGATGCGTTCCCAATTGCTTCTGTTATAGCTTCCTTTGTAATTTCGTGGAATGTGACCCTCTTTGCATCTTTCAGAGACAAAGATTCTTTAACATGCCAAGCAATAGCTTCTCCCTCACGATCAGGGTCCATTGCCAAATATACATTCCCGTCCTTAGGAACAGCCTTTTTCAAATCTTTTATTATCTTACCTTTACCATATATCGTTTCAAAAAGAGGTTGGTAGTCATTTTCGACATCTACCCCAAGTTTACTCTTAGGTAAATCGATAACATGGCCGACAGTGGCCATAACTTTGTACTCATCCCCCAAATACTTATTTATCGTCTTCGCTTTCGCTGGGGACTCTACAATTAATAGATTTTTGTAATTTTGTTCTTTTTTAGCCATAAACGCAGTAAAAATACACAATGTTTAAATATATGTCAAACAAAGACCTCATTCATATTACACTAATTCTATGAAAAATCCCTTACTCGACTAAACCTGTCTGTACCATCCATAGAATCATTTCCCTCATTACCGCAGAAGCATTTGAACTCATACCACCATCTTCTAAAAATATTGAAAAGGAATATTTAGGATTCTCATATGGAAAGAAACCACCAACCCAAGCATGAGTATCCTCATATATACCTTTCTCGTTTACCTTACCAAACTCTGCGGTACCTGTTTTTGCTGCGACTGTGACACCAGTTCCAGACAATGAACCAACTATACCTCTAGAACCGTTTACAGTCTCCCACATACCCTTTCTAACAATCTCCAATGCAGATTTTGATACAATGTTTTCTTCCAATATTTCAAACTCCAATGGATATTCCAAACCATTCCCATCGACAAGTTTCTTAGCAACATGAGGCGTATACAAGGTACCACCATTGGCAATCGCAGCCATCCAGTTTGACATCTGTATTGGAGTAACAAGGGTTATACCCTGGCCAATAACAGAGTTACAGGAATCACCCTCTGGATACCATACGGGCTCCAACCAAGGGCTAGTAGTATTCGCCAACTTTATCTTGTTCTCTGGGGAGGGTAAACGTCCTTTTGCTTCCCCTGGGATATCAATATTGGTATATTCACCAATACCAAATCTTTCTAAATATGGGACTAATTCATCCATATCCCAATCTCGGATCATTTCACAAAAGAAAATATTTGATGACACAGCAAGTGCATCTACGACTGTTAGTGATCCATATACATGCTTTCTAAACTCCTGGAAGGGAGCCCCATTCGAAAAGGTATATCCCGCCCTACTTACATATACTGTATTTTTAGTAATAGCCTTAGAGTCTAGACCTGCAGCCGCTACGATAGTTTTAAAGGTTGAGCCTGGTGGCATTTGCGCTGCAAGGGCACGGTTTAGGAGAGGATTCTGTTTGTTTTCCAAAATCTTAGAATACTCCTCCTGGGATATCCCACCAATAAATAGGTTACCGTCGTAGCTTGGGTAGCTTACAATCGCCAGTATCTCCCCACTATTAACATCCTGAATAACTCCCGCTGCCCCTGCCGCATTGTTTTTGGTAACAGCATCTGCAAGTAGTTCATATAATTTAACCTGGGCTTCTTTGTTGATAGTTAAATACAAATTGTTACCTGGTACAGGAGCAGACACAAGATATGGCTCCTTTGTTACAGATTTACCAAATGCATCTACTTCCTCGGCCAATTGACCATCTTTACCCCTGAATTCTAAATCGTAATACTTCTCAAGCCCTGATTTACCAACAATATCTCCGGAAGTAAGAACCTCAGAATTCTCAATATCTTCAGCAGATACCTCACCTGTATATCCAAGTATATGAGTAAAATATTCACCATATAGATAGTGCCTTTTATTTCCGTTATCAATAAGAACACCAGGCATATCAGCCAACCTTGCTTTTATCTTGATAACAGTATCATTGTCTAAGTCAGTACTTATTAAGATCTTACTAAAATATGGACTCGAGGCATGTATAGAATAAATACGCTCAGAGATAGACTCGTACACGACCCCCTCTTGTGTGTCCTCTTTCTTCCAATTCTCACCGACAATACCCCCCAGGGTATCAAGACTCTCCTCTAGCATTTTGTTGTCTAAGCCCCCATCCTCAGTAATATATGGCTCCAAGGAGAGATACAGGTTCATAGAGGCGACGTTCTCTACCAGCTTGTTCCCGTTTATATCAAAAACTATGCCCCTATCAGCTGAAACTTTTGTAAGCCTAATCTTGTTCCTAGCAGACCTTTCTGCCATCTCCCCTCCCTGTACAATCTGGAGCTTTGTAATAGAAGATATTAACAAACCGAATGTCACAAAAAATATCAAAAATGCATACAAGAAGTTCCAAGGAGATACATCCAACACCTTGCTACCATTTAATAGGCCGTTTGAGACATACTCTTTCAAATTAGGGGACTTCCCACTCTTCCAATTCGAAGTGGCCTTATTCAGCTTCTTACCATTCAATTTTTTATCAAAATTCAAAGAAGTACCCATACTTATTATCTCAATCTTATTTTCTCAAAGCTCCTACTATCTCCTATAGATGAAGATGCTATATCCGCTACAAAGGTTATTAACACAGAAACCACGCTATTTATCACAAACGATAGTACAACAGACGAGGTAAAAGAAGGCAAAACTTTATCACCTAAAAAGGAATCAAGGGAATATCTCAGGACATATGCCAAAAGAAACACAAAAAAGATAACCAAATACCTTGAGACCCTACCCTCGACCGGAACGACATTAGCAACCAAACCAAATGCAGAGAGCCCTAGCCCTGCAACTAATATGCTTATACCGAAATTCGAATGGGCAACAACATCCAATGCAAGCCCCGCGATTATCAATACCGCAATTACAACCTCAGAACGAATTTTGCCAAAGAAATTCAGCGCAAACAAAAAGTAAAAGGAAAAACTCCCAAACGCAACAAAAAGCGAATCAAGAAAGACTAGTATTACGGTAAAGATTGTAATTAAAAAAACTGATAGCATGCTATTTAATCCTAACAAATACAGTAATTAAATTAGAGTAATCAAAAATTGGAGATACAAAGCCTGACTTAGATGTTGAAGCAAGATTTTTGGATAAACTGACCAATCGGCCCAATGTAAGTAGCTCCCCAATCCTTTCATCTCTTAATACAACTAGGTCACCATCCGAGACCTCTGCATTTATACCAATATTTTCTATCTTAATACCCTCAAGTGTCCCAGCGACAACCCCCTTAGACTTAATATATGAATCCAATGGGGACTCTACAGTGTACTCTTGCGAGAGAACTACTACCTCGTAACTACTCGCCCTATTTGTAGGCAAACGAACAGCAGATCCATTTAAATCGACTTCTGAACAAACACCAACAAAGACACCTCCAACATATACGATATCACCCTCCGAGACACCATCAATAGATCCGACATTTATATATACAACCCCATCCTCCGACTCCCCTAAAACCTTCGCCATGAGAGATTTAGAATCACTGTTCAACAAAGAGCTGCTAGACTTAAGTGCTGAGTACTCTTCTTGATCAATGGGGCTAAATGTTGAAGCTTTAAGCTGTATTAGCTCATCCCGGAGCATTTCGTGCTCCTCTATATATGAGGATGCATCTAGGAGTGCACTTCCCCAACCAGATATTGAATTCCCAATATTGTACCCACTTGAAGAAACAGGTTCAAACACATATGCAAAAAACGATCTAAAAGGAGAAACAATATTAAAGTAAGAAAGAAGGACGAAAACAACCCCTACCGGAATTAACAAAAGATATTGATATGATTTTATCTTCGAAATTGGGTTTGTCATTTAAAAAGGTCTTAAATAAGCTCTTCCCAGGATTTTTGGACTTTTTGTAACAGGTCTATATGATCAAGCATAGAGGCTGTTCCCCTTGCAACAGCTGAAAGTGGATCCTCAACAATCTTAACTGGGATATTCAACTCCTCCATCCAGAATTTATCCAACCCCTTAATCAATGCCCCCCCACCTGCAACATGTATACCGTCATTGTATATATCTTTTAAAAGCTCCGGAGGAGTATCTTCAATAGCATCTTTAACAGCTTCAGTTATTTGAGTCAAAGAAACCATAATTGCTTCACGAACCTCTATACTACTGAAGTTAACAGACTTTGGTAGGCCTGTTAACAGATCTCTACCTTGAATTACAACCTCTTTCTCTTCCTTCATTGGAGATGCTGACCCTATTTCTATCTTTACATCTTCAGCAGTTCTTTCACCAATTAAAATATTGTATTTATCACGGACATAATTAACTACATCTATATTCATCTCATCTCCCGCAATTCTAATAGTATTGTCTACAACAATATCACCCAAGGAAAGTACAGCAATTCCAGTAGTACCACCACCGATATCAACAATCATGCTTCCAGAGGCCTCTTCAATTGGCAATCCAACACCAATAGCTGCTGCCATAGACTCTTCAACTATAAAAACTTCACGAGCGCCAGCAGTCTTTGCAGCATCAATTACCGCCTGCCTTTCGACTTCAGTAACGGAAGAAGGGACTCCAACAACAACCCTTGGTCTTGGTATTTTAAAACCCTTAACATAGTTGCTGTGAGCACTGTTAATAAAGTGGTGAATCATTGCCTGTGTGGTATCGAAGTCTGAGATAACACCATCTCTTAAAGGTCTTACAGCCACAATATTCGCAGGCGTTCTACCAATCATCTCCCTAGCCTTTTGCCCAACAGCCAGCACCTGTTTGCTCCTCTTATCGATTGCTACAACAGATGGTTCTGAAACGACAATGTCTTCGCCACGCAAATATACCATTGTATTTGCAGTACCAAGGTCTATACCAAGATCGTATGTAAATATTTCCCAAAGGGAATCAAATACTGACATCCAGCAAAAAGTAATGAGCTTAATTGAATGATTTTATCACTAAAATTTACTCAAGACGAGGAAATAATATGTACCAGGGGATTAAGCCTCTTTCTGAAGCCTTTTATAACATTTCATACAGGTACTGATACTCTGTACATCACCCTCTACCTCAACCTTTATCTTTCTTAGATTGGGCTTGAATGAACGAGTACTCTTTGGAGCTTTATACTTCCAACCTATTGAATGATGATGCTGAATTCTTCTTCCAGCAACTGCAGATTTTCCACACAATTCACAAACTTTTGCCATTTCTTTATTAATTGAACATTTATAAGCTAGATGATATTATCAAAAAGATTTCTATTTATCAAGTTTAAGATGCTAGATTATTCAATATCGCAAGAATTTATCTTTTGGATTCTGGTAGCAATACCCTCTATTCTTGTTGCATCTACAGTACATGAATACGCACATGCATACAGTGCATTCAAGCTTGGAGATGCAACAGCCAAGGCAGAAGGCAGACTTACTCTTAATCCATTAAAACATATAGACCCAATAGGTGCAATCTTTATGATCCTATTTAGATTCGGATGGAGCAAACCAGTACCAATAAATGAGTACAACTTCGAAAAAAGAGAATTGCATACGGCATTTGTAGCCTTCGCGGGCCCACTCTCCAATCTCATCCTTGCAACAGCAACCGCATTACTATACCAGCTGGTTCCAACGGGAGGACTTGTAGCATATTTACTATATAACTTTGCAACTATAAATGTTGCTTTAGCGGTATTTAATCTAATACCGATCCCCCCACTAGATGGGCATAAGATAGTTAGAGCATTGCTGCCAAAGAATCTTCGATACTACTGGGAGCTTCTAGAAAAGTATTCAATCATATTAATACTACTAATTATCCTACCCTTCTCCCCTCTTTCTAAGCTACTCTTTAATTTTATAGAGTCAGCACTAAGAACAATCCTTTCCACACTTGGGTTTTAAGAGCCTTTGATACTACCCTCAAATTGTTATAAAATATACTGTCCCGGTTGGGAAAAGAGGTTCATAGCTCTACAAGCAAGAGCTCGGATCCCCAAAATCGCTCAAGCCCTTGGGTTTGAGTTGAGGGAATCCACTTATCTGGTAAGGGCTCTATGATCCCTCTCCGACCGGGCGTTTTTGTTGACTATCTCCAACGTATATATTAAACTTGCGATTGTACTTGCCGAAGTAGCTCAGTTGGTCAGAGCAATTGTTTTGTAAACAATAGGTCGAGAGTTCGAATCTCTCCTTCGGCTCCATTAAGCAGAGGTGGCGGAGTGGTCAAACGCATCGGACTGTAAATCCGACTCCTTCGGGATTCACTGGTTCAAATCCAGTCCTCTGCATTCCCCCTATTGTCTTTTTTAATCCTTGATATATACTTTGTATATATAACTTTTGTATATCCTTCCATGAGCGAAATGATAGGAATAATAGTATTTGCAATTGGAGCAATAATTCCAATAGCCGCAGTAGGTTTAGTTGTATATTTCATCGTTCAGGCAGCAAAAAGCAAAGATGGAAAGGATATCAAACTCAAAGTATCAGCAAAAACACTTTTCCCAGTATATCTTTATATAATCTCATTCTTAACACTTGGAATTGCATTGATCGGAGCCTCTACAGCGATAAGAGCTGGTCTCTCTTTCCAGTTTGGAGTTCCATTTGCATATACTCTCTACCAAGGAAACAACTTTGAAGAGGCAAAGATGTATGACCCAGGTCTTCAAAGAGATGATTACGAAGTTTGCTATGAAGGGGAACCAATAACGATAGGAGAGAACGAATACTGTGTAAACAACCAGCAGCAGACAACGGATCTTGTTAATGGAATAACTATTTTCATTTCAATGGTAATACTTTTTGCAGTACATCAGTTTGCACTAAGCAGAATACAAATGAAGGACAGATTAGAATGGTTAAACAAATTCTATACATTTGCTTCCTTAATCCTGTATAGCCTAATTGGGTTAATATCTATCCCAACCTCTATTTACCAACTAACCAACTATCTAATAACCAACCCAGAAAGCTACGCATACTCTACACCAGAGGCTCCGGCAATGGCTATTGCAATAGCAATAACAAGCTTGCCTCTATGGATATACTTCCTTAATAGAACATCCAACTTAAGAGAAGAAGATTAGGTCTGTAAAAATTCGATAACTTTGTATATAATCAAGTCCAAGCTGGATTAGCTCAGTTGGTTAGAGCACATTCATGGTAAGAATGAGGTCCTGAGTTCGACTCTCAGATCCAGCTCCATCTATATACTCTCTTTTCGAAGAGAGAAATATATAAAAGCCTACGGTAATATAGGGAATACAATTAGATTTTGACTTTAGGTTTTCGTTAATCGTATGGCATATTACTACTAACCAAAGTTATCCTCTAAATAGTAACACAAATTGAGAGTAAAAACATTTGACCTAACCTTAATATTTCAATATAATACTTTGTATTTCCCATAATATCCTAGTTATTAATTTTGACGCGTAAAAAAGATGGCAAAAGTTAAGAGAGATATAATTGCTTTGAAGTGTACAGTATGTGATAGTAAGAACTACACCTCTTACAAAACAAAGAACATAAAAGAGAAGATTGAGAAGAACAAATATTGTCCAGTATGCCAAAAACATACTGTTCATAAGGAGACAAAAGTTAAGTAATTAAGCTGTTTTACAGACAAGGGCCCATAGTTTCAATGGTAAAACAGTGGTCTCCAAAACCATAGTTCTCCGTTCGAGTCGGAGTGGGCCTGCTTGAAAGAATATGAATACATTAAAAAATATAATAATAGAATTAAAGAAAACTGAATGGCCAAGTATGGGCCAATTAGTGAAATTAACAGTATATACCCTACTCCTTTGTGGTATAATCGCTTTGCTAATACTGGGAGTAGATTTAGTACTATTCTGGCTCAGAGATCTTTGGATTGGAGAACAGGATGGAACCATTAGTAATTTAATATTAAATATATAAACTTAGGAATGGCAGACGCAGTAAAAAAGGCAAATCCAAAAGCTAAGTGGTATGTTCTAAACATTAGGACTGGATATGAGAATAGTATAAAGAAAGAACTTCAACAAAGAATTGAAGCAACAGGCTTACAAGACAAGATTGAAGAGATTTTTATCCCTGTACAGAAGAAGATTTTCGTAAAGAAAGGTAAGCAGGATGTAAAAGAAGATAAGCTATTCCCTGGATATGTATTAATAAAGATGGAATTAGATGAGAACACATGGGATATAGTAAAGAATACTGAAGGTGTTAGAGGTTTTGTAAAAACAGATAAATATCCAAAACCATTACCAGAAGCTGAGGTAAAAGCAATTATGAAATTTATGGAAGCCGAACAGCCATCATACCAAAGCTCATTTAGCGTAGGAGAAGCCGTAAAGATCTCAGATGGAGCATTTGCAGGCTTTATAGGTAGTGTCCAATCCATTGACAATACAAAAGGTAAGATAAAAGTCCTCATATCTTTCCTTGGTAGAGAAGCGCCTGTTGAACTTGATTTCTCACAAGTCAACAAGCTTTAAAATATATATTTGATTAGTAAAGAAAATGGCAAAGGAAATAAAAAAGATAATAAAAATTACAATCCCAGCAGGACAAGCAACCCCTGCACCTCCAATTGGTCCAACATTGGCACCATATGGAATATCAACACAGGAATTCTGTATGCAATTCAATGAAAGAACTAGAGAAGGAAATGGTATTCTTACACCAGTAATAATTACAATTTACGAAGATAGATCTTTTGAATTTATTACAAAGACTCCTCCTACATCAGAATTGATAAGGAGAGAGATAAAGATGAAAAAAGGCTCTGCAAGACCTAACTTAGAAAAAGTTGGAAAACTTTCAAAAGACCAAATCAAAAAGATTGTAGAGGTTAAGATGCCAGATTTAAACACTTCTGATCCAGATCAAGCAGCAAAAATAGTTGCTGGAACTGCAAGACAGATGGGTGTTGAGACTGAAATATAACGTATAAAAAACATATAGAATGAAAAGAGGAAAGAAATATATAAAAGCAGTTAAGAATCTAGACAGGAATATAGCATATACTGTTGAATCTGCAGTAAAAGAAGCAAAGAAGACTTCTTACAGTAGCTTTGTAGGTACATTGGAAGTACATTTTGATATAAAGATTCCAAAAGATAGAGATCCAAAGTCAATCAAAGGTGCTCTTGCCCTACCACACTCTAGTGGAAGTAAGAACGTTAAGGTTGCAGTCTTTGCATCTCCAGATATGGATAAAGTTGCAAAGGAAGCTGGTGCAGAGTTTGTAGGTTTAGATAACCTAATAAAGGATGTAAAAGCTGGAAAGATAGAATTTGATGTAGCAATTGCGACACCATCTGCTATGCCTGAGATTGCAATCTTAGGAAAGGAATTAGGTCCTAAAGGCCTTATGCCTAATCCAAAGAACGGAACAGTAACAGATGATATTGCACAAGCAGTATCTGAATACAAAAAAGGGAAACAGACTTTCTCATGCGATACCTCTGGAGTAATACATATGACAGCGGGTAAATTAGATATGGATGATGAGAAATTAGTAGAGAACGTACATGCATGTGTAATAGCATTAGAAGAAGTATTAGGAAAGGTATATACACAATCAATGGATAGGATGCATTTAGCACCTACAATGGGACCAAGTTTCAAAATTGAGTACAGTAAGCCAGAGTAATTATTAAATTCTTCGATTACTATAGACCTCCTATACAGGAGGTCTTTTTCTTTACCAAATGATTTGAGACTCTAAATATCATTTACCAGAGCGGGTTTTTAATATATAATTCTCACCAGCAAACCAACTATGGGCAAATAGCCCACGTCGCTCTGTAACAATTGTTCTTGACTCAAGACAAGGAGATTTTAGAATGGCAACCAAAACCGACAACAAATGCAAAGGCTGCGATCGCTCAGGTGAAGAGTGCTTGGGGTGTACATCCGATTTAGATGCATCCGAGCTTCTCGAAATATTCCTCGGGGAAAAAAGTGAGGAAGAGCAGATTCAATTTTTCGTAGAAATACTTAAAGTTGGACCTCAAGATGCAGCAGATTTGCTGACATCCTTCCTCGGAAAAAGAACCGAAAGTGAGCAAGTTGAATTCTTCGAGCGATTGCTAGAGAAGGAGGGGTTAGGACCAATCGATATCGAATAGCTTTACTGGTACACGTCGACTGGTTGGTTCTGCTAAAAGCAAGAGAGGACGGTAGATTGCAATCTACAACTAGCATCATATGCCGTCCTCTCTTGACTGAACCATTGCCAATCATATATAATCCCCTTAGTAATTATCCTAAGAAACATGGTACAAAAATAAATCCATGCGAGGAAACTGATAATTCAAAAATATTAATTAATTAAGTACATACGATGTCTAAAAGTCGTACTCAAAAGGAAGAGCTACTTAAAAAGTATAAAGATTTGATTGAATCAAAAGCTGGATACCTTTTAGTTAACTCAGATAAGATTGACACTGCAACAGTAACAGGTCTTAAAATCCAATTAAAGGATGTAGATGCAAACTTTACAGTTGTCAAAAACAGTATCTTTAAGGTTGCACTTCAAGATACAGATCAACCATTACAAGTACAGGAATTTGAAGGTCCAACAGCTATTATTGCATTTGAACAAGATCCGACAGCACCAGCAAAATTAGTAAAAAAGATGCAAAAAGAAACTGAACTATTGGAACCAAGAAGTGGTGTATACGAGGGAGAGTTCTTAAGCGCAGAGAGAGTAATGCAGTTAGCAGATATCCCATCAAAGGAAGTCTTGCTATCAAGATTAGTAGGAACTATGAATGCTCCTTTAACTGGCTTTATGAATGCAGTTACTGGCAATGTAAGAGGTTTAACAGTAGTACTTAAAGGTATTGCTGAGAGTAAATCTTAATATATAGTTATATTTTAATTTATTTTATTTACCTAAATGTCAGACGAAGCAAAAACTCTTCCAACATTAACAGAGAATGCACAGAAAGTAATCGAAATGGTTGAGAAAATGACCGTTTTAGAACTTGCAGACCTTGTTAAGGTTATGGAAGACAAATTCGGAGTAAGTGCTGCAGCTCCAGTAGCAGTAGCAGCAGCTCCAGCAGAGGCTGCACCTGCAGAAGAAGAGAAATCTTCATTCAATATTGTTCTTAAAGAAGCAGGAGCAAACAAGATCGGAGTAATCAAAGTAGTAAGAGAGATTACAGAGCTTGGATTAAAAGAAGCAAAGGATCTTGTAGAGGCTGCACCACAGACAGTAAAAGAGTCTGTAAAGAAAGAGGATGCAGAAGCTATCAAAGCAAAGTTCGAAGAGGCTGGTGCAACTGTAGAGTTAGCATAATAGCTTACCTAGATATAGAATTAAGAGGTCTTGAAAAAGACCTCTTTTTTTTCCCACGGCTATATTCGACAATGAATACCAAGACAAAGTATAATGTGGCGGATATATTCTAATTTTTCAGAATATTAAAAATGTTTGATACAACAAGCTTAACACAGTGGGTTTTAGATCATGGAGTCCCCCCTACTGCATTAGAGCTACTAATGGCAATTTCTGTATTAGCGACTGTGGTAAGTATCGCAAGATATGTCATAGGTTCAAAAACATATGGCATATATGCACCAATACTTCTCGCAATCGCATATTCATATACAGGGTTAAAATACGGACTTTCAGTAACACTACTAGTCATTCTTACCTCTTTAATCTCCTACAGCATACTTAAAAAGATTAGAATGCACTACTTAACTAGAATCGCTACCAACTACACGATACTCTCAATGTTACTAATCCTCTTCTTTGTATTAATAGATCGATTTGGACTAGGATTGGACAATATGCATAATATTCCCCCTCTCGCATTCATATCAATAGCTGCACTCTCTGACTTCTTTATCAAACAGTATGTAAAGAAATCACTTGAAGGATCTTTACTCACACTCTTTGGAACAATAACTGTTGCAATAGTTGGTTGGTTTGTAATATCTAGAGAAATAATCTCGGAATATTTGATCCTAAATCTATGGATACTACCCGTACTAACAATCGTAAATATCCTACTAGGACAATTTACAGGGTTAAGAATCAGAGACTATTTCAGATTTAGACTAAGCAACAAAGATGACTCTAGCAATTAACAATAGGTATAGCCAAATATTAGGCTTAAACCGAAGGAATCAAGAGTATGTGAGACCATACAATCCTCCTTCTGCCAAAGCTATTGCTGACAATAAAATACTAACAAAGAGAGTCCTAAAGAAAGAGTTAATACAAACACCGGAGGTCTACAAACTTGTAAGAACCAAAAAGCAATTACAATTTTTAGATTGGGATAGCTTACCAAAAAGCTTTGTTATAAAGCCCAACAAAGGAACAGGTGGAAATGGAATAATCGTATTCTACGGAAAGAAAAAAGGACAAGATGCATGGATAAGACCAAATGGATCAGTTATGACAAAGAGAGATATAATTCTTCATATAGAAAATATACTAGAGGGTAGATTCTCGATGGGTTCTCGTAACGACATTGCTATCATAGAGGAAAGAATTAAGACAGATTCCCTACTAAAGCAGTACTCATACAAAGGCGTTCCAGATATTAGAATAATCTGCTTCAACGAGGTTCCCGTAATGGCTATGCTAAGATTACCAACTAAAAGATCTAATGGTACTGCAAATCTGCACTCGGGCGCAATATGTACAGGTATAGACTTAGAATCAGGTATTACGACCTACTCTATGCATATGAAGGCCTCTGCCTTTAGAACAGATTCCTACAAGCTTGTAGACTCAACCTTAGATCTTCAAGAGAATAAACCTCTAAGTGGTATTCAAATACCGTACTGGAACGAGATGTTAGAAATCGCACTTAAATGCCAGAAAGCAAGTAAACTCGGATACCTTGGTGTAGACATCGCAATAGATGCAGAAAAGGGCCCTGTTGTATTTGAAATAAATGCTAGACCAGGCCTCGGAATACAAGTAGCGAACCAAGCTGGTCTTAGATGGAGGTTAGAGAAAGTAAAGGACCTGAATATAAAGAGTATAAAACATGGGATTAGAGTCGCAAAGAATCTCTTCGGAGGAGAAATTGAGGAAAATATTGAAGCTATCAGTGGTAGAAAGGTACTCAACATAGTTGAAAAAGTTACCCTCTTTAACAAAGGGACCGAGATAAGCAAGATTAAGAAGGCAAAGAAAATGCAAAAGGAAATAGTAAAGGCCTTCATGGACACCGGGATACTGACATCCAGAATCTCTTCCATACTTGCAAACAGGATAGGTTTTCTAAAAGCTGGGAAAGATTTTGAGTCTTTAGATGTACCAAAAAGATTTGGAAGTTTCAAAGAAGCACAGGACTACATGGATAAGTATGAAAAGGATATCTGTACACGATACCCTGATATAAAAAGACTTGCTAAGATCTTAGAAGATGGAGAAATAAAAATAAGACCAGTATTTGAGATACCCATTAAAATATCTGACTCTATAAAAATAACAGAGTTTGTATCTACAGATTCCAAAGAAAATCTCTACCCAGTTGTCATAGGTAGGGCTGAACTATCCGGTTTCCTTATCGATACAAGTAATACATTCTAAAATATTTCTCAAAGAAACTATGAAAACATACGAAGAATATTTACAAGAAGCAGGTAATGTACATCTAGCCTACTACGTTGAAGCTGCAGATACGCTGGGCATAAAGTATGAGATCGTAAAAAGATCCCTTCTAGCAAAATTTTCAAACGATACGAAACATTGGTTCATAATTAATACTGCTACACCTCTTACCAATACAACAAGTACTACAATTGCTAAGAGAAAAAACCTAACAAACGAGATCCTGTACAAGGCTGGGATACCAGTACCAAGGCAAGTTGTTTTAAGAAATAAAAATGAAGCTATAAAGTTTTTTGAAGAGTACAAAACCATAGTCATCAAACCCTCTCAACAATTGGGAGGGAATGGTGTGACCTTACTACCAAAAGATAAAGGACAGGTAATAAAGGCATTTAAAAGTGCAGATAAGTCTTCAAAGGCAAAAGATGAGAACAGAGTAATTGGAGAAGAATTCATAGAAGGAGAAAACTACAGATTCCTAGTAGTAGGAGATTCTGTTGTAGGCATTGTGAGAAGAAAGGCAGCTTTTGTGGTTGGAGATGGAAATAACAGTATTAAAAAATTAATAGAGGAGAAAAACAGAGAGAGAAAGAGTAACCTACTTAAGCCAATCCCTATAGATACTGAAGTTAAATTAAGATTAGAGAATCTTAAAATAAATCTCAATACCGTGCCAAGTGAAGGCGAAGAAGTTATACTTAGATACAACTGTAACCTAAGTACTGGTGGTACAACACAGGAGTGTTCATCCCAAGTACATGAATACTACAAAGAGATTGCCGTCAGTGCTGTGAAAGCAATTGGAACAGTATTTGGGGGAGTCGATATAATTACTCCAGATATTACACAACCTGCAAAATGCGGAGTAAATGAAATAAACTACAATCCAGGTCTAAGACTACACTACAAAGTAGATGAAGGAGAGGCAGTAAAGGTTGCAATACCAATAATGGAATATATATCAAAAAATATTTAATCTTTTTCTAAAACAAAATGTTTAAAACATTACAAGGTTTAAATCTAGAGTCCCAGTATACAACTGTAAAAATATCATTAGAAGGATCAAATATTGGAGAGATAACAAAACTTCTTGATCAAATAAGTTCCTTCCACCCTATCTTTCTCTATGAATATATCCTCTCTCCGAAGGAACTTTCAATACGTTCAAAATTACCTGAAATATGGAGAGAAGCTGCTAATACACTCAACCAACTCTCAAAAGAGGAAATAAAATATGAAGATGCTCATGATATTCTGGTCAATACAATCATCTCAAAGAGGGTTAAATCAATGTCTACCATACCAATACTACACGCTGCTCACCAAAAGAATATCGAAACGAACTTAGCAGTATTGAGCAAATCAATAGTAGATGGATACGATTTAGGATACAACAGTACATTTAATAGATACTATGTACTTGGGTGTGGTAAGGGTTCCTCAGTTACCGTTTCAGTAGGATCATCAAAAGATTCAACCTACGGATTTAAGATCCAAAGAGATAAATGGACAACAAACAGAATAATAGATAGATTGTGTCTGCCACTTCCTAAGTGGGAAGTAATAAATTCAGAAGAACATCTAGAGAAAGTTTGGGATAACTATGCAAAACCTTTAGTAATCAAGCCAACAGGTTTAACAGGAGGAAAAGGAGTAAGTGTAGGAATTAAAACACTTGAAGAAGCAAAGATGGCATTCAAAAGGGCAAAGAAAGATACAGATAGTAAGATAAGATCTCCCTGGCAAACAAAGATAATGATCCAAGAGCAAGTAAAAGGAGAAGACTATCGACTACTCGTTGTAAATGGAAAGCTTGAGATTGCCACTAAAAGAATCCCTGCGTTTGTTGAAGGTGATGGAAAAAAGACTATCGAAAAATTAATAGAGGAAACAAACAAAGATCCAAGAAGGGATATAAAAAATCCGACCCATATACTAAAGCCAATAATCATAGATGAGCCACTTCTCGAACTACTAGAAAAGAATGGCTTAACTCTTAAATCTATTCCAGAAAAAGGTTCAAGAGTATATGTAAGAAACATTGCAAGCATGAGCCAAGGAGGTATAACAGAGGACTTTACTGATGAGGTAAGTAAAGAAATTAAACTTCTAGTTGAAAGTATTGCACAATCAATACATGCATTCACACTAGGTGTTGATGTGATTTGCCAAGATATTACTAAACCATTAACCAAGGAGAATGGTGCTATCTTAGAAATTAACACAATGCCCGAAGCATACCTGAATTTCTTTCCAGTAATTGGTAAACAAAGAGGATACGTTGCAGATACTTTTGTAGAGGGCTTACTCTCTGAGAATAAGTGTAAAAAGATAGTTGTTGTAGGACAAAGCATTAGCGATATCCCTACGAACTTAAGAAGATGGTGGAAGATTAAGAACGAAGATACTGTAGGAGAAATTGTAGAAGATCGTTACTACATAAACGGTATGCAAATAAATGAAGATCTAGAAAGAATACAGGCATTTGAAGCTATAAAATGTAATGCTTCACTAGATGTAATAATTCTCCATCATAGAGACTGGAATGATGTTGCCGAATTTGGACTAGGATTTGATCATATAGATACCCTTCTCATAACCAAAGAAGAGGCAAAGGACAGAGAAAAAGTAAAATTGATGAAGAAGTATAGAGGTATGAAATTAATAAATAAAATAGAGATAATCTCCTAACATGAAATATTTAATAATTGATAAAAGACAGAGGGTTGAAACCGGGAATGAGGATAAAATTGCAACTGCCAACTTAAGAATAATTGAAGAATTGGACAAGAAAGATATACCCTACTCTCTTGTATACAATGATGAAATAGAGTTTCAAATAATCGATAGTGAAACATCGATATTTGTAAAAGGCGAAGATATACGAGAATATACTCATATACTGTTTAGAGGACATGCTTTACATAACGAAATTGAGTATCAATATAAAAGATATATCATCGATTACATAGATCAATATAACCTAAAAAATCCAAAAGAAAGGATATTAATACAAAATAGCGAAGCAATAAAAACCCTTCCATATTACAATAAAATAGCACTCGGTTTGTTCTGTTCTCAAAATGACATCCCCTACTTCAATACCTATTACAGAACAGACGGCAACTATATTGCACACAGAACGACCCTAGAGACATACCCCGTCATAATGAAAGAGTATTCCGGGGCAAATAGAGTTGAAATTATTGATGGAAAAGAAAAAATTAAAAAGAATGTATTTAAGATAACTCACGAAGATGATTACAGGCAGGAAGGATTACAAGGCCAGGACCACTCTAGGTTCTTTATACAGGAGTTCTCGGATAGTGGTATGGATATCAGAATATTCGTAAAATTGGGCAAGGTAATTGCTGGATGGAAGAGGAAAGCGACCGAAGGTTTCATGACCGTAAAGGACGGAGAATACTCCATGTACAACAACCCAGAGAAGGCCGATAAAGAACTTGCAGAGAATGTTGCACAGAAACTCAATGCGGATTTTATTGCTGTAGATCTTATGTATCTCAACAACAAACCATTACTACAGGAAGTTAGTTATCATCCAGGATTTAAAGCTTACGAAACAAAGATCGAAGGAGAACCAGTAAATATTGCAGAGGCAATTATAACTGCCTTTAAAGGATAGCTAAATACCAACCTTCTTAAATACTGACTTCCAAAGTTCTCTACTTGGAACTATCTGTGCCCTAGGAATAAGGCCAGTATCGACCCATTCACACTGTTTAAAGTCAATTTTCCCTGCATACAGTTTCTCATACAAGGTAATATCTTTCTCTAACATTCTAGATACTTTCCTAAAGCCCCTAAAGTAAACAATATCTTTTGCATATATACCAGGGTAACTAGTGTCACCAAGACCTCTTTTAACTCGATATACTACATCAAATGCAGATTTCTTTGGTAATACCCCTAATACACTGTTATACAACTCTCTAAATGTAAGATCCTCACCAATATATATAGACCAGACTAAAGCAGCTTTCTCTTTTAACCATCTAAGAGTTAGAAGATCCATATTAGACTCATTCCAAGTAGCAAGCCCCTCTTCTACGTCGAGATAGCTTGGGAGATTTGCCTTAGATAGAGCCTCAAACCCGCTATTTGCTCCATTTATAGACCTTAGCACATGAGTACCTACCTCATGCACAACAGTTTTCCTAAGTTTAAACTTAGATCTAACAATATTAGGATCTAAAAGAATTTCCTTATTCTTTATACCTACCTTAGCTCCATTTTTTGCAATATTTATAGATTTATTAACCGACCAATCATCTAATCCCAACTCTTTAAATACACCATTAAACACCTCTGCAATTTCATCGTAATTAAGCATTTCATCACTTCTTACCTTCTTCATATTTGCCAATCTATAAGCATCAACCTTACCTCTTAATACCCTTGCGGAATTCCTGAAGAGCATTGAAGATGGCTTTGAATACTTCTTATACGAGATATCCGTTACCAGCTCATTGTTACCAACGGAGTGCATTAAATCACTGGAATCTTTTTTAGATTGAATTAGCTCTATATAGAATTCGGAGATTCTAGGATCAACATCCACAATCTCTTTAAGAGATGCTAGTTTTTTAAATACCTCCTTATTATTGTTTTTAATCAATCTATATGTAAACTGAGGTTCATAAGTATCAGATTCAAAGAATTTCTTCTTCTCAATATCAAGATTGGTAGGTGTAAAGACAAGACCAATAGGGATTCTTAGGTTAGAAAGCACCTTTGTTACCTCATCTAGCCTCATCGATGATTTATCCGATTTTGTGAAGATATTTACCATTGGGAGTAATGAAGAAATATTTTAATTAAACCCCTTATTAAAAGAGAATGTTCTCTCACCAGTAGCCATTAATTCTAATGCAATACCAGTACCTTTAACAACACAGTACATCGGCTCATCTGCAACATGTGCAGGAACACCGGTTGCCTTAGTAAACAGCTTATCAAGGTTTCTCAACTTAGAGGTACCACCACTCATAACCATCCCTCTATCCATAATATCAGCTGAAAGCTCAGGTGGTGTTCTTTCAAGAACACTTTTTATACTATTTATAATACTCAAAAGAGGTCTCTTTACTGCAGCTGCAATATCATTAGAATCAACATTTACAGCCTTTGGTAAACCAGCACCAACGTCCCTACCCCGAACCTCCATACTCTTGGGGTTCCTTATTTCAACTGCAGATCCAATCCTTATCTTGATATTTTCAGCAGTCTGTTCACCGATAAGGACACCTTTCTTTTTACGCATATAGTTAATTATTGATTCGTTGATCGCGTCTCCTGCAACCCTCAAAGATTCATACTCAACAATACCATCAAGTGATAGGACCGCTATCTCTGTAGTACCACCACCAAGATTAACGATCATATTTCCAGAAGAAGTTTCTATCGGAAGCCCAGCACCAAGTGCCGCGAGCAAGGGCTCTGGTAACATGGTAACTTGCCTCGCACCCGCATTGGTAGCTGCTTTTATTACAGCTCTTTGTTCTACAGTGGTAATACCTGCAGGTACACTTATTACCACCTCTGGTTTAAAGAATTTAGACTTCCCCAAAGCTTTGTTCAAAAAGTATTTGAGCAATGCTTCAGTAACCCTAGAATCTGCAATAACACCATTTCTCATAGGTCTTCTGGCAATAATGTTCTCTGGTGTTTTACCAATCATTCTTTTTGCATCGGAACCAACCGCAATTACTTTGTAGCTATTTAAATCTATAGCTACAACAGTTGGTTCAACGAAGGCGATTCCCTCCCCCTGTACAAAAACTATTGAGTTTGCGGTACCTAAATCTATACCGAGTTTCTTTCCTAGCATGAATCGATTATATCATTTTTACTCAGGTAACAACCTCAAAAAAGATATTTCCTTGTGATATACTAGAGCACTATGACCAAAGAAGAAGGAAAAAAGAAGTTTCTCTCTGCACTCTCTATCATTGCCTCACTTTTAGTATACGTTGGAGCGGTAAGTATATATTTGTATGCAAATGGGTGGAGAATAGACCCCCTCAATCAACAGGTATTGAAAACGGGAGTCCTAACCGTTGAATCAGACCCCTTTTTAGCAACTCTGTATATAGAAGGTGAAGAGAAAGGTAGAACACCAAAAAGCTCAAGCCTTAATGTTGGCTCATACAACATTACCGTAGAGAGAGCCGGATATTTACAGTGGAAGAAAACTGTAGAGATTCTAGAAGAAAAATCCACAACTGTATACCCTTGGCTAATAAAGGAAGAAAGAATCCTAGAAGATATTTCGAATCTCGAAGGGCAATCTTTTTTGAATCTCTGGAGTAATGAATACAAAGATAGGATATTTATACTAACCTCGCTTAATACACAGGAGGGCTTAAACACATACAACCTCTGGCTTTACAATATTAATACAACCCTCTGGGATTTAAGTTCAAATCCTAAAGTAATTCTCTCCTTCAACCTACCAATTGATACGGAAATATCATTTTTACCATCCCCTAATGGTAGTTATGGGCTACTTCGTCTAAAAAATATAGATACAGAAACAAGCTATTTAGTAGATATTTCAAGAAATCTCTCCCTAGAGGAAACTCCCGTATTAGAGACATCTCAATTCTCTCAATACACTGTGACTTGGGCTAAAAATAGTAAGTATCTAATGTTTGAGTCAGAAGAAGATCTGATATCCTTTAATACAGATAAACAGACTAAGTATCTTTTGATAAAGAAGACACCAGGAACAACGTATCTATGGAGTACAGATGAGCAAGGCTACTTCTATACAGTAGAAACAGCCCAAGAGAATGAAAATGAAAAAGTCTATGCCTATGTACTAACTCAGGAAGAAATGGATGGTTCAAATCCTAAAATACTAGTAAAAGACCTCTTCTTCCAAAAAAATGGACAATATTTAGAGAGATATATGGAAGAGGATTCCGTAAACAAGTACTCTGCTTTCACAAATTCGACAGCTAGTACAAGAAGCGTTGGTGAGATAAAAGAAGTAGTTGTAAATCAAAATGCACAGGGAATATATATAAGAACCGAACTCGCATCATACTGGTACAATATGAGAAGTAAAAGGTACCTACTTGTATCGCCTTACATATCTGATTTGGTAGAATTTGCACCAGACAATACGAAGCTTTTGTATAAAGATGAGAATGGATACGGAGTCTTCACATTCCTCAAGGAGGAAGGTAATCCAAATGTTGAAATCGGAGGTAAAGAAATCTCAGGACTAAACATTGAAAAGGTTACAGATATAAGGTGGCTATCCAATTCTTTAAATCTTATGGTCGTAGAAGAGAACAAACTCTACATTATCGACAAGGAGGGGGATAACAAAGTAGAAATACTAAATAGTATAGAAAATATATCCTACTTAGGAGTTACAAACTCTAAAGACCATCTCATTAGAGTCTCAAGCGTATTAGATGAAGTAACAAATGTTAGAAGTATAAATATAGATAGAGTAGTTATACATTAGGATCTATCCCCTATCTTCACCTTGTCAGTAGCATAAAAGTTCTTTTTAAATCCCCTACCAAGCATCATTTCGGTATCAGCCTGAATGTAAGGTAAGAATCCAAATGACAACATCTGTACAGCTATTAAAGCAACCTCACCAATGTCTATTAAATGTCTCCATAATGGCCATCCACTTGGAATTGGTGTAATTTTTCTTCTGTAATACACAATGATGACATTACATACAAGAAGGATACTCAATAGGAAGCTCATAGCATTGGGGAGATTGTAAGATGCAGAACTAAAAAGGTAATCATTACTAAATAAACCTAATAGATTTAAACCAAATGTCATAAGGTATACAACAGTTGTAAAGAATATATAGGTACGATACATAGCAAAAAGGATATATATCTTCTTAAAGAAAGGTATCTTCCTATCATAAATTAGTGCAGCAATAGTTGTAGGGAAAACAATAACCCCCCACCCCCATCTATGTTGTTGTTTGTAAAAAGATTTGTAAGACTTAATAACACTTTCATTCTCGACCGCATCGCTATGGGTTGGAATATATACCTCTTCCCCTTGGAAATCTCCATTATATCTAATTAGTGCATTCCAAAAGAATGTAGAATCGTCAATACCAAGCTGAGGATCCCAAAAGTGTACCTCTTTAAGAGTTTTTAAATTAACTACATAAGAGGAGAAGGTCTCCTTAGAGCTCAAAGCATTCTTAACGAAAGGTATATGTTCAAATTTCTCTGTAATCCATGTATGTAGTATTACTAAGGTAAGCATGGAAGATTGAACCCTTATAAGTGTTGGCACTCTCCAGATATTGTTGTTAAGGGTGTAAACTGCGCTAGTATAGTATTTCTTCTCAGGATCCTTCACCGTCATGTATTTATATGTAATAGCCGATAGATATTTTGGATCAGCTCTCAAATCCGAATCACATGTTATAAGCAAGTATTTAGAGAGATCCTTCCCCTCCGCCTCCAATTTTTCAACATACTTTCTCGCTGCCCAGTTAATATTTGCCCCCTTAACACCTGTAGCCTCCCCTTCTATATCCTTGGGGTGAACATAGTACTCCATACTTGCAAACAATTTGCCGTATTTCTCCTTGAGCTTTTTAAAATTTGGTATCTGTATATCTTGGGCCGTCTTCTCCTCCATAGCGACTACAACATGAATCTTTTCAGCACCAACATCACTCTTACTCCAAGCCTCAAAGGATGGATCGATAACATCCCAAGACTCTTTATAAACGGGATAAAGGTATACATAGCTAAGTTCATCAAACCTTTTCTCATCAAGCTCCTTAATCTTTTTTACAAAATCAGTATTCAGGTCCCTTTGCATCCTACCTACTCCAATCGCGATACCAATTACAAACTTAACACCCCTATAAACCCAATATATTATTAAAAAAGATATATAGAAGACAAAGATCTCTTCCAAACCAAGCAATCCAAATATTATCGGAGAAAGTATTAGAAACCAAACCATAGCTCCTGGTACTATCTCTAAAGTCCTTTTAAGCCATTTTGGGGTTTGAACCGGATATCCATCCTCTCTATCTGGTGCTTTTAATTCCTTTATCTCGATATTTTTTCCCATTTATATACCTTCTAGAACTTAACTATATATGTTAATGGAAATTATATACTAATTCAAAGAAAACGCACCCGACCGGAATCGAACCAGTAACCTACGCGTTAGGAGTGCGTTGCTCTATCCTATTGAGCTACGGGTGCACAAGCCCATTATTATATCACCCCCCACCCAAGCTTTGAAGCTCACCTTTACCTCTATGGGATAAGGATATTTACTCATTCATGATATAATATGAATTGCTATGAACCAAGAATATATAAAAATAAAGGGCGCAAGAGAGCATAATTTAAAAAATATCTCTCTAGAAATACCAAAGAACAAACTCGTCGTATTAACTGGAGTTTCAGGAAGTGGAAAGTCCTCATTAGCATTTGATACCCTCTATGCAGAGGGACAAAGGAGATATGTAGAGTCCCTCTCTTCATACGCAAGACAATTTCTAGGCTTAATGCATAAACCAGATGTTGATTCCATAACGGGCCTCTCTCCAGCGATATCCATTGATCAAAAAACCACCAGCAGTAATCCCAGATCAACCGTAGGAACAATTACAGAGATATATGGTTACCTCAGATTACTCTTTGGGCATATAGGTATTGCACACTGCCCTAAGTGTGGAACGCCCATTTCCTCTCAGAGCATACAGGGAATCTCTGAACAAATAGTTGATATTGTTTCGAAAGAAGATACGAAGTTTCAGATACTTTCCCCTTTAGTAAAGGGTAGAAAGGGTGAATACAAAGGATTACTTTCCAAACTCCTAACCAAGGGATTTTCAAGAGTAATAATCGACGATGATATTTACCACCTAGATGATATAGAAGACCTAAAAATAGACTCAAATGTAAAACACAACATAGATCTAATCATTGACAGACTAGAGTCCGGAATGCTAAAGAGTGACAAAGAGTCCTTCACAAAGAGAATTAATGACTCTGTAGAATTGGCAATATCCCTCTCCGATGGAGAAGTAAAATTAAAAACGGAAAGCACAGAAATCTTCTTTTCGGAGAAAAATACCTGCTTTAAATGCCAGATATCCTATCCCAAAATATCTCCAGGGTCATTCTCATTCAATTCTCCAGAGGGTGCATGCTCCAAATGCTCAGGATTAGGAGTAATTAGTGAAATAGATATATCCAAGACGTATAATCCAAACCTAACTATAGATGAAGGTGGAATATTCCCATGGGGTAATAGAACTACAAAAGACTCTTGGACAAAAAGAATACTAGATAGCGTTGCAAAAGAGCACAACTTCAATCTTAAGACCCCAATTAGACAGTACCCAGAGGGAATTTTCAATCTAATCTTTTACGGCAAAGGTGCAAGAGATTCGTACAAGATCCAATATACAAACAGATTTGGTAGAGAAAGAATCTATGACGTACAGTACGAAGGAGTTGTAAATGAGCTCTCAAGACTTTACAAAGAAACAGATTCAGACTTTAGAAGGTTGGAAATAGAGAAATATATGACGGAGAAAGTATGTGATATGTGTAATGGAGATAGATTAAAACCATACTCTTTGGGAGTGAAAGTTGGTGAGTACAATATAATACAGATGACCGATTTAACAATCGAAAAGCTTAGAAAATACCTAAAAAAGCTCAACCTAATTGGTAATAGTAACGAGATTGCAAAACCAATACTTAAGGAAATAAACAGCAGACTAGAGTTTCTCACCAATGTAGGGCTAACATATATAACACTTTCAAGGAAAGCAAATACACTCTCAGGGGGAGAATCACAAAGGATTAGACTAGCATCACAAATAGGCACAGGGCTATCAGGTGTTCTGTATGTACTAGACGAACCTTCCATAGGATTACATCCAAGAGATGTAGATAAACTGCTCCTCTCTATAGAAGCACTAAGGGAAACAGGCAATACTGTTGTGGTAGTTGAGCATGACGAAGAAACAATGGAAAGAGCTGACTGGATCGTAGATATTGGTCCAAATGCGGGAGAGAAAGGTGGCGAGGTTGTAGCCCAGGGAGATATACAAGCAATCAAGCAGTCCAAGTCTCTGACTGCGATGTATCTCAACAAATCCTTAACCGTAGGCCAAGATCTGAAAGACTTGAAATTGTTCAACCCCAAGAGTTCAAAGATAATATCTTTAAAGGGTGCTTCTACACACAATCTAAAAGAGGTAGATCTCAACATCCCACTCAATACACTTACATGTATAACCGGGGTTTCTGGAAGCGGTAAGTCTTCTTTAATTAATGACACTCTGTATCCAGCTCTAATGAATATAAAAATGCATGGAAAACAGATAGAGGGAAACTACAAAGAAATAGAAGGTGTTGAAAATATTGATAAAGTCATAGGAATAGATCAAAAACCAATAGGTAAGACACCAAGATCAAATCCAGCAACATATACAGGGATCTTTACATATATAAGAGATCTCTTTTCTCAAACACAGGAAGCAAGAACAAGAGGATATAAAGCTGGAAGGTTCAGTTTCAATGTTAAAGGAGGAAGATGCGAAAAATGTAAGGGAGATGGTGAAATAAAGGTTGAAATGCAATTCTTACCAGACATGTATATTGAATGTGATGAGTGTAATGGCAAAAGGTATAACAACGAGGCCCTAAGTATCGACTATAAAGGCAAAAATATATCAGAAGTATTGGAAATGACCGTAGATAATGCATTGGATTTCTTTAAAGATATTCCATCGCTTAGAACAAAACTCGAAATACTCCAAGAGGTTGGACTTGGCTATATAAGACTTGGACAATCTGCTCTCACTCTCTCTGGTGGAGAGTCTCAAAGGATTAAACTCGCGAAAGAGCTTTCGAAACAGACTAGAGGACATACCCTATACATATTAGACGAACCAACTACAGGTCTGCACTTCTATGACGTAGATAAACTACTAACCTTAGTAAAAAAATTAATATCAAAAGGTAATACCGTAATTATCATCGAACATAATCTGGATGTAATAAAGTTTGCAGATTGGATAGTAGATCTAGGACCTGAGGGGGGAGATAAGGGTGGATATATAGTCGCAGAAGGTACAGTCGATGATATTATAAATAATGAGAAGAGCTGGACAGGACTGTGGCTTAAAAAGAAATTAGCTGACTGAGTACATTTTGCTACTTAAATCTTTACACTGTTCATTGAGATTTACAAGTTCCTCACTACTGAATACTTCCCATGGCTCAAGACCTTTCAGAGATCCTTCATCCACTTTTGCAATAGAGTTCAGAAAACTTTGCTCTTCAAAACCCTCCACTACATATCTTTCAAAGAAAATCTTCTGTACAGCCCGACCCCATTCATAAGCAGATTTAATATCATCTCTTTTACGGAACTCGGAGAAATCAAAGAAAGCTCCAGGATCTATACCATTATCAAGTAATACCTCCTCTAGATACCTCAGGTATATATCCCTTTGGAAAATTTTTAACCTCCACCTACTCTGCAATGCAACACGAACAATATCAAGACTGTAGATTAAAGCTTCCTTCTCAGACTCCTTAACTAAACCACACTCTACCCTTTCTCTTTCCATTTAAGATAATTGATATCTTACATATACAATTATATCTAAATACTAAAACAAAAGGAAACGAGTGAAACTTCATGTGAGTAAACTTGATCGCGAGTAGAAGCGAAGACATTGAGTGGCTAGTTCAAAATAAGAGAACACTCCGCTGAGCCCACCAAAACAATACGGGAGCAATACGCCGTTCAAATATTAGAGATACGAAGTATAAGATAAAAGAACAATGACTGGATTATAAAAATTCTGGAAATTTCAAAAGTTTCACTAGTAAGAAACTGCAAATACCCACTTTTCATCAGAAGGCTTACCACAATATATACACTTACCCTCCCCTTGTGAATGGAAGCATCTGGTAGTCGCCTTGGTTTCGTACTTAATATTTTCCTCACACTCTTTACTTCCACACCATGAGACCTTAAGAAAACCCTTCTCCTTCGATAAAACTTGCTTAAAATCATCGTAAGAGTCAATTTCGTGTGTAGAATTCTTTAACAACTCAGATGATCTATTAAGTAATTCGAGTTGAATATCATCCAACAGAGATACTACATTCTCCTTTATTTCTGAGATTTTTACACTATTCTTCTCATTCTTGTCTCTTCTTACAACAACAAGATTACCACTCTCAATATCTCTTTCTCCGATTTCTATACGAACAGGTACTCCTTTCTTCTCCCATTCATTGAACTTGAAACCAGGGGATACAAAATCTCTATCATCTAACTCTGTCTGACTAATTTGAGATTTTAATTCTTTAAAGATTTCATTTGCAAAATCTAAAACTTTCTCCCTATTTTCGTTGTTGAATATCGGCACAATAACTACTTTTATAGGTGCAATCTTTGGTGGTAGAACAAGCCCCAAATCATCACTATGAGACATAATTACAGCTCCCATCATTCTTGTGCTAGTACCCCAACTCGTCTGCCACGGTGTTTTTACAGCACCATCTTTATCTGTAAATGATATCCCAAATGCTTTGGCAAAGTTCTGACCTAGATCATGAGATGTACCAAATTGTAATGCCTTTCCATCGGGCATCAAGGCTTCAACTCCGAATGTATTTACAGCCCCAGCAAACCTCTCTGATTCAGATTTCCTACCAGAATACACATCTAATGACAAAGTCTCTTTTGCAAAGTCGCAGTACATCTTAAGAGCCCTCAGAACCTCTTTTTCAGACTCTTCATGACTGGTATGGACTGTATGTCCCTCTTGCCATAAAAACTCTGAAGTTCTTAAAAACGGTCTAGTCCTTTTCTCCCACCTAACTATATTTGCCCACTGATTAATCCTTAATGGAAGATCTCTCCAAGAAGAAACCCATCTTGAAAAGGTATCGTACATAATTGTTTCAGATGTTGGCCTTACTACTAACTCCTCTTCAAGCTTAGCCTCAGGATCAACGATAACTCCACTTCCATCTTCACTCTCCTTTAATCTGTAGTGGGTAACAATAGCGCACTCCTTTGCAAAACCTTTTACATGGCTAGCTTCTTTCGAGAAGAACGACTTTGGTATGAATATTGGGAAGTAAGCATTCTTTGCCCCGCTATCCTTTATTCTTTGATCTAACTCTTTCTGAATATTTTCCCATATTGCATACCCATATGGCTTGATGACCATACAACCTCTTACAGAGGAGTTCTCTGCAAGCTCCGCCCTCTCTATAACATCAAGATACCATTGAGAATAGTTTTCTTTTCTAGGAGTAATACCTTTGTTAGACATAATGCTGTATTTTACACTAGATTAAGAATAATAAACAAGCGATTAAGCTATTAATCTTGCATCCTGCGCAACATTAACCATGAGAATATCGCAACCCATCTCTTTCATCTTACGAAGTGAGTTTATACTACCGGTTGAAGCCCCTATCACCATTAGGTTATTCTCCTTTGCGAACTTAACAAACTTGCTACTTTTGAGATAGTAGATGTCTTGGAAAAGAAAAAGATTTGGTATCGGCATTCTATAGGAGTTTCCACTACGTGAGCCTTCACCTTTGATAAAGTCAGTAACAGTAACAAAATCACCCCTCTTAAATATATATGATAGGAGTTCTTTCCAAAATGAATCAATAAAAAAGAAATGAACACCTTCAATTTCTCCTGTCTTAAAAGATTGCTTAACCTTTTCAATACTAATTCTTGGAAATACTGGTTCAGGAAACATTGCAAAGATCTTTAAATCGATTCCGTATTCACTACGCAGGGAGGAAATTATTTTCAAAAAATCCCAATCACAGCTACCAATATATATTGTACAAGGAAGAGGTTGTAGCATATTTAATAACTTTTGTACTTCTCGAGGATCCTTCAGTAAGGGATTCTTCTTTACATCAAAATATACTATCTTGTCACTATAAGACCGATTATTTTTCAGAAACTCTACCCATTGATACAAACTCTTTTTGTCTGGATATCTAAATGCTACCTCCTCAGAGGTAAGCTTTTTTATATCCTGGTGTAAAACAAACGGAATTCTATCACTTGAGTATTGAATATCTATCTCAATACCATCTACATATTCCTTAGATAGAGAAATAGATGCATTCTCTGTTGTATTCTCACCAGGTATAAACCCTTTCCCTTTCTTTATATATGTATATCCCGCTCTGTGTACAAGTATTTTCATATTTTTTTTACTTCTTTTTTATAACTCCAGATAAAAAGAAAAGGGAATCCTTGTTGAAATAGTGGATATAAAGCTCTGGAAACATTTTGATATGAGAAGAATTGGTAAAACATTATCATTTACGGACTCTAGGAAGGATGGGTTATATACATAACCAAAAGAGAAGATATTAAACATCCACTCGAATGTGTTATTGAAGAATACAAAAAATATTCTCTTCTGAGTTATTAAGACAAGTAAGAATCCAACAGGTCTATATATAAAGAGGCCTATAAGGATAATATTGCCACAATATATTGAAACTAGGAACATAATAAAGAGATAGTAGAAGTCCAAGAATTTATCCAACCTTTGATAAGAGGACTTATTCATAAGATTAGCATTCATAATAAGTGCATAATCGAAAGCATCAAAAAGTTGAAAAAGGATTGGCATTATAAAAGGATCAACCCATATAAACAAAGGTAGTACAATCCTTGCAAAGATAACTAGATAAGCAAGGGCCTTATAATTTTTTCTAGATAGATCAATCATAATATAGCTATGCTGTTAAAAAACGAACTATCTTTGATACAACATCTTTTTTAGGATGCAGAATGAAATCGTGATGCTCACCATCTAAATACAAAGATTTCTCTCCTTTTAGTATTTGCCTTATGTATCCCGATTGCTTACGGAAGTATGGAGTCTCAGTCTTAGAGTTTGCTATTAAGATCTTTTTATCCTGTATGTTTTTTAATAACTATGCATTATCCGAAAAGAATAAATGGTAAAGACTTTGAAAAAGATAACGGGGTTGTATACCATCCATCATTTTCCCATATGAATACAAAAATTGAGATGGGATCCCCTCCTCAAGCAGGGGTTTGTTGTAAATACTAAAACGCCAACGTACATACAGCTTTATTAGGAAGTATAGATGAGAATATTTTAGGAATTTAAGTTTCAGAGCATCTGCAGATTTTATTGCTAGGCTTGACTTTACTATTGGTGAAACTAATGCGACTCTCTCAACTCTGTCTGAATAAATATTTGCCACCATGAGGGCCAAAAGTAACCCGTATGAGAAGCCAAGGACATTAAACTTCTCCATCTTATACTCTTTTATTATCTCCTCCGCTATCCGATAGATAGTTTCAATATCAAAATACCCCTTTTTGTCGAAAGCTTCAGTCATACCTATCCACCTTGGGAGATCAAATGTTACTAAGCGAACTTTTGTGAGGTCATACTTTAACATAAAGAGAATATATATAAGCCCAGAGTAAAAAGGCAGGAGGAATCCCCCAATATTGTATACCATCATGATGTCAGAGTTGTGTACATCGGAGAATGCTACATCAGTATTAAATCCAATATCATCAAAGAAATCCCTTATTTGGTTTACAGTTATATTTGCACCCTTAGATGTTGATATTCTAAAAATCTTCTCTACATTATCTACAGAGAATTCCCTTATCAAAGAGTCGCTTACGCATATCTTCAGAAGGGTCCTCTTCGATATATGACCTAGCATCGATAGTATCAAAGTTTATATCTAAGCCGTTATAACTTTTGTACTGGTATGAGAGCTTATCATCCCTAGATCTATATAGGCTTGATCTTATCGACATCTTCTGTTTTCAAAAAGTTATTTCTAGTAAACGATTCTAGGATCGAAACCCCAGTGTGATGCTGCTTTAGCAAGTGCGGAATCCGGATTATCCAGTATCCACTGCTTAATATCACCCTTTTCCATTGCAATATTTTTTGCTTGAACAACAGCCTCAACACCAGCCTCAATACCCCAAGGATGACCAAGAGTACCACCCCCAGCCTGAATTATGAGATCTTCACCTAACCTTGTAATAGAATCTCCTATAGTTCCCGCGTGTAAACCACCAGATGCAGTATGCCAAACAGCCTTCATCCCAAACCAATTTTGACCCAATGTCATTTCTGTTTCTGGAGTAATATCTGCCTGTAGTGCTTCTTGTATAAGTTTAGGCTCATTGTAATTCTCCATCTTAGTCTTAGGTGCACCACCATGCAGAGAATCTACACCCAATAGTCTCATAATCTTTGCAATAACTACCATAGACATAGAGAAGTCCATAATCTCCCCCCTATCATGTACACCAGGGCCTGATTCTCTGTCCAATAGTCCATGCATAGCCCTATGTGCATGAATTGCAAGCCCCGGGTTATGCTTCCTCATAGTCTGAACTGCAGTGAAGCCCGTTGTTACAACATCCATCATCATCCACCTACCACCCTCCTTCTTTATCATATCTGCCCTATCCAACATAATATCCATGTCAGAGTGTGTTACATTACATAGATAGAATTTCTTTTTACCAGTCTTCTTCTCAATATCTCTTTGTACCTCATGAACTCTCTTACATCTGTCTTCAAACTTGTTAAAGTACAAACTTGTAAGATTCTCATCATCTTTTATACCGTGATATTCACCATTTGCAGCAGTAAAGAGAACCTTTGCCAATTCTGCCTGCTCTTTCGCAGTCCTTCCCACTTTAGGTTTTGGAACGGTACATAGCAATGGGCCCCTTTCGATATTCATAAATTCTCTTACACCCTTAATACCAAAAAGTGGACCAGGAAAACTTTTTACAAAACTTTCTGGAAATCTTACATCTAAAAGTCTAAATGCCTTTAACATCTTCATACTATCGATATTTCCTGCAATACCTGCAAGAATTCCAGACATATTACCCTCTTCAAAGATCTCTTTCTTGTAAGCAATCTTAAAGGTCTTTGTTTTAGGGTCCAGATCATATGCTACAGCTTTTAGCTTGTTAGCTATACCTACTCCAGAGTTCTTACCTGAGTACACCTCTGTCCAAGTACCTGTGGAGCTTTCAGCTGCACAACTGGCAGCAGCGTCCTCAAACTTGTCATCGGGAATACCATCTGCCAACTCTATATCAAGATATGTAATTAAGTAATCCTTGTCTGGATTCTTTGGTTTCCACCCCTTAGGGGCGAGATAATCAAATTGTACAGCCATGAGCAGTTCTGATTAATTTAGTTGTATAATTGTATCTTATGATAACAAAATTTGCAAAAAAATACCCCCTTGAGAGGTATCGTATAAAACAATTCTATGGAAAGTATTACCAAGAATACATTTCTTCTTGGGATGAGTTAACAACATGGCCAAAAGACTTAAGAGGGAGATTAAAAGAAGAATTACCCTTCTCTCGACTTACAATGGTTTCAAGAAATGAATCCGTTGATAAATCTACTACAAAGGTTCTTTTTAAGACGGGAAATAATAATTACATAGAGAGTGTCCTAATTAGAGACGGGAAAAGAAATACCGTGTGTGTAAGCTGTATGAGTGGATGCCCAGTCGGTTGCATATTCTGTGCAACAGGCCAGATGGGTTTAAACGAAGCCCTAGACGAGCATTCCATTATCGACCAAGTTCTCTACTTTGCAAGGGAATTAAAAGCTAAAGAAGAAAAGGTTACAAATATTGTATACATGGGTATGGGCGAACCGATGCTAAATTTAGAGAGTGTTGCACGATCGATAGAAATCCTTACAGATCAGGAGAAATTCGGAATAAGTAGGAGAAAAATTACCGTTTCCACATCTGGATATATAGAAATGCTTAACAGATTCGTAGATTTAGATCTTGGGGTAAAAATCGCAATTAGTTTACACGCCCCAAACCAGATGATTCGAGAGAAGATTATGCCCACCGTCGCTAAAAGTAACCGATTAGAGGACCTTTTAGATGCGTTAGATAACTTCACAAAAAAGACTAACAAAAGAGTCACATATGAGTATCTTCTTCTCAAGGGTATAAATGACTCAGAGGAGAATGCAATAGAGCTTGCAGAGTTGTTAAAAAACAAGTTAGTATTAGTAAATCTAATCGAATACAACGAAAACGATCTTGCAGATATTAAAGGATCCCCTAATACAAAAATATTCCAGAAAATATTAATTAAAAATGGTATTACTTGCACAGTTAGAAATTCATATGGTGAAGAAATTAAAGGTGCATGTGGGCAACTAGGATCCCTAGCAGAGTGATGTTACCAAGTGACAGGTGGGCTATAAAAGCCCTTCGTAATAACAAAGCCCCCTCCTAAGGGGGGGGCCAACGGCTAGGCCTAAAAGTAATTATCTATTACAGTTTCCTGCTCCGTTTCTATGCATACCTCCCTGACCAAGACCTAAAGATTCTCTGATCTGGTTGGCAGCCTCTTGCTCACCATTGCTTGCAAGCTCTCTTGCCTCAACAAAGGCTTCGAACTTCTCTTCGGAGTCTATCTTTCTTAAAACTCCAGGATTTCTACCATCCTCGGTCATAAGATCCTTCCATGCCTCATAGCCTCCAGACTCCATCACCTCTTCCATTTGTACATGCCTTTCTTCAGTATAGTTTGGTCCTACTTGAGTGTAGTCACCTCTATACGCATCTGCATCTGAAGCAAATAGCCCCAATACAGAGAGAGAAGCAAAACCTAAAAGACCTAAAGCGAGTAATTTGTATTTCATGCTTTCGGTGGATTAGAAATTAAATATAAAGTAGAGTACGTGTATATATACCTCTACAAATATATATACAAAGAGTATTAAGAACTCTCAATAAGTATTACGAATTTAGAAACGATTTCCTTGCATATGCTTTCCACGACCCTCCCAAGGAAGAATATCTGTTGCAACAAAAGTGTTTTCCTCCATCGTACCACGGACCTTAACCCTACTTCCTGCAACGAGATCTACAGATGAACGAACCTGGGCCTCTGAGAAATCTACATTTTTATCTTCGCCAGAAAGGTCTTCAAGAGACAAAGTCTTTGCTTGGTAATCTACAGAAACTATATCTCCAGCAATTTGCCCCCTTTCTTCATCATTCCAAACGACATACCTTGGATCTGCAATCTTATTGTAGACATCGATATTTTCTGACAAGAAATTATTAAATAGTGAGGTTATTCCAACAAGGTAAAGAATAGAACCAAAAGCAGCTATTGCAACGAAATTAGAAATAAATATCCTAGAGAAATCGAACTTATATCCCTCTTGAGTACTAAGAAAGTTTATATAACCTAATACTAAGGAAAAGATCGTCAAAACTATCCAAAGGATTGGTATTGATAACAATAGATATTCAAATGGGGTATCCGATAAAGATATAAATGTTTGTATATCAGAGCTTTCAAGCATATATATTATTATCGAAAACGAAAGAGACCCAAAAAGGACGCTCACACCAAGTAGACCCCAAATAAAGGAGTTCCTAAGCAAGAATATTCTTTTATCAATTGGCTTAACCCCCTCTTCTTTAATTGTCCTTACAATACTATCTGCTATTCTGGTCATAGTTTTTTAATAAAATTTTAAGTTTACCCTTCGCTCTACTAATAAGGGAGGCAACAGTACCCGGAGAAATCCTTAAGATCTCGGATATCTCATTGTAATCCTTCTCCTCAAAATACCTTAGTAATATAACCTCTCGATATTTTGCATCCATGCTGTTAAGGGCACTCCTAAGCTCCATACGATCAGATGAGGCTAGAAAATCCTCCTCAATATCCACATCTGACGGCAATCTATCGAAAATGTCCTCCTCCGAGGCTGAAAGGTTCTGTTTCTTCTGCCTATACTTCTTGGATCTTAAAAATGATACCGCTTCATTATGGGCGATACGATATATCCAGTTTGAGAATTTGTACTTTTCCTCATAGCTGTTTATGTTTACATACACTTTTATAAAGATCTCTTGAAGTATATCTTCCGTATCTTCAGCATTAACAAACAACAATCTTTTTATATAATATCCTAATTTCTTTTCGTACCTCTCAACAAGGTACCTATACATATCAACATCACCCTTCACAAGAGTAACTAGTTGGGCATCGGATAAGTTTTGAATGTCTTTTTGATTTCTTGTCATAATGAAAAGTCGGGGTGACCTGACTCGAACAGGCGACCTCTACGTCCCGAACGTAGCGTTCTAGCCATCTGAACTACACCCCGGTATTTTTCTCTTTCCTGTACTCAATGTACTCCTTCAGAAGGCTAGCTACCAACAAAACAGAATCATCTACATTCCCAAGGATTGGCAAAGCATCAGGTATTAAATCAATCGGGAATAGTATATATAGTATTACGAATATATATGGCCATTTTCTTGCAAAAAAGTTCTTCATTTCTAAAAATATAAAAAATTATTACATCTTCTCAACAACTTCAATTCCCAAGACATTAAGCCCATGCTTCATGGTTTTAGAAACTGCAGACACGATAACAAGTAGACTCTCCTTCTCTTTTGAATCTAATATACGCACGTTCTGATAGAAAGTATTAAAGGATTGGCCAAGATCAAACAGATATGAGCAAAGCGTGCTTGGAGAGTAAGATAGCGAAGCAGATAGCAATACCCCTGGATATTTGCTAAGAGTACGGACTAAGCCCGTCGCATGGACGTCTAATGAGTCAAGATTAGCATCTGAGAACTTACCCCCAGATGAAAGTAAAGATGCCGCCCTTGCATATACATACAATAGGTACGGACCAGTATCGCCATCAAAGCTCGTAGACTTTTCAAAATCGAATATTACATCCTTACCGACAGAGACCTTTAAGAATGCGTACTTAATTGCAGCCACAGCTATCTTGTCACTTATTTCCCCTATTTGATCTGTACTCCATTTTCCACTAGCAAGCATAGATTGCTCTACGATATTGCGAGTTTCATCAAGCAACCATTCACCCTCAATTATCTTACCCTTCCTACTAGACATTTTCTCCGCCCCTGGGAGCTTAACCATACCATGAGGGAAATGCTTATGTGCGTTGGCAGTCTCCGGAGACAATTGCGAGAGGGCGTCTAAAACCACCTTGAAGTAAGAGGTTTGCTCATCTGCAGTTATTATAACTGACTCATCAAAATTCTTTTTTTCGAACTTAGCAAATGCAAGTGCAAGGTCCTTTGCTTCATAAGTTGGCAACCCCTCCTTGTTAACGAAGACTCTAGTATGAAGACCCTTGCTCTCTTCCCCTTGGTAAATAATTGAGCCTTGATCTTCCTTAAATATTCCAATATTTTCCTTTACAAGTTTTAAGCCCCTTTCACTCATCTGGCTCTCAAGAAAGTAATAGTCAAACTTTGTACCAGTTCTTCTGTATATACCTTCAAAATACTCCATACACCAATCCCTACCCTTGTAATACATTTCCTCGACCCCCTTCGATTTATACAATTCAAAGAAATCCTTTTTCTCAAGAGTTGGGATAAAGAGTGAGAATATGTAGTAGTTAAGATCCTTTACCTGCTGAACGGCTCGCTCATCTTTTAGGTCATCATAATATTTGAATCCAAGCATATATGCCTCGCCGAGATACTTTACCCTATCTACAAGTGAAAGGCTTTCAAGTTCGGAGAATTGCTTGCCCTCTTCCTCAAGCATTTTAATCAAGCCATACATTGTCTTACCAACATGCAGACCTACATCACCCTGATAGTTAGCTCTGTATACAGAAGCACCTAGAGCCTCTCTAAGCCTTGCAAATGATTCACCTACCATGTTTGTATATAGGTGACCAATGTGAAGTATTTTAAATGGGTTAGGATCGGTATATTCAACTATGATACTCTTCCCTTCCTCTTCGTTTAGTTTGTAGTAATTGTCATCTTCAATTACAGATTTTAAAATCTTTTCTAAATATGCATTAGAATAGTAGAAATTAAGGAAACCAGGGCCTGCGACCTCTACCCTCTCTATATTTTCATCTTCGGGATATTGTTGAGATATCAACGTTGCAATCTCAAATGGTGATTTGCCTAGATCTTTCGAAATGCGCAGCGCAATATTACATGTAATGTCACCACGAGATAAATCTGCAGGTTGCTCTAAATAGACATCTTCAGTTTCGACACCTAATCCCTTTAATATATGAGATATATTCTTCGATATATCTGATTTAATATCTATCATACTTACAAAGTATACATTAAAAACGCACCCGGAAGGAGTCGAACCCTCAACACTCGGTTCCGAAGACCGATGCTCTATCCAATTGAGCTACGGGTGCA
>CAZULJ010000005.1:0-11067 GCA_964621195.1 uncultured Candidatus Saccharibacteria bacterium
ATTATTACAGAAACAAAGAGTATCTTTAGCATAATATATATTTTACAAGATATTCGTACGAAGGAAAGAACAGCGTGTGTGGTTTTGAGGGAGGTGCTACTAGGCCCAGTAGATGGTTTGACCCACTGGGCCTAGTGCAAGGCTAAGGGATGACGATGTTGAACTGCATGTTTGCAATCAAATGGCGCAAGTAGAGTAACGCTCCGCCGGCAATTATGACTGCTATGCCAACTCCCACAAAGATATCCCGAAGGATTGCTTTGGCCTTCATCTGTTATCACCTCCTCTCTTCAAAGTTTTAAAACCAACATAAATATCAAGAAATATCTATGTAGGTCTTAAAACAATGAGACCATACACGCTGTATTAGGTAAGTAAATGATATGAAATCGTTATTACATACCCATTTAAAAGAACAGCCCATTATACTATGGGGCAAAGGCCCTTACAATACGTGTTTTTAACCCTAAAAACCACTTTTTAATGTAACCCGATTACAAGATATTTCCTATGTGTATATAGGTCAGGAAGTATACAAACGCCTGTGATATATTTAAATATCTTGTTTTACATGGTTTCCTCCACTTCTAGTATTTTGAAAATGCTAAATAAATTTAGTATTCAAAGGTTATGAATACTACAAATGTTCAGATAGCAAAGATTTTAGAGAGATTAGAGATAAACGAGAAACTCTTGCAGGAGATAATTAAAAACACTTCTAAAGTAAGGGGTAAAAGTAAAAAGAAAGTAAATTTGAAAGATGAATGTACCATACATCTTAGTTTTGCTGGTTTAAACCGAATGTATGAGGAAAAGAAAATTGAATAGTGTGTTTTGTGTAATACTAGGTCTGATGAGGACGATTTGTCTGTTCACCAGACCTAGTATCTTAGACTCCAAAGAAAATCCTGGCTAAAAGTATTACTACTATGAGAACCAGAGAAATGTCTCCGAGCCTTTTTACTCCTCTTTCTTCATCCTGTGTCATTCCCATTCTCACCTCAGAATTTGAATATGAGTTTAAGCGCGATCATAACGATCGAGCTTCCTATAAACATCCAGCCGAGGATCTTCCAACCGGCTTTTTCATCGGGTGTAAATTGCTTTATTCCCTTTGGCATATTTTTCCTTCTCCTTTTGAATCTGAGATTTTCAAGCTATTAAATGTTTAATATCTTGTTTAATCCCAGATTCCCAAAACACACTATTCTGTAGTACGTAAATGAAATGAAATCGTTATTACATACATTAAAAAAGAACCGCAGATTATACTGCGGTTCTAAGATTAATTCAATATGTGAGTATTAAAGAATTGCCATTGTAGCAACCCTATCATCATCCCCTATCTTCATAACCTTTACCCCACTTGTTTGTCTACCGAGGGTTGGAATAGCATCGATTGAGGATCTAATAACCTTACTCTTTTCTGAGATTACAACAATCTCTGCTTTTGGATGATCTAGTACCCTTGCTACAGAAACTCTACCCGTTTTATCTGTTACTCTAAAGGTAAAGATCCCAGTACCCCCTCTTTTCTGCTTTGCATACTCGCTAAGAGAGGTCATCTTACCAAATCCTTTTTCTGAGAGTGTAAACAACCTATTTTCATTTGCTCTTACAACACCCATTCCTACGATACAATCGGTTTCTGTTTTAAATTTCATAGCAGTTACACCCCTTGTGCTTCTACCCATTGGACGAACATCCTTTTCGCTAAATCTAATAGATTTACCCTCTGCCGTTACAAGTATAATTTCGTCTTCTCCAGTTGTAGGTTTTACCCAGATTAGTTCGTCATTTATTTCTAACTTTATAGCTGTTAACCCATTCGACCTTATCTTTGCAAACTCTCCAAGATCGGTTTTCTTAATAACTCCATTTCTTGTAACCATTAGGAAATATTTAAAATCTTTTCTCTCTACTATTACCTCATCTTGACCCTCTTGAACTTCTTCAGAACCCATAACTCCACCTTTTGGATCCCTTGTTAATATGGATGTTATGATTTCATTTTGATCCAACTGTACGAGATTTATCAAAGGAATACCCTTTGCTGTTCTTCCATACTCTGGAATTTCAAATATCCTTGTATTAAAGACTCTACCTTTGTTTGTAAAGAGAAGAAGCTCATCATGAGTATTACAAAGTAGGACATGTTCAATGAAATCTCCTTCCTTTGTTTCTCCCCCTGATACTCCCTTTCCACCTCTTTTTTGTATTTGATATGTAGATGGTGGAACTCTTTTTACGTATCCTGAGTGAGTAATTGTTATTAAAGTCTCTTCATTTGCAATCATATCTTCCTCTGAAATTTCATCTATCTTTCCTTTTACTACCTTAGTCTTTCTCTTATCTCCATATTTTTCTTTTATCTCTGCAAGATCTGTACTAATTATTTCTAATATCCTATCTTGGCTATCTAATATCTCGTTGTATTCGATTATTTTTGCTTTTGTCTCCTTGTAATCATTCTGGAGCTTCATTCTCTCCAATGCAGCAAGTCTTCGGAGTTGCATATCTAAAATTGCTTGAGCCTGTACATCTGTAAACTTAAACTTGTCCATCAAGTTTGTTTTAGCACTCTCTTGAGTTTTAGATCCCCTTATCGTCGCAATTACTTCATCTAACACATCCAAAGCTTTAAGTAACCCCTCCAATATATGTGCATGGTATCTTGCCTCTGCAAGATCATATTCATATCTTCTTACAGTAACTGTAATTCTGAATGAGAGGAACAATTCAAGCATCCTCTTTAAGGAGAGTGTAATTGGTTCTTGGTCTACCAATGCAATCATATTTGCATTGAAGGTCTTTTGCATCTCTGTATATTTATACAGCTTGTTTAATACTGTCTTTGGTTGGGCATCCTTTTTTAGAATTATTACAACCCTAATACCATCTTTGTTAGATTCATCTCTGATATCCGCGATACCTGTAATCTTTTTGTCTCTTACAAGATCTGCAATCTTTTCAATCATATATGCCTTGTTTACCTGATATGGTATCTCGGTTAGTACGATTTGATATCTACCACTATGACCTTCTACAATTGAGGCTTGTGCTCTTTGTAATATCTTTCCTCTACCAGTTGCATATGCGTTTAATATTTCATCTCTGTCATATATTGTTCCCCCTGTTGGGAAGTCTGGTCCAGGTATAATTTTTATTAGCTCCTCCGGAGAAATTTCTGATTTGAAATCTGGATAGAGAACCTCTTTCTTCTCCTCCAATCTCTTTCTGATCTCATCCATTGATTTACTGTAATCGAGATCATTTGTATTTACATAGTTTTCTAAGTAGTCCTCAGGTTTTGAGTTAAGAGTCTGAGGTATTATCTCTTTTGATTCCTTCGCTTTCCTTAGTTCATTGTATATAGCTACACCTTCCCATCTGTTCTTTCTTGAGATCATCTCTTGTAGTGCATCGATGAGTTCTCCTAGGTTATGAGGTGGTATTTGTGTTGCCATACCTACCGCAATACCTTGACTTCCATTTGCTAAAAGATTTGGGAAAAGAGCTGGTAATACTGTTGGTTCAAGTCTTGTACCATCATAGTTTGGAAGGAAGGTTACAGTACCTTTGTTTAAATCTTTCAAAAGCTCTGGGGTAATCTTTCCCATCCTTGCCTCTGTGTATCTCATTGCTGCTGCTGGATCACCATCAATACTTCCGAAGTTTCCCTGACCATCTACAAGAAGGTATCTCGTAGAGAAATCCTGTGCTAATTTAACTAAAGTAGGATATACAACACTCTCTCCGTGTGGATGGTAGTTACCAGAGGTATCACCTGCAATCTTTGCACACTTTCTGTAATGTGAGGTTGGACCGAGTGCCAAGTCATTCATTGCAACGAGAATTCTTCTTTGAGAAGGTTTCAAACCATCTTTAACTTCTGGAAGTGCACGCGCAACGATAACGGACATAGAGTAGTCGATATAGTTGGATTTCATCTCATCAACTATAGATCTTGGCATTACCTCTCCTGGCTTAAAGGAAAGATTAAAATCAATCTCCTCTTCCTCTTGTAGAACTGAGTGTTCTACCGTAGTAGAATCCATATTCTCTGTCTCTATACTTTCCTGTGCTTTTTTTATTATGTCTTTTTTATCTGCCATAAAATCTGTCTATCAGTTTATACTGCACTATCTTGTAATTGCCATGCAATTTCTTCTTTAACCACCTCCGGAACTATTGTAAGGTTTCTTAGATCTTCATATGTCTCCTCATCAACAATTTCTCTATCACCTTCTGTTGCGAATTCTAAAGACTCAACCAATGTATAGTCAGGATTAAAAACACTTGCTCTTAAGAACTCCTCCATATCCTCAACAAGAATTCCTCTCCCTTGTCCAGCATGATCTCTCATATGGTCTGCAAGAGCTGTATTGGTATCCTTTCTTAGAACTTGAACTATTGCTCCTGTTCCTGAAGTTAATCTTTCAAATACTCTTTTTTTAAAAAGTTCTACCATCGCATCTCTATCTACGGACTCTCTTTCTCCTTCAAATGACGGAATTTGGTTAAACATATTTTTAATCTAAAAAATTAAACATCAAGGTTAGCTTTCCTTGCATACTTCTGTATAAATCTTCTTCTTGGGGGAACCTCTGTACCCATTAACATTTCAAATACCTTTTCGGCATCTTCAGCATCTTCTACCTTTACTTGCTTTAATGCTCTTGTTTCTGGACTCATTGTCGTTTCCCATAGCTGTTCAGGATTCATTTCTCCTAAACCTTTGAATCTGTTTGCAACTGGAGCTTTACCTGCGGCTTTTGCTTTTCTTACAAAAGCTTCTTTCTCCATATCATTGAGGAAGTAATATTTCTTCTTACCTATCTCTACCTTATGTAGAGGAGGCTGAGCTACATATACATATCCACCATCTATTAATGGTTTAAAGAATCTGTAAAGCAAGGTTAATACCAATGTAGTAATGTGTAAACCATCAACATCAGCGTCACTCATAATGATAACTTTGTGATATCTAAGCTTTGATATATCTAATGTGTCTCCAATACCAACACCGAGTGCTGTAGTTATATCCTTAAACTCATTGTTTCCAAGTACTCTATCCACCCTATACTTATGAGTATTGATAATTTTACCTCTTAAAGGAAGAACCGCTTGTGTATGTCTATCTCTTCCCTGCTTTGCACTACCACCTGCAGAGTCTCCCTCTACAATATACAGCTCACAATCCTCAGGTTTGTTACTAATACAATCTGCTAACTTACCAGGTAATGTTGTACTTTCTAATGCACTTTTTCTAATTACAGCATCCCTCGCTGCCTTTGCTGCGGCTTTTGCTTTGTAAGCCAATACTGCCTTATCGATGATAGCTTTGGCTTCTTTAGGATGCTCCTCAAAATATACTAAAAGCTCATCTCTAATTACTTTGGCTACAGCATTTTTTACTTCTGGATTATTTAACTTGATCTTTGTCTGCCCTTCAAATTGTGGATTTGCAACCTTAACAGAAATTACAGCAGTTAAACCCTCTCTGACATCATCTCCACTTAAAGCTGTTGTTAATCCCTTTAAAAGCTCAGCCTTCTGAGCATATGTATTTATTGCACTTGTTAATGCTGTTCTAAAACCTGAAAGATGAGTACCGCCTTCAGGATTGATAATGTTGTTTGTATAGCATTTAACATTCTCATCCATAGCGTTGGTATACTGTATTGCAGTCTCTACCAAGACCCCATCCTGTTCTTTCTTTACATAGAATGGTTGCTCATTTACGAATTTTTCATCTATGTTCATAAAGAGAACATATGATTTAATACCATCCTCAAAGTAAAGATCAAAAAGGAGAGGTTCCTTTCCCTCTTCCACTCTTTCATCTTTTACAGAAATTCTTAATCCAGCAGTTAAGTATGCGTGCTGTCTACATTTCTTTACAATCTCTTTAAAATCAAAATCTACCTCAGAAAAAATCTGATCATCAGGAAGGAATCTATGCTCTGTACCAGTAGCATCTGATTTACCAACCTCTTTTACAGGATACTGTGGTATTCCTCTCTTGTATTCCTGTTGATATATTCCTCCATCTCTTTGTACTGTTGTAATCATCCATTCTGAAAGAGCATTGGTACATTTCATACCAACACCATGTAAACCACCAGATACTTTGTACGCACCCTCTTCAAACTTACCTCCTGCGTGAAGGTTTGTCATAACGGTCTCTAAAGTTGAAACTTTCGTTTGTGAATGAATTTCTACAGGAATACCTCTACCGTTATCTCTTACAGAAAGGGAACCATCCTTGTGAAGTGTTACCCATATTCTTGAGCAGTAACCTGCAATCGCCTCATCTACAGAGTTATCTAATATTTCGGTAAATATATGATGCAAACCATTCCTATCAGTAGAGCCTATGTACATAGCTGGTCTTTTTCTTACAGCTTCTAGACCTTGTAGTACTTGAATATTTGATGCTTGGTAATCACTCTTACTTGGCATTATTTTTATCTCTTAAATTACTGTTTTCAAAAATCCCAAAACAATCGCAAGTCCTATTCTATATATTATAGGGCGAAATGTTAAGGGGGTTACCTACCTTACCAAATGAAGGAACAGATTTTCAAGGACCAGCCTCTTATTTCCATTGGCGCTGATTCTTCTTTGTGCAATCAAAATCTGTTCAATATTGGATTTCTCACTTATTATACCTCTTTTTTCACTTAAATTCCTCTTTAAAAGCTCTTGAAAGTATGCCTCCATATCTTGCAAAAACTCTTCTGTAGAAGACTTCTCCTTAGATATCGCCTCAATTTTTTGGAATGCTGTTGCAGTATCCAATTGAAGAAATTCACCTATCGGGTTTTTTACATTTCTAGCTTCTGCTATCTCTGTTGAGTAAAGCTTTAAGCATCTTGAAAGAACTGTCGGAAGTAAATCCTTCTCGTTACTTGTGGTTAGAATATATGCTGTTTTTCCACTACTCTCTTCTAAGGTTTTTAGGAGGGAGTTTTGAGCCTGTACAGTTAATTTCTCTGCATTTAATATGTATGCAATCTGAGTAGTTTCTTTGAAAGGTGAAAAGACCATCTCCTTTTGCAGTCCCTTAATATCCTCTATACCAATACTACTTAAATTACTTCCATCCAAGATATGAATATCGGGATTGTTTGAATCAAAAACCTCCTCTTTGGTAATCTCTCTCTCCCACAGTTTACTAAGTAGAGGTATGAGTGTTGTATATATATTGTTTCGGTCTCTGCCTACAATTAAGTATGTCATTGTGGTAGATTGTAACATATACACAAGATTGTAATTTAATATACTCAACAATATGGATTTAAAAGTTCGGGAAATATCGGAATCTTTTTTGTGGGATGAATTTGTAAAATCTAGTCCCAACTGTAACTTCATGCAATCTTGGAATTGGAGTATGTTTCAAGAGGTTGGTCTTTCAAGGAAAACATACAGACTAGGTTTTTGGAATGAGCAAGATGAGCTAGTTGCAGTTGCTGCTGGTTATGAAATCAATCAAACATTTGGGAAATATGTGTACTTTTCGAGAGGACCAATCCTGAGTGATTTAAATCCTGAACTATACAAGAGAGTATTGAAGTATATAACGGATTATTTTAAGAATTCTGAATATATATTTGTAAAAATAGATCCTGAGATTGAAACGCAAAATAGGGCATCCCTAATTCCTTTCGGCATGGGTTTTAAGAAATGTATAAACTATGTACAACCAGAAACACCATGGATGATTGATCTTGTTGGAAATACAGAGGAGGAACTTATGGAATGGTGTGAAGAGCATGGCATGGGCAAGAACTATCCTACGTATATAAGGAAGGGAAGGAAACTAGGTATTGAGGTCAAGTTCTCTCAAGAGATGCCGGATTGGAAGCTGTTTACCCACTATCTTAACAAAAGCTCAGAGGTGAAAGAGTTTGTAATTAGAAGCTCCGATTACTATCTTAAACAACTAAAGTACATGGGTGAAACTGGCGAAATAAGGTTGGCAGTCGCATCATATCAAAATGAGCCAGTAGCTATGCTTGTTCTTTCATTCTTTGGCGATGAAGTTTCCTGCCTTTATAGCTGCCAAACTGGTATTCATCGTAAAATCCGTGGTCCTATGTACCTTAGATGGGAGTGTATGTTGCAGGCACAAAGGGAAGGCTTTAAATACTTTAATTCCTGGGATGTCTTACCAGATGAGAAATATTCTCCAAAAAGTAAAAGATATGGCTATTCGAATTTTAAAAGAGGTTTTGGTGGCTACTTAGTTAGATATCAAAGAACTGCAGACTATCCCCTTAAAAAGGGAAAATATTTCCTTGTTCAACTTTTAGATTTGTACAGGAGTATTCGTTTTTACGGAGATAGATAGTATGTCTTGTCTTTTCCAACTTATTTTTATACACTGTATTCAAGTGTAAATTCTATAACTGCCCAAGTGTCTAAAGAAACTTTACTACAGTATCTGCAAAGCAAAGGTGTAATCAGCGAAGCTGATGCTACTCGAGTACAAATCGAAAGAACCCGAAGCCCAAAAAGCGAAGAGGCTCTTATTAGAGAGATGGGGCTTGCAGACAATTTGGTTATAGCAAAGGCGAAATCCGACATATTTAAAATACCTTTTGTAGATCTTACTCAAATCTCTGTTCCAGAGAGCGTAATTGCGGAGGTACCAATTGATAATCTAAAAAAATATAGGGCTGTGCCTTTTGAAAGAGGTACTGACTATGTAAAATTCGCAATGTTAGATCCTTTTGATGTGCAAGCAACGCAAGCCCTTCAAAGAAGATATCCTCCTAATACTCAGATTCAAGTCAATATTACTACAGAAGAAAGTATCAATTTCATCCTTGATAGGCGTATTGGTGATGTAATGAGTACTGAAGTTACAGAAGCCTTGGAAGATGTAGATGTACCAGTACAAGATATCACTGCAGAAGATCCCAACCTTATTAACAGTAGTGATCTTAAGAATGCTCCCGTCGCAAGAATTGTTAACTCTATCATGCAGTATGCTGTTACTTCAAAAAGTTCAGACATACATGTTGAGCCTATGGAAAACAGGCTTAGGGTTAGATTTAGAATCCACGGTATTATGACGGAGAGGTTAACTCTTCCCAAAACTTTGGGTCCAGCGGTTGTCTCTCGTCTTAAGATTATGTCTAATCTAAAAATTGACGAAAAGAGAGTGCCTCAAGATGGTAGATTCCAAGTAAAAATGAGTAATCAAAAGGTAGACATTCGTGTTTCTGTAATGCCTACAATATTTGGCGAGAAAGTAGTTATGCGTTTACTAGAGTCTGATACTACTGGCATTACTCTTGAATCTACTGGCTTACGAGGAAATGCGTACAAAATATTTCTTGATGCATTAAGTGTAACTAACGGTATTATCTTAGTTACAGGACCTACTGGTAGTGGTAAGACAAGAACTCTTGCGTGCTCTCTCATAAAGGTAAATGATCCTAAAGTGAATATTATTTCTCTTGAAAATCCTGTAGAAATCCGTATCCCTGGTGTTACACAGGTACAAATAAATCCTGATGTGGGACTTACTTTTGCAACTGGTTTGCGATCTGTATTAAGACAGGACCCTGATATCGTAATGGTGGGAGAGATCCGTGATGAAGAAACTGCAGATCTTGCAGTACAGGCCTCCTTGACTGGTCACCTAGTTCTTTCTACTTTACATACAAACAGTGCGGCAGCTGCTATACCGAGATTGCTTGACATGGGTATTGAGTCGTACCTTTTGGCTTCTACAATAAGGGTTATTGCTGCACAGCGTCTACCAAGAAAAATTTGTACACACTGTGTCCAGGCATATCCTGCAGTACCTGAAGTTGTGGAAAATATTAGAAGTGTACTTTCAGGTATAAAAGATTTTGATCTTGTACAGTATTTAAACAGGATTGTCGCATCTAAAAAGCAGAAAGGAGAAGAAGGTTCTGCAGTATTAAAAGCTCCAGAGGTTGGGCCTGATGGTCAGCCAATTATATATCTATACAAGGGCGCTGGTTGTGATAGATGTGGAGGTTCTGGGTATTCTGGCCGTATAGGTATTTTTGAAGTATTAGATGTAAATGAAAAGATTAGTAGAATGGTAATGGACAATGTAACTGCCCAAGATATTGACAAGGAAGCTAGAGAGAATGGAATGATTACGATGATTCAAGACGGATACTTAAAGGTACTCGAAGGTGTTACTAGTATTGAAGAAGTACTTAGGGTTTCCAAAGAATAATTTTAGGATATATAATCATAATATATGGATAACAATACTGCCCAAAATAACGGAATACCATACCCTGACATGGCGGGAAATACACCTGCTGCACCAGTAAGTCCCGTTGCACCTTCTACAGTTGTAAATTCTAACGCTGATGATCAAATGCTTAGTGATCTTGCAAATCAGTTAAAGCAAATTCAAAATGGTCAAACCCCTACTCCCACAGTACAGCCAGCTGTTACAACGCCACCTGTCGTGGAGCCAGTTGTAGCTCAACAACCAGTTCTTGCACCCATTCAACCAGAACATGTTACACCCCTTGTTGTAGATACTCCAAAATTTGATCTACCTACTCAAGCAGCCCCTGCACCTACTGACCTTATGACTGAAAACAAGATTGGTGTTGTAAGAGGTAGTTTAGAGGATATCATTCCAGGAACAAAGGTCCCTAAGGCTCTACGGAGAGATCCAAAGGAGAACAATCTTGCAAAACCAATTGATCCTCAAAAAATTATTCCAGCTGTTCGAAAAGATGTTATGGCAAAGGCCGAGGAAACAGGTTCTCCTGTCTTGATGGAAACACCGATGCATAACAGTATAGATGAATATTTAAGGCTTGCTGTTGACAGTGGAGCTTCTGACTTACACCTTAGTGTTGGGTATCCCCCAATTATTAGAGTTGACGGTACACTTAAGAATGTAAATGAGAATATTATTACTCCACAAGATGCAGAAAACCTTATCCTCCCTATACTTTCAGATGAAAAGAAAGAGCTTTTAGAGGTTAATAGAGAGATCGACTTTGCATATTTCTATCAAGGAGAAAAGTCTGCAAGATTTAGGGTAAATGCATA
>CAZULJ010000005.1:11167-43833 GCA_964621195.1 uncultured Candidatus Saccharibacteria bacterium
ACTTTGCATATTTCTATCAAGGAGAAAAGTCTGCAAGATTTAGGGTAAATGCATATTTCACAATGAAGAACCTTGCTGCAGCATTTAGGTTAATTCCTTCTAGAGTCAAAACAATAGAAGAATTACTACTACCTCAGATATATCACAGATTTGGACAATTAAAGCAGGGATTGATACTTGTAACTGGTCCTACTGGTCATGGTAAGAGTACTACACTCGCAGCAATCATTGAAGATATTAATCAGACTAGATACTCACACGTTGTTACCATAGAAGACCCGATTGAGTATGTATTTGAAGGAAAGAAAGCCCTCATCGATCAAAGAGAGATGAACGATGATACACACTCTTGGAATATTGCACTTAGAAGTGCATTAAGACAGGATCCCGATGTTATCCTAGTTGGAGAAATGAGAGACTATGAAACTATTGCAGCTGCAATTACTCTTGCTGAAACGGGACACTTAGTGTTTGCAACATTGCATACAAACAATACTGCTCAAACGATTGATAGAATCATAGATGTGTTCCCAGAAAATCAACAACCTCAGATAAGATCCCAATTATCTAATATCCTTGAAGCTGTAGTTGCTCAAAGATTGGTACCTTTGGACAAAGGCGGAAGAAGAGCTGTATCTGAGATTTTAATTGCGAATCCAGCTGTACGTAATCTTATTCGAGAGGGTAAAACACATCAGCTTGATAATGTAATTAGGACAAGCTCTGATATTGGAATGGTATCCTTAGAAAGGTCTCTTGTAAATCTTGTTCGTGAAGGTGTAATTACTGTTCAAAAAGCTCAGGAATATTCTATATATCCTGAGGAAGTTTTAAGATTATTAAAGAGTTAATAGATGAAAAAATTCAGATATTCAGCAAGAGATGCTAACGGTAAAGATATAAGTGGGAAGATTGAAGCGAGGGACTCTGATGCAGTTGCTGAGATTTTACATGATAGAGGATTAATTGTTGTTAATATTAAAGATGAATTCGCTATTGATTTCGAAGAACTAGCTGAGATAAATATCGGTGGTATACCGATGAAAGAGAAAGTAGTCTTCATGAGACAGATGGCAACTATGGTTGGTGCAGGTTTACCTCTTACTCGTGCTTTAGAGATTATGGAACAGCAGGTAGAAAATCCCGCGTTCCGAAAAATTATTACCCAAGTAAAAACGAATGTTGAAGGTGGTATCAGTCTCTCTGCATCTTTCAGGCAAGCAGGGGATGTTTTTGACGATGTCTCATTGAATTTAATTGAGGCTGGTGAATCTAGTGGTAACCTCGATATTATCCTTACAAAGTTAGCAGTGGAGCTTGAGGAAAGTAAAAAGCTTGCAGACAAATTAAGAGGAGCTTTGATATATCCAGTAATAATCTTGGTAGTCATAGTCGCGGTTGTAGCACTCCTTATGTTCATCCTTGTTCCTTCTATGGCAGAAATATACTCAGAATTTGGGGCAGAACTTCCATGGGTTACTACATTCCTTATAAATATGAGTAATTTTACCCTTAAGTATTGGTGGGTTATAGCTGTGACTATCGCTGTTGTTATTTTCGGTGGTAAGGCATATTTAGGAACTCCTGGTGGTAAAAGAAACAAGGATAAAATTATGCTTAAGATTCCAGTTATAGGTACGATTGTTTCAAAGATGCAATTAGCTCAGTTTACTAGATTGCTTGCCCTACTTTTAGGTAGTGGTCTTTCTATAATCAGAGCTTTGGAATTAACTGCACAATCTCTAAGTAACGATATGTACAAAGAGGTTATTATGGAGTCAAGGAACGATGTAGAGAAGGGAGGATCTCTTGCAATCCCTATCGCTAGAAGTGAGTACTTCCCATTAATTGTGAGTAGTATGATCGCCGTTGGTGAGGAAACCGGAGAGTTGGATAACGTCTTGAACAAAGTTGCAGAGTACTACAAAGATGAGGTAGATGTTGCAACCTCTAATATGTCTACTTTGCTTGAGCCGGTCTTTCTTATAGTAATGGGTTTGGTAATCGCATTTATAGCATTAGCTGTATATATGCCTATGTTCCAGTTGTCTGATGTAATGACTATGGTTGTTGACATTGTGAGCTTGATTGTGTAATTTTTGTATATAAATTATTTAAAACTTTTTACCTAATATGGATAGAAAATATTCAGCATTCACACTCGTAGAAATGCTTATCGTCATGGGTATCTTAATAATCCTTATGGCTGTAGGTATTACTGCTGGTAGATTTGCTATAAACAGGGCTAATGACGTTGCACATCAGAATGCTGCAGATCAGCTATTCACAGCATTACAAGCATACTATACTGATAATAGAGAGTATCCTGTTATAGATGGTACTGCTGATTTTGGTGTCGCAATTTCTGCAGGTGGGGTACTCAATACTTACATGGGAGATGGTGAATTTACAGGTGGTACAGATGCAACATTCTACTATTGGATTGATGACCTAGGACAGTCCGTACTAGTTTGTGTGTCAAAGGGCGGTATTGGAGATGAAACCTTAAGAGGATATTACTGCACCGGTAATGGATTCGGTTCAGACTCTGGTATTACAACCAAAGAAGTCGCTGCGAACGCAAATCCTAACGAGGAGCCGGGTGGTGGAACAGACACGTTCTTTGCTGATGATTGGGATGGAACTAATAAGACATTCTAAGATTGTATAGAATTTGTTTTTAACCCCCTCTTTGAGGGGGTTTTCTTTTTCAGTAATGCATATATAATGGAGTATGCATATTTATTTCACAATTGTCATTTTTGTAATAGGTACTACGATTGCAAGCTTTTTAAATGCATTGCTGTATAGAATTGATAACGGATATAAGTATCCGGAAATATTTATAAAAGGCTCTCACTGCGAAAAGTGTAGTAAACAACTATCTTGGTATGAATTAATACCAATTATATCTTTTGTAATATTTCGTGGAAGATGTAAACAGTGTGGATATAAAGTACCACTCTACTATCCAGTATCCGAGTTTTTTCTTGGTTTATCATTTGCATCATCTTTTTACTTCCAGCAGAATTGGAGTATATATATCTTGATTATTTTCCTCTTTACCTTTTCATATTTTGATAGGATATATAAAGGTATACAGAAGGATTTAGTGCATATTTTCTTGGGATTTGCATTAGTATCCTTTGTTATAAATACTGTTGTTATTGGGGAATTACCAGCAAATTCGATACTATTCTCTCTGATACTTGCACTTTTTATCTATCTACTAACTAAGTTGCTAAGAAAACCCTTTGGAATTGGTGATATCTTAGTCCTTATCGGTATGGGTTTTATATTACCAATATATATATACATTGGCTTTATATATACCTTCCTGCTTACCTCCTTAATATATGCATTGATTATGATATGTCTTAAGAAGGCAACATTGAAAACTTCTATGCCCCTACTCCCTTTTATGTATATATCCTTCGGTATTACAATATTACTAGGTGAATATATTCTCTTAATTTTAGAAGCAACAAATCTAATATGAAATATAAAGGTTTTACTTTGGTAGAAGTGTTAATCGTAATGGGAATATTAATCATCCTTATTGCCATAGGTGTTGGTGTTGGTAGGTATGCAATAGATAGGGCGAACAGGGTAAAGCATCAAGATGCTGCAGATCAACTCTTTACCGCTTTAGTAAAATACAAACTAGACAACAAAGTATATCCAGGCATTGGTACATGTAGCGGTTGCATTGATGAGCAGTTTTTCGCAGAAGCTCTTGGATATAAAGGAACAAATTCTTTGCTGAAAAATTATGTAGAAGATGGAGCATTCGATGGCGGTACTGATGCCTCATACTATTACTATGTAGATCCAGTCACAAAACAATTTGCAATAGTGTGCGTATCGTTCGGTGGTATAGATGATGAGGAGAATAAAGGGCACTACTGTACTGGAGATGGTATTGGTACTCAACCAGTTGGTAACCCCCTAACAAAAAATGAAATAGGTTCTGTGGAGAGTGGAGATGCTGCATATGTAGATATTATTCGTGGTTTTGATGTATCAGACTGGCAGCTAAATGAAGGCTTTGCAGTAAACTAGTATATTGTTTATATATGAGCTTTCTGTTAAATTTAATATAGATTACTTTTTAATCAAAAAAGATGTTTAAGAAATCTGCCTTCTATTACGGTTATACCTTGGCCGAAATCCTTGTAGTTCTAATGATCGTTATTATCCTTGGTGGTATGGGAGCATATTCTTTCTCAGGATTAAGAGATACTATCTTAGTAAAACAGAATATTGAAGAGATAAAGCAGGACATGCAGTTAGTTCAACAGAAGGCTATGTTAATTGAAAAAAGATCAGATGAGGGGTGGATATACGGTATTGGTATAGATTTTAGTCATGTAAACGAAGGGAGGTATACATTCTTTAAGTGGTGTTCACCATTCCCATCATATGGTGATCCTGCTACAAGATCTGAGATAATAGCTTACAATCCAGATCTTGGTGATATTGGCTATCCTTTGGGTGATGGTACATTCAACGGAATTTTACCAACAGATCAGGAACATGTTTTCTTAGAGGAAAGTTTCTGTGATCCTACATTAGGAACTGCTGTGGTTAGTATGCCTGGTCTTGAAGAGGGTAAAATTAATGCTGGTTTTAATATCGGTCTATTAAATGATGCCAGGTATGTTGTGTTTGAAGCCGTAACCGGTCGTGTTTTCCTATACAAATCTGATGGATGGCCAATAAACTATAACGAGTCTGGAGAATATGATCCAGCGCCTGTATTAGGAATTGTAATTATGAGAAATCAAGGCCAGATGGCAGATGTTTTACAGATAGGTTCTTTGTCTGGTGCTGTAACACAAAGCACTGTTAAAGATCCTGAGATTTTGGAATACATCATCCCTGAGACTCCGATTGATTTGGATCCTGTTCCTGACCCTACAGAGGAAGAACCACCTTTTATCCATCCTCCTGCACCAATAGACCTTGAAGACCCTATTGATAACTGGATATTACCTGTTCTTCCTGAATATAATGAAATTGATCCTTATAGACCTCTTTTATAATGCAATTAAAGAAGAAATCTAAACAATATGACGGCCTTGGTTTTGTAGAAGCTTTAATAGCTATTATGGTATCGGGAATAGTTGCAACTGTTTTAATAAATATCGCAGCATCTGCAATGAGAGAACTCATTAAACTAGATATTGAAGATGCACAGGCCCATCATGCAAGATCTGCTGCTGTTATCGTTCAAAATATGGCTAATAAAGAAAGACTGCAGGATGATGAAAACATCTTTGAAGACTTAGAAGAGAACACCTGTTATCGAATTGATAAAAGTGGTGATAATTACGAATTTTACGATATCAATGGTGATGGAAGGTATACAGAAGGCGAAAGAGATAGATATAAGACGGAAGCAATAATAACGGATGGTGTAAATGACAATGAAGAGGATTACTTTAGGATAGTGTGTATTGAGAGTAATACTAGGGCGAACGCAGATCCTTCCGATGACACCAATAAAGTATTTATTAGTGTAATTATTGGTTTTAACAAGGTTGATGGGGAATTTACTTCCTCTGCGAATGTAAAGGATTATAAATATTATGCATTGATAAACCTATGATACACAAAGGTAAAAAATATGAAGGTTTTAGTCTAGTGGAGATGTTACTAACGATTGGTATCTTAGGAATCATCACACTATTAGTAGCTACGACTCTCACTACATTAATAAAAGTATCAATTGTTTCTAATGCAAAAAATCAAGCTAGAAATGATATCAACTTTATAACCGAACTAATGCATAGATCTTTGGGAAATACAAATGTTGGAGATGTTACATTATATAATTCATCTGCTGTGAGATTTTTCGATGTGAGTACTATGACTGTTGTCGATGGTGCACCATTGGGAACTACATATTCTAGCCCTACTCTTATTACCGATACACCATCTAATGAGATTCATGTAAGATCTTACGGATACAATATATGGAGCTGTATAGGCTTCTTCTTTGATTCTAGAGAAGAGTATCGCGATTATGGATATCTTGTAAAAACTTCTAGGTACTCTTTAAATGATCACTCCGAATGCTTTGATGGAAGTTTACCAAATTCGTATGTAGCTTTACTGCATAACTATTCAGTGAATGTAATAGATTTTAGTGTTGAATATCTTGTTGTTGGTGATGATAACGATAATATGTTTATCATAAATACAGTAGTGGAACCACTCAATTGGCCAGAGGGCTTTAGTGTTCCAGTTAATAGGGAAATAACAAGACAAACCACGGTATCTACTCAAGGTTTGACTTGGTATTAGTTAATTGTTAATTTTTATATATGACAAAAAACATAAAAAGTATGTACTCTGGGCAAGCAATTGCCATCGTTATGGTTATACTTGTAGTTGCAACTGTATTGGGAGCATCACTCTACTCAAGAACACTGAAAAACAAGGATGCAGCAATCAATACAAAAGATTCAATGCTCGCAGTTGAGCAAGCAGACAGCTTACTTGACCTATTTGTCCGTGCCGACTATCAATTCCTCCAAGATATGTATGCCACTATTCAACAGGATGGAGAAAAGACTTTTGATGATCTTGGTCAGCTTAGAACTTTTCTGTCAGACTATAACATAGATACTGGGCTGTTGGACAAGGAGGATGCATGGTGTGATGATGGTAGTACAGGGTCATCAATAAAACTAACTATTAGCGAAGCAGATCCTGCAGACTTTGTTGATGTTCGAGTTGGTTCTTCAAGAGTTTTTAATTTGGCAGAAAGCGGGCTTGTTGCAACTGCCCCATGTGGTGTTACTTTGACCTTTGAGGCTAGAGACAACGCGCCTACAATATTTGTGGTAAAGGAAATTTATGGAGATGGTACACATATTGAAGAGTATGTTAACGATGGTGCCTCCGTTGACGATATGATTGCATACTGTTTTGAACCAGATGGCTCGGCATGTTCAGATATCTCTGGGTTTGCGGCCCCAGCTGGATCCTTTCAAGCTCTTAGTGCAGGTAGAACTCTCGGTATAGATTTTGCTAAAACAAGAAATGGGTATCCACTTGCTCAAATTAGAATTATACCTTTGAACTTAACTTTAGGGGTATCTCATACTCCAACAGGTACATGTACTGGAAATGAGTTCTCATATATGAAAGTGAATGCTGCAGTTAACTGCTATGGATCCTTTAGAGAGAAGCAGATTATGATCCCAGGTGCTGATAGTCTTGGCTACTCTTCACTTTTTGACTATACTATTTACAATATTGGTACATTAAGACCTAATAACTAAATTAACTATTAGATTGTATGGCAGAGCAAATTAGAAAAATATTGATAGTAGAGGATGAGGCTCCCCTACTCGATTCTTATGCAGAATTAGTAGAAGCTGCAGGGTTTGTACCTCTAAAAGCTCTTGATGGATATCAGGGTTTAGATATATTGGCAAACAACATTGGCCAGATTGATCTAGTATTACTTGACCTTATGATGCCAGGAGTTGATGGCCTTGAGGTTATAAAAACGATAAAGGCAAATGAAGAAAAGTATGGAGAGATGCCAATAGTTATTCTTACAAACATGACTAGTGAGTCCGTTGTTAAGGAAGCTTTCAATATCGGGGCATCATCATACTTAGTAAAAACAGATCTTGATTATGAAGGTCTTATGAAAGAGTTAGACAAGTTCTTAGGTTAAGGGAATCTTATTTTTATAGCTGCCCTGGAAAGTGAAAATAGTTTTAAACAAAAGAAAATCTTTCTGGATTGTTTTTATGGTTTTATTCCTGTCTCTCCTAATAGGCTTAGTATATTTTTTCTATTCTAGCAACTTGTATAGGAATTATTTTTCTGGAAGATTTGATAGGTACGGAGAACTACTTTCTAAATGTGATGAAAAAACAAATGATGGGAAGAGAATTTATAAATGTTCTGCACTTCTGAATTACGTTGATGTAAGTAAACAAGAGAAGGATTGTATTATCTTATCATATATTTCAGGTGATCCAAGTATTGAAAACAAAGAGATTTGTGAAGATTTTGAAATTATTGAATGGGATGAAGAAGTATTTAAAAAGGAAGAGAGATTTCCCGTATATCTAGAATTTATATATACTGGGAACTACATTCAGGGTTTTTCACTTGAGAAAATTCAAATTGAGTGGATGACAGATGATGAAACATCGATATTTACAAATTTACTTTCAGAGATTGGTGTCTCACTTACGAATTTAGCCACAAGGAGAGATTACAACATAGAACAGAGTGGATATTACTTCCAACCCCTTTCTGAAGAATTTTTTAATGGTAGTGTTGGAGTTGTTAATTTTGCACAAGCCAGAATTAAGGAATTTGCATTTGATGAAGGTATTGTAACTGTAAATTCTGAACTACTTATCAATGGGTTTTCAAGAGAATTAACATTAATAAGTAGGAAATTCCTCTATCAAAGAGATCCTATGGATGAGAATCTGCTAGAGGTTAAAAGAGAGAATTTATCTGACTTAGATTTTAATAAAGAATATCAATTATCTGCTTTTTATCTTACTAAGTCAATTGATGAAGAGACATTTAAGAAAAAATGTTCAAACCCTGAAGAGATTGACATTTTTACACAAGCTTTTTGTTCTAGCTTTGAAACTTTGGAGATATCGGAGTATGTAATAGATATTGAGAAGTATTTAAATGAACAATTACTACTCGAGGGGGGCTTGCAACTGGATAAGGTAAAATTTTTTTATCTAGTTACATATGAGTAGAAAAATATTTCAAAAAATTCTACTTTTATTATTACTTCCATTGCTAATCTTTATAAGCAAATCAGACACTTATGCACAAAGTACATACGATTGTACTCGTTGGGGTATGTATTGTCAGTTACCTGGAGGTATAATAAATGGTTTTTGGTATGAATGGTACTGGGGAGGATGCAGAAGATACCCAGATTCTGGAGGGTGGACTTGGCGTTGTACCGGTACAGATTCAGATTGTACAGAAAGTAGATATAGGACTTACTACAGCTCTGAAGATGATTGTCTTGCCGGTAGAGATCCTAAGGGTACTGGCTGTTGCGGTAGTACTCCAACAATTCCACCTTGTAATGATTGTACACTAGGCTCTTGTCCTGCTCCGCTAACAGAAACAGGTCTTGAGGAGTTCAAACTTTTGAATTATCGTGTATGCCAAAGAACAGGTAGCTGTGCGGGTCCTAAATACGGAGATTGTTACGAGAACAAAACAGGATCCGACCCAACAGCAAGTATTCAAGTATTCCCCGATGGTGTAGCCTCTACCCTTGGTTGTGTCTCTAATACCTACTCTAGCACCTATGTAAACAACAGAGTTAATATGGTAGGAACATATACAGACGCAGATGGGGGAACAGATATAGAAGCGATATACGTGTGGTTTAAAACGGATATTACAACCCCTAATACCCCTAAGTATATAGACCTAAATAACGATTCGGGTCAAACAGGTAGAACATACACAAGTAATAGCTTTGGCTTCATGATGCACAAAGAGGGAGGCAACTGGGTAGCATATGTTCCTAGCCTTGTAGGTGGAGGTAGTGATAAATGGGTAAGAGCTAGCATGTCAGGTAGTAACTTTGATATTTTGGGTCCTAGTGGTAGTGCATTAATCCGTATAGAGAATCCAGTAACAAATATTTCTGGTAACAATGTAACCTTAAACTTCTATGCCCACTTTGGTCCATCAGCAGCTAGTGATGGCTTGTACAACATATTTGTAATGGCTAATGATGTATTTGGATTTACCCCCTATGACAACTACGGTCCAGGAGTAACTAAGATGGGAGATTACTTTGATGAGGAAGAGATAAGGTATCATCAGGTATGGAGTGACAGTAGTAGAGATTGGGGATTGGACAAGATCTCCCCTACCATCTCTTACTTAAATACTGAAGTTACTGCTCCTACTAAGATAAAGTTCTCTTGGGAAGCGGGTGATTTAAGGAACATTTATGGCATAGTTGGAAATCTATACAGATCTGATGGAGTTGTTAACTTTGAATCAGTACGAGATGTTACGTTAACATCTCTTGGGACAAAAACGGTTAATACCCCGTACCTACCAGAAGAATTGGGCGAAAACGTTGTAGGTCATCTCAACAATGAATTTTTTGTAAGAGCGATGACACCTGGTAGTGTAAATCTTACAGGCGAGGTTGAAATGAACGTTGGTAGTAATAGAGAGGGCAGTATAATTTACTATGTTACTGCATTCGATATTGCATGCAATCCAGGAGCATTGTATTCAACATATGATCTTGAAGACTGGATTATTACCTATGGAGGACTACTCTATTCTTCTACAGGTATAGAGTTTTATGTAAAGAATGTTGATGACCCAAATCTCTGGAATCCGGTGCTACTCTTAAACAAAATCAGTCCACTATTTGCCGACATTTCAAGCGAATTGTATGGTAATGCTCTCAGTTTTCCATCTCCTTTGGAAAAGAGTGTTCAAAACAAATCCTTCTCTGTTAGCCCATTTGTAGCCTACAAGAGCTTTGACTTCTACAACGACTTGAGAAGGAGCTACGAAAGAAGAGAATTAGGTTTGCCCTCGAGTGTCAGCAGGTTAAATCCAAGTATATCTACTCTAACTGGTTACCTAAGTGGATATGGATCTGGTTCGGTTAAGGTCTTAAATAGAGTTGGAGATCTTACAATTGGAGATACAAATGCTTTCTACTGCGATCAAAAAGGTTTGTTTTTCGTAAGTGGAGACTTGATAGTGAATCATGAAATATTGAATTCTGATAGAAACTCCGATGCATGTATTTTTGTTGTAGATGGGGATATGATAATTAATCCTGGACCAGATTCTACGAATGGCGCGATTGGGACCTTGGGATATGATGAATTGAATGGATACTTCTTAGTGAATGGTTCTGTAACTATCAACGAAGACCCTTTCTACAATGGATTGTATATTAATGGAGGTATTCAATCTCTTGGTGGTATAGATATGAACAGGTATCTTGGACTTGATCATAGAAGCTTGTATCCTTTATTTTTTGTTGAGAACAGCTCAAAATATGGGTATACAAGTAGTGAATTAATTGGAGATCAAATAGATATTGTAAAGGTTGAACCAGGATACAAACCATATTAAGAAAATATATAGAACTCTTTAAACTTTCATGTAATAATGGATTTGTAAAGAGGAAGGTGTAATTTTTTACTAAAAATTAAATGCTGCCTATTAAAAAATATATCCTAATATTCTTAGCTATAATCGCTGGAATCTTAGCTATCTTCTTTGGCTACACATACTATTTAATGGTGACTTCTAATGGCTCTCATCTTACTATGTTTGTTGAGACAAAAGAGGATGTTTTAGGCCAGAAGATTAGAACAGATTTCCCTATCCAAGGTGAAGATGATATTACATACGTGTTCCCTGTTGTTTTTGAAAAAGTATTAGAAACAGATTCCGTATACAAATTTACTCTTTCTCCTACTGTATTCCCGAAAGACTCTGTTCGTGGTGAGAAATTTGAGTATGAGTTGGGTAAAGATAAATATGAGGGAGACATTGATATCAAAAGTATTGAACCAGGGGCAAAGGTATATATAAATCTCCAGTATGATTTGTCAAAGAATTTAAGATACTTCCTTGAATACTCCGTTTGTACTGTAAAGAAGGCTTACTCTGATCTCTTCAAATTAGATTTAACCTGTGGAAGAGGCAATTGTATAGTAAATCGTGATATTGATAATTGGGATATAAAGAAAATATCAAGCGAGATTACTGAGAAAGTAGAATATTTTGAAAGTTACAATCCGGAGGAGCTATCTACAAGATTGTTAAATTTCTTCATTACAGATGATTTCGGATATTTCAATCCTGAGGCTTTTAGATATGTATCTACTCAAACATCAAGGCCTGATGGAACATTTAGTTTCGCAACTCAGAGCATTAACAATCCTCAGGATGGTAAAAACAGTACACCTTCAATATTTTGGCTACTTACGGGTGTCTCTGGAGCTTTAGAAAGAGAGGATATCGATTTAGAAGGGTACATGTCTACTGTTTTAGGATATTTAGATGGTGAGACATACGGTGAGGCATACTTCCAGAACTGTACCGCATCTTCGTATATTATTGAAAACTTAAAATCTTGTTCATCTCAGTCTTGTGAAGGTGTAAAAAAGAAGGCATTCGAATATTGCGAGGAGACATTACAAACTGCTATCGCTAAGTACGATACCACTGCCCAAGCATTTTCCCAATATACAAGAAAATCGATATTGAGAGGATATCTCTTCGGTATTTCTTCGGAAATGATTAAATACAACAAGATTGCACAGGCAATGGGTCTCGAACCAAAGTATACAATGAACGATTTGAGTTCTTTCTATGAGAAGGGTAAAGGGGTCTTAGGAAATTCAGAGGAGATTTTACCAATCTGTTATCAATTGAAATCGGCAAAAGACATATACAATGAATATCCTTTAGATTCTTTGCTTTTAGATATTGAGATATTGTATGGAAAGATTGATGGCTTAGAAACCATCTGCGACAAAGATTCTAGAAATACTTTCTGTGAGTTATCAATATCCGAAAAATTAGTATGTGTTGATGCATTAATGGGTTACAAGAATATTGAGGCAAAAAATCTTCTTTCGGATATTTTCTACAGACATTACTTTGAGAGTCCTGGGGCGGTGAAGATGGTGACATATGAAAACTGGAGATTCTCACCATTTAGTGAAGAAAATCCTAACTCTTATACGAAGATTGAAGATTATGGATATTTGACATCTATCGTTGATGATGAGGGATTTGTAACACACTCTGCACATATTGGTGATTCATATTACTTTATAAATTTACTGAGACTTTTAAACAATGAGTAAAGTAATTAAATATTTAAAGGTATTCTCAATATTGTTGCTATCTGTTGCTACTGTATTGATTTTGAAAAATGACAACCTATATGCTTGGAACGGATGTTGTTCCCCCTCTTCTCAATGGTCTGGAACATTATGGAATGGATGCTGTTACTCTGGTGGTGGTGGTGATAACTGTTGCTCCTTGGGCGATGCCATTGCTTCTGGTTGTGAAGGTATTCTTCCATGTCCGAACTGTCAAGGTGGTGATCCACCATGTGAGGAGTGCACGCTAGGTAGTTGTCCAGCTCCTTTAACTAATACAGGTGATCCTGAGTTTAAGCTTGAGGATTACAGAAGGTGCCAGAATGGTGAATATTGTGATGATGAATGGAAATACGGAGATTGCTATGAAAACAAAACAGGATCTGATCCAACAGCTAGTATCCAGGTATTCCCTGATGGAGTAGCCTCCACCCTTGGTTGTGTGTCTAATACCTACTCTAGTACCTATGTAAACAACCGAGTTAATATGGTAGGCACATACACTGATGCAGATGGAGGAACAGATATAGAAGCGATATACGTATGGTTTAAAACAGAGAGTGCAATCCCTAATACCCCTAAGTATATAGACTTGAATAACGATTCGGGTCAAACAGGTAGTACGTACACAAGTAATAGCTTTGGATTCATGATGCACAAAGAAGGCGGTAGCTGGGTCGCGTATGTACCTAGCCTTGTAGGTGGAGGTAGTGATAAATGGGTAAGAGCTAGCATGTCAGGTAGTAACTTTGATATTTTGGGTCCTAGTGGTAGTGCATTAATCCGTATAGAGAATCCAGTAACAAATATTTCTGGTAACAATGTAACCTTAAACTTCTATGCCCACTTTGGTCCATCAGCAGCTAGTGATGGCTTGTACAACATATTTGTAATGGCTAATGATGTATTTGGATTTACCCCCTATGACAACTACGGTCCAGGAGTAACTAAGATGGGAGATTACTTTGATGAGGAAGAGATAAGGTATCATCAGGTATGGAGTGACAGTAGTAGAGATTGGGGATTGGACAAGATCTCCCCTACCATCTCTTACTTAAATACTGAAGTTACTGCTCCTACTAAGATAAAGTTCTCTTGGGAAGCGGGTGATTTAAGGAACATTTATGGCATAGTTGGAAATCTATACAGATCTGATGGAGTTGTTAACTTTGAATCAGTACGAGATGTTACGTTAACATCTCTTGGGACAAAAACGGTTAATACCCCGTACCTACCAGAAGAATTGGGCGAAAACGTTGTAGGTCATCTCAACAATGAATTTTTTGTAAGAGCGATGACACCTGGTAGTGTAAATCTTACAGGCGAGGTTGAAATGAACGTTGGTAGTAATAGAGAGGGCAGTATAATTTACTATGTTACTGCATTCGATATTGCATGCAATCCAGGAGCATTGTATTCAACATATGATCTTGAAGACTGGATTATTACCTATGGAGGACTACTCTATTCTTCTACAGGTATAGAGTTTTATGTAAAGAATGTTGATGACCCAAATCTCTGGAATCCGGTGCTACTCTTAAACAAAATCAGTCCACTATTTGCCGATATTTCAACCGAAATGTATGGTAACTCTTTGAGTAATCCTGGTGTATTAGATAAGAGCAATGTGACGAAGTCTTACAGTATTAGTCCGTTTACGGGATACACAGTCTATGATTTCTATAAAGATGTAAAAACAACCTTTGAAAGAAGGGAATTAGGAATCGAAAATATTGTGAGATTAAACCCCTCAACATCTTCTCTTACTGGGAGTTTAGGTGGGGGGACAGTTAAAGTATTAGATAGAAATGGGAATCTTACAGTTGGTGATGCTAATCCTTTTGTTTGTAGCGGTAAGGGAATATTCTTTGTAAGTGGTAATTTGACAATAAATAACTCAATACTTAATTCTGATCTGGCATCTGATGCATGTATTTTTGTTGTAGATGGAGATATGATAATAAATCCTGGTAGAGATTCCTCGGGGGGATTGATAGGGTATGACGAATTGAATGGGTATTTCCTAATCAATGGAAATATAATTATCAATGAAGATAGCGCATTTGATGGGATATATGTTAGTGGCGGTCTGCAATCTCTCGGTGGTTTTGAGATGAGTAGATACTTGGGTCTCGCATATAGAGATATGCATCCACTACTTGTAGTAAACCATCACTCAAAATATGGAATATTTAGTAGTACACTAATTGGAACTCCAATTGATATTGTAAAAACTGAGGTAGGTTTTAAGATATATTAAAAACTTGAATGAAAATACTTGTTAGTAAAAAAACATCTGTAATATTTACAATGCTTGGTGTTATTCTTGTTCTTTCATCTGTTCTGGGAGGGTATTATCTCTATGAGAGAAATGTAATCATAAATGGTCAGTATGAATTAGATAAATACAGAGAGGAAACCGAGCTATGTACAAGAGAAGGTTTTTTTGGAAAGTTGAATTTTCGCTGTGAAGGATACATAGATATTTACCAAGAAAAGGATGGTAGAGATTGTTTCTCAATGGCTTTATTAAGTCCAGAAAAGGAGCTCTACTATAAGGAGATATGTGAACCAAAAGATTCCATAGAGTGGGATAGAGGGACAATGATTTCTGAGAAAAAAGTCCCAGTATTTGTAGAGTTTTCATATTCAAGGCCAATGTTCGGTGGTTATGTCATAGATAGCATCAAATACACCCTTATGTCCGATGAAGAGATTCAGAATTTTGCAGGCAAACTTGTGGAAGAAAGAATACCTGTACCTCATCTACGTACCCAACTAGAAGAGGATCTGGAATATAAAGGTTACTATTTATCAAATGAACTTGAAGTTGCTGGGGGGGGAGGCCTAAGTTTTTTTGTACTCTTTAGTGCCAGTATAAAAGAAGTCGCGGTATTGGGTGATAATTTAAGTATTACAGTACAGTTCTCAAACGAAGGTAAGGAATATGAATCAGTTTTTGTTGTAAAATCGGTTATGTTCCAAAAGGATATGTCTACAAATTACATCTCTTTAGATGTGAGTAACATTCAGGACTATGAATTCTCCGATTCTTCTCAAATCCTCTTGATGTATCTTGGAGAAGACACCAACCTTAGAAAGGAAGAGATTCTTTCCTACTGTTCTTCAGGTAATATATTGGCTGAATTCTTCTCCATTTGTTCAATAGTTGAAGATATTAATATAGATTCTTACCGTATTGCAAATGCCGAAGAATACTTTAGATCTTCTTTAGAAAAGAATGCTGATGGCTTCGTTGATCTTGATAAGTTTCTGCTAAGTGGAATTCTTTTTAGATTGTAGAAATGAAAATTGGAAAATTAAAAACAATTATACTTTCAATATTTTTTCTGACAACATTGTTTGTTGTGTTAGAAATATCTAAAGGAGATGTTTCTGCAATGATCTGTGGAACTAACTACTATTGTACAACATCAAATCAATGGGTTAATTCTTATGTTCGTATCGGTGGTGGCTCATGCCATTACATTACTTATTACTCGTGCAATGGAAATGATACAAACTGTCAGGAAGACTATGTTGATATATATTCTGATGCAGAATGTGCAGTAAAAACTCACGATGACTATGGTTGTTGTATATATGATTCACCTCCTGCTTGTAACAATTGTACACCATCGTCTCCACCTGCTTGTCCAGCGGGTACAACAGAGACAAATACGGGAGACTTCCATTCCTCGACAACTTCAAGTTGTGATAGAGGCTCTGGTTGTGATCCAAGATATAATACTAGTACGAGAAACTGCTACTGTTCACTTTGTACGCCACCATCATGTACCCCAACCTACTCTACAACCAATCTAGGTTTTGGTTCAATATCTCTTTCTTGTCAAAACTCTCCCACTGGAGACTCTCGTTGTGATTACAGATCAAATACTTGCTACTGTTACCAATGTACTCCTGCAAACTGTCCTGCTGATTTGAGCAATACGGATCTCGGTGTTGGAGTTAGTACTCATACGGTATCTTGTACCAATGCATGTAGCTCAAGTAACAGTCGGGCCTGTTATTGTAGAGATTGTACATTACCAGTTCCTTCTGGAACAACATTAACAAATACTGGCCGACAATCTACTGATCCTACCTATCAAAGCACAAGCTGTAGTAAGGGTACCGGATGTACTCCAAAAAGTGCACCATTGTACTGTACAAGATGTACTCCTACAGCATGTGGCCCCACCTACGCTACTTCAAACCAGGGATATGGCACCTTGAACTTTACTTGTAATAATACTTTGGCTTCCTGTGGTACTGAGACCAGAGCTTGTTACTGCTATAGCTGTACACCACCGGCCTGTGCACCAACCTACAGTACTACAAATTATGGATATGGCTCAGTTACATTAAGCTGTACGAATGCATGTAGTACAACTAGTAACAGAACCTGTTATATTGATAGATGTAGTAACTGTACACTACCAAACTGCCCATCTCCACTCACAAATACCCCTACCACAGCAGATCCAAATATGGAACTTACAAACTTCAGATCATGTACACGTAGTGCACCTTGCGGTGGTCCAGCAAACTATGGAGCATGTTATGAGGTTGTAAGCCCACAACCAACAACAAGTTTACAAATATATCCTGATGCTGCAAATGTTTATAACTTCTCGAGTAGTACACATACGGGAACTAGAACACCGCTTTACAACCTTAATGACCCAATACCTATGACTGCTACATATACAGATGTCAATGGAGCCACTGATATTGAGGCTGTATCTGTTTGGTTTAGAGATGAAAGTCTTTCTGGGGAGATAAATACTCCGTTAGTTTTTATGGAGACGGGTGGACCTTCGGTACCTGCACCACAAACGGAAACAAATAATAGCTGGGGCTTTATGATGAGATGGAATGGCTCGACATGGCTTCCATATGTACCTTCTTACCCTTCAGCGCCTAGTACTCCAGCTTGGGTCCCTGCCTTGTATGCTAGCAATTCTTTTGTAATTTCAGGTCCTAATGGACTACAAATGGTGAGAGTTACAATAGGTCATTCTCTTCAGAGTAATATCACTAGGTCTGGAAATAACGTAGTATTACCATTCCAACTTAGTTTTAACTTCTCCTCAGGATATGATAGCGTAGCTCAGGTTGATTACCAGACTTACCTAATGGGTAACGATGTCTTCAGTTTTACACCAAGTGATAACTATGCCTTCTCGGTTGAGGGTTACTGGCAGGGTGGTCAATTACGATACCGAACGAGCCAATTACCTGCACAGCTTTATGCAAGGCAGTGGGCATTAACAGGGTATACATGGAGTGTAGATAAGGATGTTCCAGAAGTAGAAGACCTTACTATGACAGTAATTGGTGATACAACTTTAAGATTAAGTTGGAATGTAACTGATTCTAGAGAAATATATGCTGTTGTGGGAAATATCTATGCATCAATTAGTATGCCTCCAAACCCTGATGATCTAGTAATTACTGGCACAGGTTTGGATGTGAACTCCCCTCATCAACTTATTACAGATACTACAGATCTTGCAAAATTGAATACAGGTTATGCTTTCAGAGGTTTAAATATTGGCGGTACAACATATACAAACAATGTAACAATCGATATCGGTTCAAATATTGAGGGAAGTCTTGTAGTATACCTCACGGCTTTTGATATGGCCGGTAATATGAGTACAAGAAGTTTAACCTACTCTCTTGGCGATTGGATAGCTACGTATGGTGGATTTGTATACTCTTCTGAGGGTAGAGACTATGAAATGAAGACAATAGAAAGTGATACCGCTTGGGATTCAGTACCTGTTCTAGCTGGGCTGGATCCAACCCTTGCGGATGTCTCTACAGAGCTTTTCGCAGATAATCAAAGTAGTGGTACATTGCCATCAGCTCTTGATAGAAGTACCGAGTTACGTTCTTACCACATGAGACCATTTAGTGTGAATGTAGAAATGGATAGTCTGTATCAGGAATTAAAACAGGCTTACAATGATAGGGAAATTGAAGGAAAGGTGGATCTAACCTTGGACTTACCTATGATTACAAGTCTAAATGGTAATCTAAGTGATATTGGGAGCTGTACTGACTCTTCAAGGGTATGTATTTTAAAAAGACAAGGAGATTTGGATGTCGGGAATGTATCAACGTTTAATTGTGATCAATGGGGAGTATTCTTTGTAGAAGGAAATCTAACTATTTCAAGAAACATTGTTAATGCAAATCCTTCCTATGACGCATGTATCTTTGTAGTTGGAGGTGAAGTTTTAATTGAAGATGGACAGGCACATTCTAACGCTTTACTGATAGGGTATGATCAGATCAATGCATATATAATGGCGGATGGAGCAGTAAATATCCAAGCTGAGCTTGGTGCAGCTGCAAAGTATGATGGTGTATTTGTAGGCGGTGGTTTACATAGTTTAACAGGCATTAATATGGATAGAAGTCTTAAGTTGGCAGACAGAAATATATACCCTGCTCTACTTGTTAAATATCATCCTAAATACTCGGTATTGAGTAATCTTGTATTTGGTAGTCAGATTGATATACTAAAAACAGAATTAGGTTTTAAACCATACTAGTTTTCTGATATTATTAATGTAGTCATAATTTAACTGTCCAAAATAATATGGCTAAACTGCCTGACCATGTAGGAATAGACTTTGGAACACACTCCGTAAAGGCTGTTGAGCTTAAAAACTCTGGAACCTCTCCTGAGTTGATTAATCTTGGTAGTCAGATAACTCCAAAGGGAGTTATAAATAGTGAAGACAAACAAGATCAAAAGAAGTTAGCAGATGTTCTTAAGAAGCTTTACGATGATTCGAAGATAAAGAACACAAATGTTGTAATGGCATTGCCAGAGTTTTCTGTTTTTACAAGATTCTTAGAATTTCCTGGTGTTAAGAAAGAAGAGCTAAGAGATGCGGTTTTCTTTGAAGCAAAGCAGTATATCCCTATGTCTATAAACGATGTACATATGAGTTTTGTAACCATTGGTTTCAATGAAGAAAAAAATGCTCCAAGAGTTCTTTTGGTTGCAGCACCTAAAAAGGTTGTAAATATATACATGGATATTGCTAAAATGGCTGACTTAGATCTTGTAGCTATAGAAACAGAATCTGTTGCTATGGGTAGAGCAATGTACAAGTCTACTAATATAAAAAATCTTGTAATGTTAGATTTTGGAGCAAATAGCACAGACATGAGCATTATGAGTGACGGATACCTTGTATTTTCTCAAAGTATCGCTATTGGGTCAGACTCTTTAACACAGGCTATTGTTAATAAATTCAACTTTGAATACAGTAGAGCTGAAGAATTTAAGAGAAACTATGGATTAGTACCTACAGTATTGGAAGGTAAAATCTATGGAGCACTTTCTCCAATTGTTGAATCTATACTCCTAGAGGTACAAAGAGGTGTTGAATTCTATAAAAACAAAACCTCAAGCTCCTCTCCAAGCGATTATCAATTGAATGGTGATGGTGCCCTACTCCCTGGTTTGTCTGAATTTGTTTCAAAATCTTTGGGTGTTAATGCAAAGGTTTCAAATCCATGGAATGGTATTAATGTTGATAGTAAATTTAAAGATATTGTTGCAAAGGGTGGACCATCATACTCTGTTGCAATAGGTTTAGCATTAAAAGATGAATAAGGAGCCGAATCAGACACAAACCGTGCAGAGTCCTAAAGTAGCACCTGTTACTACTCCGGTTAGTGCACCTAAAACAATGGTTGAACAACTTTCTAGCGAATCACAAGGCCTCACAGAGGGCTTTAACTTAATGCCTTCTATGACAAAGGAAGAGATAGTTGTAGAGAAAACAAAAACCACTGTAAATTTGGGATCTGTTGTAAGTCTAATTGTTCTTGTTTTGATAATTCTTGGTGTAGTTGGTTTTAATATTGTTTCAAAGCAGATGCTCAATAGTAAGAAAGAGGAGCTTTTTGCTTTAGAAAATATTGTAAATCAACAATCAGATAAAATTATTGCAAATGATGAAATTGTTGATAGAGCAATTCTTTACAATACTGTTAAAACTGGAGCATTCTCTCATAAGGCAATCATAGAATTTATATCAGCAATAAGCCAAAAGGTTGGAAATATTGAAATCAGGAGCGTAATGATATCTGAGAACCTTGAATTCACATATGTTGGATATACGGCCAGTTTAGAGAATGTATCTAAACTCTGGTATATGTTGGGTATTGATGAAAATATTGAAAATATTAATCTAAAGTCAGTTGGGAAATCTAATGGATCTGTATCTTTTACTTTTGAGGGTCTTTTAAATATTAAAAATTTTTCAAATAAATAGACATGGGATTAGCTAAGGGATCTAATACAAAAACAAGTAAAGAAATTGCAGTAATTAGCGAGAAGATAAGGCAGTCGAGATTAAGCTTTTCTGATCTGGTTGTTCCAATAATAGTTTTGATTGTATTACTTCTTCTTTCTGTATTTGTTTTTGTACCAATGATCAATGCTGCATTAGAGTATCGGGCAGAGTTAAAAGATACAGAGCAAAAGATTGAAACTTTGGAAGAGCTTTCTAAGAAGTTGGATAATATAGATGAGAATCAATTAAGCGATGATATTATCCTTGCAAAAAGTGTAATACCAAAAGTATTAAAAGTCTCAGATTTTATATATTATGTAGATAATCTTGCAAAGGAGAAAGGTCTTTTGATTAGAGAGCTTTCCGCAGGCGATATGGGTGGTGCAGTTTCTCAGGCAGAAAGCGGAGCTGGGGTATCTGGGCCAGTATCATATGTTGGTGATTACCAAAGTGTTGTAGGATTCCTTGAACAGGTACAAGTTGTATCTCCATATATAATACGTTTACAAAATGTAGAGGTAGCAGCTCTAACCACGGGTCAATGGAGTATCTCTCTTAATTTGAGTGGATATTATATGGCAGATCGAAATGCTGTCGTAGACTTATACAAGCCATTTAGGCCATACACCGATTACCAAGATACAATTGATATCTTTAAAGCAAAAGCAGAAAGCCTTTAATATATACTAGATTTCATCCCTGAGCATATCATCATCCTCAATATGAGGCTCTGCTCGATCATCTTTTAACAGTACTCTTACTCTTTTGTTATTTCTTATCGCACTTATGGTAATAATATCTCTTATTGAGTTAATAGTTCTTCCTTTTCTTCCAATTATTACACCTTTATCTGATTCGTTTACATCAATTGTTAGTATGGTTAATCCTGGAAAATCTACACTATCTCTCTCCTCTACTGATACATCGTCTGGGTAGTTTACTATTGCTTTGATGATGTGTACTAGTAATTCTTTCATTGTTTGCGATATTGAATTTAAAATATATTATATGCAAATTATACTCTTATGAAATAAATTTTACCAGAAGTAAATAGAAAACAAAACAGACCTACATAGTAGGCCTATCTTCGGAGGATTATGAATTACTTTGATTCTTCTGTTTTCTTTTTGTTACGAGGTTTTACTGAACCTCTTTTAAGAGCTTTCATCAAACCCTCTTTAACAAAATATTGGGCAACAGTAGCTGTTGGTTGTGCACCCTTCTCTAGCCAACTCTTTGCAACTTCTTTGTCAACCTGGAATGTTGTAGGATTTGTAGTTGGGTTGTATACACCTATTTCCTGTACAGTTCTACCACTTCTAGGACTGCTAGATTCCATCACTACGATTCTGTATGATGGCTGTCCCTTTTTACCTATTCTTTTTAGTCTTATTTTTAACATAGCGCTGTTATTTTAACAGATGAGATATTAATATTCAAGCTATTTATTACTACTTTCAATATTTTCTATACCTACCTTTGCTGCTTGCTCTTCTGCTTTCTGCTTACTACTGCCCTTACCCTCTCCGTAAATCTTGTTATCAATCTTAATAACTACAGTAAAAGTCTTATCATGATCGGGTCCCTCTTCGTTTATTACTTCGTATACAGGTGTCGATTTGTATAGCGATTGGGCTAATTCCTGAATCTTTGTTTTGTTATCAATGTCTAATCTATGTTTAACTATTTCTTCAATCTTAGGTAGGAGACTTCTCTCTACGAATGATTTACACTCCTCGTACCCCTTATCTATATATATAGCGCCAAGTATTGCTTCAAAAGTATTTGCTAAAAGATAATCTTTATCTCTACCACCACTATCTTCTTCCCCTCTTGAAAGCCTGAGATGGTCACCAAGACTTAAAGCTTTTGCTGTTTGAGCTAAACTATCTGTTCTAACTAATGCTGAGCGAAAACTTGTTAACTCTCCCTCTGCTCTTTCAGGATATTTAGTATAGAGGAAGTTTGATACTATCAGTTCTAATACGGCATCACCAAGGAATTCTAATCTCTCATTATGTTCTGGAACATTCCTATTCTCATTAAGATATGACCTATGTGTTACTGCAACCTCAAGTAGTCCCTTATTTGAGAATTCTACACCAATACTTTTTTCTAAATCCTTAATATTACTCATTCTCTTCTTTTTTGTTAATCTCATATATTGCACCCAATACACCATTTACAAATTTACTACTAGTTTCTCCACCAAATTCCTTTGCTATTTCTATTGCCTCATCAATTGATACTTTAGGAGGTGTTATCTTTCCAACAAACCCTTCAAATATTGCAATTCTTAGAATCTGAAGATCAACTAATTTCATTTGTGAAATTGGCCATTGTGGTGCGAACTTGATGATAAATTGATCTATAGCATCAATATTCTCTTGAACTCCAGATACTAAAGATTGATAGAGCTCTTCGTTGTAGCTATCTATTTCATCTAAGGCTGAAAGATCTGTAACATTAAACTCTACTACACCTTCCGGTGAATGATTGAAGTCCTTAGAGAAAAGGGTTTGAAGTGCTAATTCTCTGGATAAATGCCTAGGGTCAGTTGCTCTCTTCATTGTTTAAAGATTGATTATTTAGTTTTCTTCAAATCTTTACCATCTCCATAGTAGCCACAGAACTCGCATACAAAGTGAGGTCTTTTTGTCTTTCCACACTTTGGACACTTTGACATTTTTGGAGTCTTTAGAGCATCATTTGCTCTTCTTCTATTCTTTCTTCCTTTAGAAATTTTTCTTTTTGGTAATGCTCCCATATCTTTTTAAACTATTTTATGACCTTGTATTATATTTTAATATTACTATTCTTGCAACAAAAATACTATATTATCCAACTCTCTTTAATTTCTATCTCTTCCCCTGGTTGTATTTGTCCCTCGATCATCTCTTTTGCGATATTTCCTTCTATATTATCCTGTATATATCTCTTTATTGGCCTTGCACCTAATCCTGGTTGATTAGCTTTGTTTGCAATTAATTGGGGTACTAGATGATTCCATGTTAAGACTATACTCTTTTCAGAAAGTCTCTTTGAAAGCTCTCTGAGTAATATCTCTGATATATCTGCAAGACTTTCCATATCGTGTGGGTGGAATACAACGACCCTATCAAACCTATTTAGTAGTTCTGGCCTTATCGATTGTCGTAGCTCAATTAGTGCACGATCTTTTGCTTCCTCCCAAGTAGTTCTTCCTTCACTTAAGGAGTTAAGAAGCATTAGACTACCAATATTGCTTGTACATACTATTATGCAGTTTGTAAAATCTACTACCTCACCTAAGTTACTTGTTAATCTACCCTCATCAAACATTTGTAAGAAAAGGTCGAGAATTTGGGGATGTGCTTTCTCTATCTCATCAAAGAGAACTACTGTATATGGATTAAGCTTCACTTTATCGATTAGTGATACTGCGCTTTGCCCCGTGATATTGGTCTGACCACTCTCTCCTAGGAACTTCTCTATACTTGCAATATCTTGATATTCAGACATATCTACCCTAATCATATCGCTTGCTTCTCCGAAATATTCTTCGGCAACAATTTTTGCCAAATATGTCTTTCCGACACCCGTTGGTCCCATGAAAAGGAATGTACCAATTGGCTTGTTAGGGTTTCGGATATCAGTATGTGCTCTTCTAAGAGACTCTACAATTGCTTTTATAGCTTCATCTTGCCCAATTACCCTACCCTTTATCTTCTCCTCAAGTTGCATTAACTTTGTGCTCTCTTGTGCATTTACACCTGCAATTGAAATACCCTTCTGATTAGAGAGTACCTTTGCAATATGCTCCCCTGTAAGAACATTAACACCATTACTTTGAGCCCATGCACATGATGCTTCAAGTAGTTGTACTGCACTACTTGGTAATTTACGTTCCTTAGAGTATCTTTGTGCTAACTCAACTGTGCTAATTAACGCGGGTAGAGTTATATATATCCCGAAGTTTTTTTCTAATTGCAAAATCTTTGTTTCAAGTATTACTAGAGCATCATCTGCCGATATTTCGGCAACTTCAATATTTGTGAATGTCTGTCTAAGAGATTCTGAACTGTAGAAATATTTTTTGTAATCAGAATGATTAACAGTACCAATGATTGGGAACTTACTGTTGAGTATGTAAGGTAGAAGTATTCCAGCAAGTGAGTGTCCAGAATCTTGTGCCTTTGCAGGTATTAATTCTTGCATCTCATCTATGTACAAGATAGTATCGCCTGCATTTTCTAACTCTTCGATAGCTTTGCCAATTAGCTGCTCGACACTTTTCTCTTTTGATGCGAATGCGATCAATCCATTAATATCGAACTGTAGTATCCTTTTATCTTTCAATTGTAATGGTACATCTCCCCTATTTATCCTCTGTGCAATGCCAAGTATGAGGCTAGATTTTCCAACACCGGGTTCTCCTACTAAGAGGGCATTTTTGTTTGAGACCTTACCCAATACCGATACCAGATTGTCTATTTCTTTTTCATGCCCGATACCAAAGATATCATCATATCTTGCAACATATTCGTTAATATTTTTGCTGAATTTGTTTAATATGAATGTATATCCGTATATCCATGATTCTGCTATCCCACCCTTCTTGTAGTATGTTACGTTAGGATTGAGATAGTTTGTACTTCTTCTTTTTTCTCTTTCATATGATTGATATCTTACGACCTCTCGTAGTATATCGATAGAGGAGTTTTGAGTAAGAAGGTATTTCTTGAGTACGGGGAAAACATTAAACAGTGCTAACATAATATGCTCCGGCCTTATTTCTCTTGATGATGTTAAAAGGGCTTCGTTTAGCGAATATATCAGTATACTTCTGATTGCAGTTGCTGGATACTTTGGTATTGTGTTACTGTTAACATCCTCTTTTGAAAGAGATTCAAAATCTAGTTTTAGGTCTGCTCTTTTAAAAATATCTTGAGATTGAGGATAGATGATTAGCTCTGCTAGTAGAGAGAGTGTATCTAGTTGGTCTTTCGAGGTATTTGCGCAGATAATGTCTAATGAAACATCATTTATGTAATTTATTGCCTCTAAATGGGCATATCTTCCGAATTTAAATCCTGTTGCCTTTATTTCTTCTAAATCATTTAGTGGTATCTTTTCAGCATTTGGTAGTTTTACTGGGTGACTTTTGTCTTTGTAATAGTCGTGCCATAGGATAAAGACACTGAAGATTGATAGGCCAAAAAGAGCATCAGATATTCCACTAGCAAGAAACTCCTTAACTATTGAAATATTCTCGAGAATTCCAAACTGTCTTAACATATATCCTACTGCTATGACTAACCCAGGAACCAGTAATACATTAGCTACTAGCCTTATATTCTCATAGTATCTTTCATATCTAAGGTAATTTGTTAATACGTTGCTAACTTGTGGGGTTGAGATTGTGAAGAACTGGTCTCTTGTTAAAAGGAAAAGGGCTTCAGATTCTTTAGTGAGAATAGGAAATTCCTTACTTACAACACCAAAAGTGTTACTATCCTTAGAATGAAAGCCTATTAATGTTCTGTTTTGCCATCCGTAATCTATCGCCATTATATGCTAAACAATGATTTAAGAATGAAGAATACTGTTGCTGGAGGTAGAAGTAGCCACACTACTATAACTAGAAGGTAAGCAATCATTACAAGTATATATGTGATACCTGCAATTGGTAAATACAATATCTTTATTAAAAATCCAAATGTATACCCAATTAGTGAAAAATCTCTATGCCAAGGTAGTAGGAAGTTCTTAAACAGTAGGCTAATAGAGAGGTTGTCATCTACAAACTCAGAAAGTCTAACTAACATTCTTAGATGCCATAGGGGCATCCTTGCGTACCACCAATATAAGAATTCCTTAGAGGTATATGTGATAATAACAAGGAGGTTATCGACCTGTGACTCATTTAGGATTTTTTGTCCACTATTGCTTGTTAATATATTCTTTTGTTCCATACCTTAGGCAGTAATACATTGTAAGTTTATTGTAAATTCAATATTAATTCAAGTAAAAACACTTTCCCCAGTTTATGGTTTGGGCCTTGGAACAAGGAAAAGACAGAAATTGGGTTGTAATATGTTAGAATTACGGAATGAATATATATACAGAAATTAAAAAACCGATATTAGCACTTGCCCCAATGGAGGATGTTACTGATACGGTATTTAGACAGATTGTATTATCTCTCGGTAGACCCTCTCTCTTCTATACAGAGTTTGTTAATGTAGAAGGCTTAAATAGCCGTGGTAGAGATCGTGTAATACATCGATTAAGCTATGTTAAAGAGGAGAAGCCAATCATTGCCCAGCTATGGGGTGTTAAACCTGAGAATTTTCTCTACGGTGCAAAGTTAGTTAAAGATATGGGATTTGATGGTGTAGATATTAATATGGGGTGTTCAGTAAAGAATGTTGTGAAAAACAATGCTGGCAGTGGATTGATTAATGAGGATAGAGGGAGGGTAAAAGAGATAATAGAGGCTGTGATGGAAGGTTCGGATGGTTTGCCGGTATCTGTTAAAACAAGATTGGGTTTTGACTCGATAGATATTGATGGATGGATTGCATTCTTACTTTCACAAAACCTGGAGGCCCTAACTGTTCATATGAGAACGGCAAGGGGTGAGAATTCCATTAATGCAGATTGGGAGCATATGGGCAGTATAGTGGCCTTGAGGGATACAATCTCACCCTCTACTCTACTTTTGGGTAATGGTGATATTAAATCTATAAAAGAGGGTTTAGAGAAAATTAAACAATACAATATTGAGGGAGTGATGATTGGTAGAGAGGCAATATCTAATCCTTGGGTGTTTTCTGGGAGAACAGATATAAGTATTGAAGAGAAGTTGGAAACACTCAAGAAACACTTAATTCTTTGGAGAGAGGGTTGGGAAGGTGAAAAAGATTATCACTCACTAAAAAAGTTCTTTCATGGGTATATCCGAGAATATACTAATGCTAAAACACTTAGGGATTCTCTTATGAAAACAGAAAATGTTTCTCAAGCGCTTGAAATATTAGAGGAAATTTAAGAGTCTCTTTTTAATCCCATCTTTGCAAACATATCGGTAGTATCTTTTTGCATCTTGTGTTCCTCTTGGTTGGTATATTTTTCTAAGCTTACGGTAAATGTACTCCCCTTACCTAGCTCACTTTGTATATCAATTTTTCCACCCATTTTTTGTACTAACCCAAATGTTACATACAGTCCTAGTCCGGTTCCTCCTGGTCTAACAATATCAAAATCGTCTTTTTCCTCTGACTGTATGTATGTTTTTGTTCTAAAGAACTTTGTACCTAATCTCTTTAAATCTTCGGGGGCAATACCTCTACCAGTGTCCTGTATTGAAATATGGAGATACTTTTCATCTTCTTTGGCATAGACGTTGATACACCCTTCGTCTGTGTATTTTACTGCATTACTTATGAGGTTATTAAATATCTCTACTGTTCTCGCGTGGTCTGCATATATTGCAGGGGTATCTTGTGGGACCTCATTTATTATCTTTATACCTTTCTGTGTAGCGTGCTCTTCTTCTCCGTGTATTGCCATCTCTATTTCTTTTGAGATATCAATTTTCTCTTTATTTATTTCAACCTTATCTCCCTCTAGCTTTGCACTACTTAGGAGTGTATTGATCAATTTTATCTCTGTTTCTACCGCATCCTTAATCCTACCTACATATTTATCAAACGATTGCTTATCTTGGGTAACCTTATCTGAAAATTGCCTTAAAAGGTCTGCGTTAAGCTTTACTACTGTAGCGGGAGTTCTTAACTCATGTCCCATTATATCTATCATATCGGCTTCTTTCTTCCTTGCCTCTTCGAGTAGTCTGACTTTTTCCTGTAATTCTGTAGTCTGTTCATCTACTCGAGTTTTTAGTGATTTATTTATCTCTTGAAGTTCTTCATAAAGGATTGTTCTATTCAAGGAAACGGACATACTGTTAGACATAAGGGAGAGACTGTTATACTGTGCTTCCCCTAGTACATCGTCTGTGTTGTAAATATTAATCAATGCCTGTAAAGAGTTTTTGCTTGCAAGTGGGATGATTATACTAATTTTGTTTTTCTGCATATGGTTATAGATCTCCTTTGTAATCTCTTTATTATTCTCCCTATCGAAGTACGACTCTATTAGCACCTCCTTGTTTATTACTGGAATTCTTGATCTTAATTTCCACCAGTGAGTAATCTTTTCTTGAATATCAGTAATATGTTCTTGTCTGATTAATTCTAAGACTATACTCTCCGGTTTTAACATCTTTTCTAAGGTGCTGTAAGCAACCTGTGTTAACTCTTCCGTTGAAGTAATACTTGTTGTTTTATCAATAAAAGAACCAACTTCCTCTTGTGATTGTACCTGTCTTTTTTCGTATATTCTGTTGAAGTATCCATAAAATCCGTTGATTACAATAACTATTGAAAGAGAGGTTAAAAATCTACCGACAATGTTCATCTCAATATCAACGACTCCTGCAAATGACCATATCGCTAGTATTACAAGAGCAGATAGTAATACTCCGAAGAGTCTCGTAAGTTCCTCTCTAATATCTACTACTGCAACCTTTATCCATAGACTCTTATTTATTACGAATGCTAGTAATGAGAGAGAGAGAAACATAAAGGGGCTATACATAGAGAGCCCTAGCATAGGTAGCACAATTAGACCAAGACTCATTGAGACGTAAACGAATGCAAGAGTTAGAGATATTGTTGATATCTGCCTTTTCTGTGTAGGAGTGTATAGAGGTAGTCTTGATTTCCAATGTAGTAGGATTGCTACAAAGAATACCACTGCTAATGCTATTAATGCATAATACAAAGGTCCTGGTGAGAAATCTGCTGGAGAGTTTTGAACAACGGAGAAGTTTGTTATGTTGTATTGAGATCTGAAGAGAAACGCAGATGCAATTGTGTATAGTCCAGTAATAACGGCACATATTTTGAATATACGATTCTCTTTATTTATTGTAATTATTCTAGGGAACTGATCGACAATCCCCATTAAAGCGTTAATAATATTGAGTGGGAAAAAGATTGAAATCTGTGCAAATAGAAGAGCTGTTTCTTGCTCTCTGAGAATATCTGCAAGAGCATTAGTTACTGCCCATCCAGTTATCGAAATTAATAGGTATAGATACTGAAAGGTTTCTTTTTTGGTTAATTTTTTTCTTAACCTAAAAAACACCCATATGTTAGAAAAGAGTGTAAGAAGAATAAAAAGATATATAATGTATAGATTCAGCATGTTTTAGAGTTCTATAATCTTGGGGAATTTCCTCATATGGAAATTCTCATACACAAAACTATATGCTCCTGCATTGGGTATTATAAGATAGTCACCCTCTTTTAGATTAATAGGCAGTAAGCATTTCTTATTTATAATATCATAGCCGTCGCAAGAAATTCCAACGATCTTATAATATTTCTTTGGACTATTCTCACATTCTTTTGTTGTACAGTACTTATAAACAGGGTATTCAAAATGTTCTAGAGGTTCTATTAATCCATTAAATACACTTAAATCTGTTACAACAATTTGTGGACTCTTGTAACTCTTAATATTTACAACCTTGGCAGCAAGCACCATCGTGTTTGCAGATAATGCCCTGCCAGGCTCAATAATAAATTCACTTACTCCTGTTCTTGATTTTACGTAGTGAGTAAACTTGATTATCTTGTCTATGTAATACTCCACGGACTTTACTCCATTTTCATACCTTACTGGGATTCCACCCCCCATGTTTATACATTTTAGATTTATTCCGTATTCTTTTGAGGTCACGACAAGACGTTCAATATCGTAAAGCGCGTTCCTCCAAGAAAGTACTGACTTATTTTGAGATCCGACATGAAAGGTCAATCCATATATTGGCCACTTATTCTTTTTAGCCTTTTTAAGTATATCTGTGTAGTATGATTCCGACATTCCAAACTTATCAGAAAGATTGAATGTAGCATCCTTATTTTTTGCGGTCATTCGTCCTATTAATTTTGGATTCCTTGTATTCCTTAGGATCTTTTTTAATTCGATTTCTGTATCAAATGCGTAGTATTCGACACCAACGCTAGATGCATACTGTACGTCTTTTTCTAATTTGGTTGGAGCTGAAAAGGAAATCTTTTTTGGATCTGCACCAAGACTTAATGCGTATTCTAATTCTTCTTTTGAGGCAACATCGAAACCGTATCCTGCTTCTATGTAAGCTTGGATCATGGGTTTATAGTTATTTGCTTTGATTGCGTAGAATATTTGTATGGAATTATCGAGGAGGGGTTGGAAGGTCTTGATATTTTGAGCGGTATTTTGTGCTTGGTATAGGTATGCTGGAGTTTCTAGTTTATTGGTTATTTTCAGGTCTTTCATCTTTTACCTTGTATATATTAACAAAAACATTCTGTCCTTCTTCATTTCTGTATCCCTTTCTTGTAAGGGTTAGTTTTTTGTTTTGGTAAAGGACCTTTGAGAAGAGAGAGAGAAGCCTATCCTCCTCTTCTGCAGTTCTAATTGTGGCGGAGCCTTCCTTTGTGAACATTATGAACTGATCGGGAAGTGGGCTAAACTTCTTTGCTGCGCGGATTATTGACTCCATCATAAAGCGGCTCTCCTTTGTTACTGCAATTTCTCCTAAGTATGTTGTAGGTACTTCATCTATTAAAGCTCTTAATTCCTCTTGCATCTCTTCGGGTATATAGTAGCCAATTTCGTCAAAAATCTGATCTCCAATATTTGAACCCATGTATCTAACTCTTGTAACTCCCCTTGGGCTTACAATTTCCCCTGGTGATTCCTCTGTTAAATCTATTGTTTGTTGTTTGTCATTAGCATCGTGATATGAGACCAAGACCATGGACTTAGGATCTTTAGAGTCTCTAGCATATGCCTTTAATATACTTGAGAATGGATATATCATCCTTATCCTTGCGAGTGTTTCCTCATCTGAGATAATTTCAAGAATCTCTTCTTCTCCCTCAGTAGTTAGAAATACTGACTCTGGGTTTACAAGTAATGCATCTATTAATCTAAAAAGATGAGTTGCATTATGTGGATCAAAGTCGTCCTCTGAGTCTGAAAATTGTTGTAAATAGTCATCCCCCTCTTCTACTGTCCATTCTTCTGCAAATGGTGGTCTAGAAAATACCGAGACATATACGGAAATTGCGCATGCTAGTCCCTCTATTTGTTTATCAGAAAAACTATCTTTATCAAATTTCTCTCCAAGGCTAGTTCTTGTTATTACTGGATCTTTTGGGTCCATTTATACTAAAAGATGAACAAATAATTATCATTATAGTAAATTATTCTATTTTTGACCAGATATGTTTGAATAATTGCTCTTTAAATTGACACTGCCTAGTGGTACTAGTATATTTTAGGGTCTCGTGAAGAATAGTACATTATAAATGTGGTAAAATACCTTACAAGA
>CAZULJ010000006.1:0-20204 GCA_964621195.1 uncultured Candidatus Saccharibacteria bacterium
AGGTACAAAAGTTCTGATAATTTAGAAAAATCATTTCAGAGAGGAAAATGGTGGGCTACACTTTCAGGCATGGAACTTAAGAAAAGTGTCTATTTAGAGTCAAGATTACTATTTTAAAAAGCTATTCTCTATGAATTTAATTTCTTCCCCTGTAATCCCATATATATCATAGACATACTGATCCAATTTATCTTTTAATTGTTGGAGAGCTCCTTTGTATAGATGGCTTCTATTTTCATTCTCTTCTAAGTTCTTAAATTCATTTCCCTCCTGTATCTCTTTGGTCAAGTTAGATACTTGCTCCATTAAATTGTTGTTAGGGATTTTTATTGGGATAGATTTTAATGTATTTCTTGAAAATTCATTTTTATATCCCTCTTTTATTTTCCCAAAATTCTTACTATAAAAATTTAACAATTTACTATTTAAGATGCCAAGAAGATAGTTCTCATTTAAAGAACTGATTGGCTGTATAACATAAGTATCTGTTAGTGAATAGTATTCATTGTTACTATCTAGTACAAATTTGTTCTCAGTAGCATAAAGAGGAGTGATAATTTTAGGCTTGTTATTTTTATAAATAGATAAACTCTGTGGGATACTTAAGGCATACCACTTACATTGTCCATGTATGAATTGATAACGGGATTTAAGTTTTTTTTCATGAGGGGCAAGATATTTTAAAGTATTTGGATAATTCTTTATATCTATGTCATTTGTAAGTAGTATTAAATACAGATTTCTATATGACAAGCTAAATGGTTTAATATCTCTAGTTTTAATATATTTTTGTAATAGTTCTTTTTCTAGATGAAGTTCTTCTGCCTTTTTCTTATCCACGATAAAAATATCATTTGCTCCTGATTTAATACCCTGTCCCATCATGCATAAGTTTTCCAAAGGTTTTGAATCTAATAACATTTTCCCACCAATTGCTCTAATTTTAGGATTAACAAAATTCATACGGTCATCTTCTAACTGATCTTTCCTCATACGGAACTTGTTAAAATTTGCTATGTCATTTCCATCATTTATCCTCCTCACGAATCTGTTTGCTTGTAACACAGAAAATTCATTGATAAAACTTTTCTGGAAGCTATTGATTATTGTTAAGGTATTTGCATTATCAAATATCAGAATATTCTGGAAATCAACAATTTGTTTTATTCCAAAGTTTTTCTTTACAAAATTTCTCAAGTGTTTTGCATTTGATGAGTCCAAATAATATCTTTCATTGATAAATGACATTACTCCATTATCTTTTAGTATCTTATGGGCAAGATTGATAAATAGATAATAAATATTTCCTTGGCGAGAAAAAGTTTCCCACAATTTTTCTAAGTATTTCTTCTCCTCTTCAGAGATACTATCTAGAGTGAAATATGGAGGATTTCCTATTACAGCATCAAAACCACCATATCTAAATACCAATGGAAACTCCTTATCCCAATCAAAAGCATTCACTTTTCTTAATTCTTCATCACCTAACAATGTAATCTGTTTATCTGAATAATAATCACTCCCTATTAAACTATTCCCACATTTAATATTTGAACTTAAATCAGGAAGTATTCTATCTGCAAACAATTTGTATTGAGCATTTATAGTCTCACTATTCTCCCCCTCTAACATCTTTAAAGCTAAGCTCAGCTTTGTAACCTCTACAGCCTGAGGATCTATATCTACACCATGAATATTGTTAAGTAATATATCTTTCTTTTCTTGTGTAGAAAGGAAGTAATTACCCTCTCCGTCTTTAAATAGTTTCTTTGCTTTAAGATTTTTCTCTACATCATTCTCTACATAGTATTTATGATGCCAGTTAAGAAGATAGTTATATGCTCCAATTAAGAAGCTACCACTACCACAAGCAGGATCTACTATCTTTAGCTTAGCAACATCCTTTGGAGTTTTATCTTTTACCAATTCCCCTACTGTATTCTTAACAATGTAATCAACAATATATTGAGGTGTGTAATATACCCCACCTGCTTTCTTAACCTCTGGCTTCTCCTCTATTACTGCATTACCACCCTTGGTTAGCCTTATTACCTTTCCAAGGAACTGCTCATATACACTTCCTAGAATATCTACTCCTATTACAGAGAACTCATACGGAGATTTAGGATAGTAAAGGTTGTTTAATATCCTATCTAATGTCTTATCAGAGATTTTAATCTTTGTAGATAGTTCATCCTTTTTTAAATCAAACAAGCTACTGTTGTATTTCTCATCTGCTCTACTGAATATCTTTAAGAGTTGTGAATAAGTATCAGGAGACTTTACTGCACTTCTGAGGGTCTCATAGGACTCTACACCCCTATCTTCTGCTATCCTTAGGAATATGATTCTATCAATAAATTTCTGAACAACAGAGTTAAGTTCATAGATGTTCAAATTGTTATTACTAGCTACATCCTTGGCAACTAAATCTCTCCAGAGTTCTATTTCTTTTAAGAATGATTTGTCTACTAATTGACTCCCCTTCTTCTCTCTTTTAGCAAACTTATCAAAAGATCCTTTCCAAACTGCTTCTTTGGAAAATGTATCCCAAAGATAGTCTGCTTCTTTAAGATAGTCTTTATAGTTGATGTATTTAACTCTGGCTACAAATGATTTATCCGTATGCTTTGGTTCTATTGTAGTGTCATATATTGAAAACTCTTCAAAGTCTGTTAGGATTGATACTGGTAATTGTCCACTCCAGGCATATCTTCTTAATTGGAATGCCGGGTCTATTTCTGAAAATACTCTAACTGAAGATGCTTTTGCTTCTACAAAAAACTTTCTATCACTACCCACTTTAAATGCATAGTCTGGTGCTTTGGGCTTACCCTCTATCTCTATTCTATCTTCATGGATTACTTCTCTATACTGAGGTGCAAATCCTTGCTCATTATCCATATCCCAACCTAATGCTTTGAAAAATGGATTGATAAATTCTTGTCTTAGGTGATCTTCTTTGTACTGGGTGGATTTATAGTATTCCTCATTATCAGAAAAGTGTTCTACTAGTTTCTGTACTTTAGCCTTAAATGTTTCTTTAGTTACTATATCCATGTTGGCTTATTTTACTATGTTTATAGTAAACAATAAACTACAGTAATATTAGGTTATCTACCAAGGTTCTCTCTTCTGTTTACTTCTGCATCTTCTTGAAGCATTACTATCATCTCTTGGGTTGATTTATCTTTTAATTCCTTCAAAACGGTTGTTAAATTTACTTCTGGCTTAACATGTATTTCCTCTCTTTGAATAATTCTTTTCCTAAGGGAATTATACTCCTTTATTGCTCCCAATTTTACATTTAAATTTGAACATTGCTTTATTAAAAAATGAAGCTCCTTATCTACACTTTCATCATTTAAACCTCCTAGATCTAGCATCTTGTTAATATAGTCCAAAATGTAATCATAGGTTAACAATCTTGAAGCACTTGCTTTAGCTATAGCCTTTTTACCTTTCTGTGATAAGTCTATGTTATATGCCTTTGCATATGCTTGTGTACCATTGCCAAAAAATTCTATATCAGTAGCATAAAACCTACAGAATAATTCTTGCTTCTTTGTAAGTTTCTTCTTAGCTTTATATGTTGTCTCCATAATATATTATATACATACTACAGGTCCCTTGGTAAATGGTCTTTAAAGGCTACCAAACATGTCTGGATGTGTGTATTCTCAATTCAGTCCTAATTGGTAAGCTATCATATGTTGTATCCACGGATTGTCAATACAAACAATCTTTACCAATTGTAGCTACCTTGGGTTTTTAAAGAGTGAATAGTATAATGAGAGAATAACTTAATTGCACATACAAATGCAGGCACAAGAAATACCTCTTTCAATGTTTCTAAATAAAGGGAAAAACTTTATCATACCTGTATATCAAAGAAACTATGATTGGAGAAGAAAACAATGTGCCCAATTACTAAAAGATATAGAGAGTGTGCAAGCAGATCAATTATATTTCATTGGCTCAATTGTACATAAGAGAAAAAGTAATTTAATAACACAAGCAGAGCTAGTTATAATTGATGGTCAACAAAGAATTACAACAATAACCCTATTCTTACTCAGAATTGCAGAATTGTTTAAAGAACATGATGATATCCTCTATCAACAAATCTGGGATAATTACATTCAGAATAAATATGAAGACGGGGAGGAGAAACTCAAGTTGAAACCCATTATTTCTGACTTTGAGGTATTTCAATCTCTAGTAAATGGTAATACTGAGAATATTAGTAATGGAAATAGAATCTTAGATAACTATCTCTTCTTCAGAGAAAATATAACTACATATGAGCATGCCAAGAAATTGTACAAGAATTTTAATCAACTAACCATTGTAGAGATTGCATTAAGCAATGAGGATGACCCTCAGAAAATCTTTCAAAGTTTAAACTCAACAGGATTGGAATTATCACAGGCAGATTTGATAAGAAACTACTTATTGATGAATCTAGAGTATGGTTATCAAGAGAAAATCTTCCAGAACTATTGGTCAGTAATTGAAAAGAATTGTCATAAAGTGAGTCTAAATGAATCAAGATTGTCTTATTTTTTCAGAGATTATCTGACCCTCAAGTTTAACTCCATACCTTCATATAACAATGTGTTTGAAAGTTTTAAAGAGAAATTTGCAGATATTAACAATGATGAAGAAAAGTTTGAAAAAGAGTTAGAAGAGATGAAGAGATATTCTAATTATTATTATCAGTTAATAAATCCAGACTTAGTTGGGAACACAAGAATTTCAAGACACTTGGAGGAATTAGATAAACTAGAAGTAACAGTTGCTTATCCATTCCTATTGAGTGTACTCTATGATTTTGACAAGGAGGGGATTGATGAGAACACTTTAATTAGAATTATTAATTTAGTTCAGTCTTTTGTATTCAGAAGATTCATATGTGGTGTACCTACAAATGCTTTAAACAAGATTTTCATGACTCTTCACAGCAATAGTAACAAACTGAGAAAGAAATTTTCAAACCTTAATTACTTTGATTCTATTGCCCTTACCTTATCCAGATACACAAGTTATCAAAGATTCCCAACTGATGATGAGGTAAAAGAAGCTCTTAAAACAAAAGATATTTACTCCACTCAAAGTAAGAATAAGCTATATCTTCTTGAGAGATTAGAGAATGAATATGATGATTTCCAAGAAAATGATATTGATTTATTTGAGAATGAAAACATTTCTATTGAACATATATTTCCTCAAAACCCTTCATCAGATTGGAAAAACCACCTTAGTGTCCAAGAGATAACTGAGATGGAGACAAGAAGAAATACTTTGGCAAATCTAACAGTAGTAATAAATAATAGCAGTCTTGGAAACAGATCTTTTATAGAGAAGAGAGACCTCAATCAAGAGAACTCAAAAGGCTATAAATATAGTAAGTTAAAGTTAAATGATTATTTAGCAAATCTTGAAAAATGGAATCTTGAGACACTTGAAGAAAGAGGTAATCTTTTAATAAAAAAATTCCTAAAAATTTGGGAGTTTCCAGAATTACCACATATTGAAGAGACTCCAGAGGAAGAGGTCAATATATTGGACATTGTTGATGCAACAGGCAAACTCATTAAGTATTATATTTTTAATGGTGATAAAATAGAAAAAGATTCTTTTATTGGCATGTACAAAGATGTAATTAAGTATATGTATACAGATCACTTTGATACTCTGTTTTCTCCAGAAATGAAAGAAATTGTAAATATTTCAAGGGAGAAGAGTGACTTTATCACCCCTCTTGAAGTAGAAAGTGGATATTATGTTGAAAGAGTATTAAGTGCTAACCGTATTGTTAATAAGCTTAAGAGGATAGCTGAAATGAGAGAAGACATATTAGATTTAAGAGTTTGTTTTAAGGAAGAGGAATAAAGATAAATTTGTTGTAGAGAATTCTCTAAACAATATCCTCTCTTAATAATTCAACTAGCTCTTCTAGATTATTCTTTACTTTAATAAGGCAATGCTCTTTGCCAAGTTTTTCCAAGTTTTGATACTCTGCTTGAAATATAACATCATCAAACCAAAGAAATTCACTTTCTAAATCTATACCCTCTGTTTTAAGAGAATACCATTTAGCATTCTTAATACTTTTTATCATCTCAAATATATCTTTATCTAATGCTTCCTGTAGATGGTACAAAGCAACATCACTCTCTCCATGTTTAGTATGTGTACTTAACCAATATACTTCTCCATTAGAGATATTAAATACAGTAGTAAGAAATTCTTTTAAATATGGCATCTGTTTATACTCTTTAGTATCTAAGAGAACTCCATCTATGTCTAGGTAGATTTTCATATATATTCTTCTCCAAACAATATATCAAAACAACTTCTTTCTTTGATAGCTTTTAATTTGTTTTTTTGTTTAATATCACTAAGATATGGGGCTTTAGATTTATCATTTCCTAATAAATCTGTTAAACAGTAATTAGTTAATACCATACTCTCCCATATCCTTGGTTCAACTTCTTCCTTTTTTATCTTTTTAAATATCTCTTGTATTTCTTTGTATATCTTTTCATTTCTTTCTTTAGGATTATCATAGAGATAGTTCATCATTGTTGAAATGTAATCACAGAATATTTTTGAAGTAGGAAAAAGTTGCATGGCATTTTTATACAAAGGTAATACATATTCATTACCATACTGCCCTTCTAAATTAAAAAGTAAGTTCAGTATTAAATTCTCAATAAATTCTTCTTTTGGGTTCACAGCAACCATTGATAATAATAGATCCTTATACCATCTTCTTTGCCCTGAGATGTCAACATCATACACAGTTTTGACCATCTCAGAATCTTTAGAATCATAAATCTTTAAAATCCCTAAGACTAAGTTAGAAGGGGTTATTTCTAAATGGTGAATATCAGATTGTAAAAATGGTAGTACTTTTATTTCTTTGATAGGAAACTCTTCTTTTGCTCCCCAGTATTTCTTAACTTGCTCTTTTGTTAACCAAACAATTCCATCTGGTGAATTTTGTTTTTCAAATTGTTCCTTACTTTGTTCTATTGGAGGCTCATACTTATCTATTAGTACCTTTCTTGGTTTTGCACCATTTTGAAGAGAAACTACTCCCTCCCTTTCTAATTGATCTATTAGTCTTACAGAATAGTTATACCCTATCTTAAAATGCCTTTGTAAGAAACTAGTTGTAGCATTTCCACTCTCTATCACTACCTTCTTAGCATCCTCATACAAAGGATCTTTTTCTTCTTCAAACTCCTCTAACTCTATCTCCTTGTACTCATTTACTTTTGGAATATTACTAATGATTAACATCTGGTCTTCTGTTGATATGTAAGGAGTCTGTACTCTGATTCTCTCTCCACTCTGTACATTCTTGTAAATCATATCTCCATGCCCCAACAAATCTATAGCACTTCCTTCATCTAGAATCTCTTTTGAATCTGAATTAGTTGCTAATGCACCAACCAACCTTTTAGGAATAGCATTCTTAATATCTGGGGTAAAAACTTCACTTCTTGGAACAGAAGCAGATAACAGCATAAACATACCTACTTCATTTCCATCTCTAGCAATCTTTTCTAACTTAGAATTTGTCCTATTATCACAAAGCATTAAGTCTGAAAATTCATCTATTACAATTACAATATATGGTTTCTTCTTCTTTTCAGTTTTTCTTCTCTCAATTTCTTTCATACACCACTCAATCAATTGAATTGCTTTTACTCCATCTTCACAGACTGGATGTAAGAGATGTGCTATCCCATTGTAAGGATGTAGCTCTACCTGTTTTAGATCAATCATTATAAATTTTAATTCTTCGGGTTCCTTTGTTAAAAGAATTGTACAAACAAAGGAGTTTATAAACATAGATTTACCTGATGATGTCATCCCAGAAAGAAGAATATTCCCAATATTTACAAAATCCTTAATATGTATTCCTCTATTGATATTTTTACCTAGGCATATTGGTATTTCATATTTACTTAAATCTCTATTTTCTAAACACTCTTTTAGAGATATGTACCTTTCATCATTAATTGATGTTAATGTTGGAAGTACTTCCGTAATATTTTTCATAAGATTAACATCATAAATTATTCTCTTTATCTAATAAATCTATACCTTTACTACCATCTGGAAATTTTTCTGCCTTATACTTCTCTAAAAAGTAATACTCTGGTAATTGAGAAAGAATATATGAATTAGTTAAACCCTTTAATTGATGGTCACAGTTAGGAATAGTATGTGTTTGGATGTTACTTACACTAGTAGCATATGAAGATATATATTCTAATGTATCTGTACCTATCACATCATCATCAGAGCCTTTAATTAAGAATAAATCACCAGTATATGATGGCAGATCTCTTTTTATCTTATGTCTAATATCTTCAACATATGGATTTATTGCTAATATCTTTTTTACTTCTGGATATTCCCAACCTGTTAATACAATAGCTCCTGCACCTGCTGAGAAGCCCATTAACCAGATATTAGGTGTATCACTACCACATATATCCTTTGAGTGTTCTATGGAGTAATTTACAACTTTTCTAACAGTAAGTTCATACTCTCTAGGTCTATCATTGGGTATTCTTACAAAAGAAGCGATGTTTTTCTCTTGTATATAATTACCTAAATTAACATACTTATTTAAATATCCTCCAACAGTACCTCCTGCCCCTGGTATATTTATTATTATATTTCCTGTCTTAGTAGGATGATATTCTACTTGTATATCCCACCAGTCCTGTAATTGTATGGTGTCTGTTTGAAACATTTATATTTTGCTCTTAAGATACAAGATTATATACCAATGCAATTATTAACCCAACAAGAAGAATTAAAAGATTTCCTAAGATTGCCCATAAAAATGTTTTCAATATCTTTTTAAAGGTTATTTCTTTGTCTAAATGCCAGATTCTTTCATACAAAAAGTATGCTAGTAAAAAATCTAAGACCCTCATTGAAGAGGGATCTTTGGATACAAAGACAGAGATAAGAGAGAAAATGAAAAGATATATTAAGCCAAATACATAAAGTTGCCATTCCTGCCAAGGATGTTTATACATTTAATTTTAAGAAAATATAGTTTAGTTATTTTCCTCTTTATAGGCACCAAGAGCTCCTTTGGAGAAAGCAATTAACCCTGAAATCTGCCATATTAGATAAATAATTATGTCTTGCCATGATATTATTTTCCCAGATAACAGATTTATAGAGTAACTTGCGAATGCTTCATCCCCTAATATCTTATGAACTTCTTCAATAGGAGAAGAAGCTAGTTCAGAGTAATATTGAACTTCTATTATATCTCCAATAACATGAATTAAGATGTCTAAAATCAATAGACCTATTACAATTTTCAAGAAGGTTTTCCCTGTTTTACTATTTAATGAAAAGTTGTAACCAAAAAGATTAAAAATATAGATTGTAAGGATAAGTAACAAAGGGAATCCTAGTATTAAGGCTAATGTTGCTAAGAGTGAATCAGAAGAGATGAATGAAGGAAGATTGATGGCTAGAAAGGTAATGAAATTAAGAATATAGAAAGCTACAATAAGGATAATCAATTCAAGAACAACATAGAGAACCTTCTTAGGAAAACTAAAGCTTTTTAAACTCTTTTGCATTAAAATATATTTATAAAATTATTTATCATTGGGAAGTCTTAAATACTCAACCTCACTATGTGCAATCTGAGAATCTTCTTCTTCAGATCTAGTAAAACCTCCAATGCCATAGCAAACAAGGACAAACAAAGACAAAAGCACATCTCCCCAAGCAGGTAACATTAGAATCTCCGTATTTGTTGCGGAGGTGTAACCAATTAGGGTATCAAGAATTTGTAAACAAGATAATACAAACATAACCCAAAATACTGTTTTATTTGGTGTTAGTTGCATAATTTTATATCCAAGGAAACTTATTCCAGTATACAGTAACATGATTATCCAAATGCCTACTCCAATAGAAACAATACCTAAGAGAATCAAAATAACAATAGCTTTAAATGATAAACTTGCTAAAAAAGTAACAATGAGACCTATTAGGAAATACAGTATAGCCCTTAATATCAGTGGAATAATAAAGTACAAGGGGATAAGGAGATACCTTAGAAACAGTTTATTCTTTGAGGGAGTTCTCATCTTAACTTCTGACCAAGTTATATAATTTTTATGAGCATATGAGACAAGTGGTCTCCCGCTCACAGAGGTACATTGCTGTATCCTCTACTAAGGTTTCCCCTAGTAACCAGGTCAGTGATTGAGAGACGGAAGACCGCCTAACACACTGACCTGGATTTAATTTTCATCACCATGCCTAATTACTAGGTTTAGGTAATATGCCAAATTATATGTCTAAATTAAAATTTATGAAAGCCTATCTGGAAGTCTGATATAATAAGCCAATGATGACCTTAGAAGAGCTTAGAGAAAATTTCTTAGTACTTGAAAAGTTACCCCCTACTGAAGATTTTGTTAACAAGAAATATCATTCTGCATTACCTATTATCCTTGACAATAAAGGCTATGTTGTTGTTTTTAGAAATGAAAGAGAAAGCAGAATATATAGCTTCTTACAGTCTCCCAATGATTACAAAGTAAAAGAAGATCTATTTGGAATAATCATAGATGAAGGTTATGCATACTCAACAACTAAAGGAATCCCTACAAATTTACAATTAGTTTTACCAAAGAAATGGGTCATAGAAGACAGTAAGATAAAAAGAGAGTTAGAAGTTGTTGTAACAGATATAGACCAAGAGAATGAGCAACTACTACATGAACTATATACCAAGGCAAGAGATAAGAAGTAATATTTAAGTTCCATGTTGTGTCTCCTTATTTAATGGAAGAAGAAAAAGTAAAGAAAAAAGTAGCATTGTATATAAGAGTTTCTACAGAAGAACAGGTAGAAATGTATGGTGTTGACCTTCAAAGGAGTTCCCTCATGGGCTTAATAGCCTCTAAGGGAAACAATCTAGAGTTTGCTGGTGAACAGTATGTATACATAGATGAGGGTGTTAGTGGCACTACAGAGCCAGAGGAGAGACCAGAATTTAGGAGATTGTTAGAGGATATTTCTAGATCTACACAAAGACCTTTTGATGTTGTTGCTGTATACAAGATAGACAGGTTTGCTAGGAGACTGAAAATACTTTTAGAAATACTGGACCTATTTGAGAAAGGTGAGGAGAAAATAGAGTTCCTATCTGCTAATGAAAGTATAGATACCTCAACTCCATTTGGGAGAGCAATGCTAGGAATCATTGGTGTAATTGCTGAATTAGAGATGGAGAACATCAAAGAAAGAACCTCTAGTGGTAGGAAATCTTCTGCTGAACAAGGTACATATATGAACACTCCCCCATTGGGATATATAAAGGGTAAGGATGGCAAGATATTGATACAAGAAGAGGAAAGAAAGGTTGTTGAATTGATATTCAATATGTTTGTTAGAGAAGGAAGGAATATAAATGACATAGCAAGATACTTGAAAGAACATAAGATAAAGACACCACAGGCATACAGATATGAACATAACAAAGAGGAGAAAGGTAGAAGGAAAATAAGTACAGGAGGACCATATGCTTGGGATCCAAGTGCTGTAAGAAATATCTTAACAAATGAGTTGTATATTGGTACACAGTATTACAATAAAACAGTAGATGGTAAGAAAGTACCTAAGGAAAAATGGGGAGTCTATTATCATGACCAAGACTTCATAGAAAAAGAACTCTTTAAAAAAGCTCAGGAATATATTTCAGCTAATACAACTAGATATAAGAGAGTCCAGAAAGAAAGCAGATTATATCTTCTTCAAGGTCTTCTAAAGTGTGCAAACTGTTACAACCCTACTATTCATACAGAACCATATGCTTGGAATGGCTTCCCTAAGAAGGTCCAGTCTACAGGTAAGAAAGTCTATTATTATCAATGTAGTTCAAAAAATAGTAATAAGAAAGAGAGAAGAAATATAGATTGTAAAACTATTCCCCTCCCTGCTCTACCTTTAGAAAAGCATGTAATAGAGTTTGTAAGAGAATTACTCAACAATCCAAAGGTTGTATTTAAATATCAACAGAGTCTTCAGTCTAAGAAGGCTGATATAAGGGCAAAGAAAGATAGATTAAAAATTGTAAAAAAGTTATTAAATAGTACAGAAAGTGCCAAAAGAAGAGTTGAAATCATGTTTAGAGATGGAGATTATACTAGGGAAAGAAAGATAAAAGAGCTGAAGGATTTAGAAGAGCAGTACCAGAGGAACCTTAGAGAGAAAGAATTACTTGAATCTCAGCTATCCATATTTTCAAATACAGAAGAATACTTTAAAGCATTTGAGCTATTCCAAGAGAAGTATGAAGAAGCAATGGAAGATTTATCTTAATAACAAGAACATAGATTACCTGTATGGTTTAATCCATATGATGATACATGAGATAGTAGTTTTCTCCAGACCCAAGAAGGAATCAGACAGTATTTCTGGTCCTAAGAAAGAAGGACAGATGATTCCATATAAACTTAAGATTGTATTGAAAATACCTTCAGAGATGCTTGGAGACTTACTTTTCTCACTATCCCCAGAGTCTAAGTTACAGGCAGAAAAGGATGGATGGTGGGCGATGCGGGACTCGAACCTGCGACCTCCACAATGTCAATGTGATGCTCTAACCAGCTGAGCTAATCGCCCCTATTTCAACTTCACAAATTCTATATCATCTAAGCCTTTCTTTCTAGTACTTTTATACCATAGCTCTCTTACAAATTCTGGAGAATCCTCAAGAAGTTCTATTCGAACATTTATTCCATCCTCTGGATCTAATTGTATGGGTATCACGGTTATTGCATCCATATCGGTTTCTACAAAATATATCCTCTGTGTCTCCCCCCTTGGCATCTGGACATTGTTAATACTCATATGCTCACAAAGAGCTTGAAAAGTTTCCTCATCCTCCACCTTGATATGTCTTACGATTGGTAACTTAAAAGGTAAATTCTGATCTTTGTGGAGTTTAATCATAAATTGGTGGATATCCCGTAGGGAAAGTTCTTGTACAATTTCATCTATCACAGATCCAGTTTCTCCATCCTGGATCATAGTGATTATTTGTGATCTGAGAAATTCTATAGATTCCTGTTTCGCATTATCATGAAGAGGATCTCTAAATGTTTGCATATTACTCCCTTTTAGATATTACCTTATCTATTAATCCATACTCTTTTGCCTCTTCTGCTGTAAAGTATTTATCTCTATCCGCATCTTTTTCTAATTGTTTTAAACTTTGCCCAGTTTGCTTAGAAAGCATCTTGTAAAGCTTCTCCCTTATCTTTAATATCTCTTGAGCCTCGATTGCAATATCACTGGCTTGACCCTCTACTCCACCTAAAGGTTGGTGGATATGAATTTTACTATTTGGTAATGCATATCTCTTACCCTTCTCTCCATGTGCAAGTAAAAAAGATCCCATAGATGCGGCAAGTCCCACTGCAATTGTAGATACATCACACTTTATGTAGTTCATAGTATCAAGTATTGCCATCCCGGCATTGATTACTCCACCAGGGGAATTAATAAACATTTGGATATCTGCATCGGGGTTTTCTTTCTCTAAGAAAAGAAGTTGTGCTACTACAGTATTTGCCATATCTGTTTCAATTGGCCCACTCACAAAGATTATTCTATCTTTAAGCAATCTCGAGTATATATCATATGCTCTTTCCCCTTCTCGATCTTTCTCTATTACCATTGGTATTAGTAAAGACATTGTAAAGACAAACTAAGGTTAGTTATGTTCATCTAAGAACTCTTTACCAAGAACTTCTTTGATGAATAGTTGGAAACCCTTCTCTTTTCTTTCTACTCCCTTAATATATTCTCTCCATTGTGGATTGCTGAATATATTTTTATCTGCATTTGGTTGGCTAAGTTTGATTTCCTCGATTTTCTTCTCTAACTCTTCATCTGATATTTCAACTTTCCTATCTTTGGAGAAAAGGTTTAAGAAGGTATCTGCCTCTAGTGCATCTTTTGCATCCTTCAACCATAGCTCTCTCATCTTCTCTATTGTAATGTTGTTTGCTTTAAGAAAATCCTCTATTTTTACACCTCTGTTTTTCATATCTTCAACAAAGGCTTTTTCTCTTTCAGAGGCCTCAAACCTTACTGCAGGTTCTGGTATTTCTATCTTCGAAATCTCGATTCCTTTTCTAAGTGCTTCGTCTTGTAATTTATGTAACTGGTAGCGGTCCTTTTGCATTTGTAATGCACTTCTTATCTTCTCTTTGAGATCATCAAGGCCTTTAACCTCTTCTGCGTTAATAACTTTTGCAATCTCTTTTGCCCAATCATCGTTGATATTTTTTGCTTCTGTTTTTTGAGTATTTTTTAGCTCATTTACAGCATCTTCTACTTCACTCTCTTCTATCTTGAGTTTGTCCTTTTTGATCTTGATCTTTTTTATATCTCCTATTTTAAATTCTGGCATTGTTGTTACAGTAATAGTGAAGGAGATATCTAATCCATCTAAGATCTTTGGTAATTCCTTGTACTCTGGTGGGGCTATTGGTTCGAGCTTCTCTTTGTTAAGGGCGGTATTAATGTAAAGAGGTGCTAATCTTTCAAAAGTTTCAAATTTTACAACCTCTTTCATTTGATCGCTAATCAAGTCTGCGGGTACTTTCCCTTTTCGAAAACCTTTTACATCGGTATCCTTGGCATAGTCTTTTATTAAAAGATCATATGAATGTTTAAAGTTGTCTGCTGGAATAGTAATTGTGAATTCCAATGTATGCCCGTTTATCTCTTTTTTTGTATAGAAATCGTTCATCAGAAAATATTTAATATTATTTAAGAAGTATTGAATTTTATGTGTTTTTGTACAATTTGTCCAGCTTAGCGATAATCACAAGTCTTTGATCGGAACTCCACAAGGGTGTGCACGTTACTAATGTAATACGATAGTCGCCATAGCTTTTTAGTATTGAAATATCATTCTTTTCCACAACCTTAGTTTCTGTAACTATGTATGTATATGAATTATCTTCTTGTTCAACTAATATTCTATCTCCTACTTTTACCTTATCAAGATTAAAGAAGGTATCAGGGTTTGGGGGTAGTTTTGCGTATCTGTGTCCAATGATTACACTGTTTCCTTTGTTTCCGGGATATTGTGACAGTGGAAAATGCCAAAAGCCCTGGTCCATTGTATTTGCATCTGTTCCTTCGAATATTTTTCCTTCTACTTGAATAGAATCTATTTTTATCTTTGTTTTTAAATTCTCTAGAATTTTTTCTTCGATTACAAAGTCTGAGCCAAGACTTTCCTCTATTGTTTGTTGGGTTGTTGTTGTATCCGATATTCCAAGTATTTGATCTTTTGTTGGAGAGATTGCAGTAAGTAATTGGAATGTTATTTCTTCTGTACTTCTTTGTATGTTAAATCTCTTTATAGGTCCTATGAGCTTGTTGTAATTGGGGTAGATGATAAAGAGGGATACGGGGATTATGAAGATCCCTAAAAGGATTGTGGTAATAGCTATTTTAAAATACTTCTTCTTTTTCATCTGTAATATATTATATATTTTTCTTGCACTCTGTAAAATTTTATTCTATTCTATCTACATAGAGTATATAAATTTTAATATAGGTTGGAGTGGCTAAGAAGAAAAATATTAAAAACTCTGCCCCAAATAATAACGTTGCAAATTCGCAACAAGAAGAAAAAATGCAAAGTAAGGTTGAGATAAAGCAGCCTGAGAGGAATAATCAAGAGAAGATGTCTAGGTTGGTTGGATCTGTCTTTATTGGTTTAGGAGTCTTACTTGTTGCTTTTGGTGTTTACTCTTTTATTAGATTTAGAGAAGAACCCTCCATTGATCTTGATTTGGAAGCTCCCGAGCTTACAGATGTAACAGATCTTACAAATGGCGATAAAATATTGGTTAGAGGTAAGGCTTCTGGTTTTGATGATGTCTTTGTATATGTTAATGATGTAAAAATAGCTAGTACAAAAGTTGATGAAGAGGATCTCTTCTCATATGAGTATACTGTAGAAAATGATGGTGACTATTCTATCTCAGTTGCTGGTGTAAAGGGTTTCCCTGGTCGTATTATGGGTCCAAGAAGTGAAGTAGAAATGGCAAAGGTAGACTGGAGTGCACCAAAGGAAGAGGATGTTACATTCAAATATGGAGAAGAGACTAACAAGGATACCTTCATAGTTGCTGGTACATCCGAACCAAACAGTACTGTTACTGTTAAGAGAGGAATCCTTAGTTATGATACTTTAGCAGATGAGAACGGTGCATATAGGATTGAAGGTATTGAATTAGAAGAGGGTCGTAATGTATTCACAATGTCTGTTAAGGATCTTGCAGGGAATGAAGTTACATTAGAGGAAAAAATCAGAGTAAATTACTCACCTACTGGTGATGTTAATGGTGATGCAGTAGTTGATGGTAATATCCCACAGGCATCTGGAGAGCTTGATGCAATCTTTGGTAATACATTAATGATGATCTTTGGTATTGTTGCAGTTGTAGCCTTTGGTTCTAGCTCAGCATACATGTATTACAGTAAGAGAAAGTAAATCTTTCGTTTCTGATAAGAGGGGTGCAAGCCCCTCTTTTTTTTGTATAATGGTTGAATATGAAATATATATTTCTTTTAATATTTACTTTGGTATTTCCCTCTCTTGCTTTTGCTCAAGAACCGGAAGAATCATTCAAGGGAACTATACTTGAGATATTTGAAGTACCTTGTTCAGAGTCCCTTGATGATGGTTATAGATGTTATGAATATGAAGTATATGTTGAGGAAAGGGATACCTCAGTTCGGACAATACCCTCTCTCTCAGATACTAAAGACTCTAAGTTTCTAGTTGGAGATAAGGTATACGTTTCCTATCTCTCTGACGGTTTCGATTACGAGAGTTGGAGTATTACTGGCTTTGTGAGGGAATTACCTGTTCTTGTAATGGTTGCAATCTTTGCTATAGTTGCAATCTTAATTGGTAGAAGGCAGGGTTTTGGCTCTTTAGTAAGTTTAATCTTCACGGTATTGATACTCTATGGTTGGGCTATACCAAAAATATTAGAAGGTGGAAACGTTTTACTTATTGGTGTTTCTACTGTTTGTATTACACTGGTTATCATTATGTATACCTCTCATGGGTTTAATATGAAAAGTAGTATAGCAGTCCTATCTACCTTTGTCGGAGTTGTAATTGTTGCCCTCTTGGCAAAGATATTTACCATGATGATGAGAGTTGATGGCTCTGGTAGTGAAGAAGCTTTCCTCCTTTTAAGTCAGACAGGAGGTGGCATAAATTTGTCTGAGGTGTTTTTCGTTAGTATCCTCATCGGTGCTGTTGGAGTGTTAGACGATGTTGTTATGAGCCAGGTCTCAGCCATATATGAGTTAAATATTGCAAATCCAAAATTAAATATGTTGCAACTATTAAAACAGGGAATGAATATTGGTAAGGATCATCTTTCTTCCATGGTTAATACCCTGTTTATAGCGTATGCTGGATCAAGTTTTGCATTGGTAATGCTTTTGACATACAACAGTGGTGGGATCGGTAATATACTTCGGGCTGATGTCATAGCTGAAGAGATAGTAAGAACTCTTTCCGCTAGTATTGGTATTCTTCTTATTGTTCCAATTACTTCGCTTTTTGCTGCATATGTTATATCTAAGAGGGGTAAATTAAATGGCAGTGGTGGGAAGGAATTGGTATAATAAAGGGATTAATTGATTACTTTGTATAAATGCCAAAAATATTGAATATGGATTCTAGAAAGGTTCAGAGTGAGAAAAGTAGCGATTTTATAAAAGAGTTGAGAGAGTTGGAGAAGTACAGGCAGAGGGATGAATTTAAAAAACCTACAATAGTTGTAGAATTCTCCTGGAAATTTATCCTAGGCATATTACTCCTTCTTTCTATGTTTTTCCTTGGGAAAGAGTTATTAACAGTCTTTATCTTCCTCTTTGGTGGTTTTGTATTTATGTCTACTGCAAGGCCTGTTGTTACATTCCTTATGGGCAGGAAGATTGGAAAGGGCTTTTCTGTATCTATTACTTACTTCTTAGGTCTTGTTTTGTTGGCAGCAGTTCTTTCTATTGTTGTATTCCCATTTATAGATCAGATTGACGAATTAGTAAGTGCAGTACCAAAGTGGGTAGATTTACTTTCTAGAGACTTTGGAGACATCGTAGTTTGGGGATATACGATTGATACTTCTATGATAAATAGCTTTGTGCGTGATACTTTGGAGAGGTTTACACTTTTTGAAAGTTTCGAAAATATTGCGAATACTGTTGGATCATTATTTAGTTCTACTGCTTTAGTTTTTGCGTCTGTAATATTTTCAATCTATCTTGTTTTGGATCATGACAATATTCTGGAACTTGGATTAGTAAGAATCATTTCTGATGCTAAGAGGAAGAGAGTTAAGGAATTGGTACTAGAGGTAGAGAACAAGTTGGGAAGATGGTTGCTTGGTCAGGCATTGATTAGTAGTATTGCTGGTCTTGTTATGGGTATTGTTTTGTGGGTATTAGGAATACCATTCGCACTTCCAATTGCAGTGTTTGTTGCTTTGATGTCAGCAATACCCAATCTCGGTGCTACAATTGGGTCTATACCTCCAATCTTTATTGCAATGGTGGTTAAGGGGCCTCTTGCTGCATTGATAATTATTGTTGTCTTTTTCATTTATCAACAATTAGAAAACAACATTATTGGACCAAAAATAATGGGTAATGTAATGGGTGTTCGCCCTATCTTTATTATGTTTACAGCTGTTACCTTCTTTATACTCTTTGGTGTCTGGGGTGCAGTTTTAGCAGTTCCAGCAATTGTTATCATGAGAATATGCTATGAGTTCTATATAGACTTGCAAAAACTAAAGGCTAAAGGTAGCATCTAGTAGATAATATTACTGCCCTAGAGATGTCATCGACTACTACAAAGATTAATAGATCAATTTACTATTGGGAAGATTTCCATTCTAGAAATCTTAAAGAATCTACTGTTGGTAGAAAGGGTTTAAGCCTTTTTGAGCTTAAGGATATGGATATCCCTATACCTGAATTCTTTGTTGTATCGTCACGTGTCTTTGATAGTTTAATCTCTCAATCTTTCCTCAGAGACTCCGAAAAACTTTTAGAAAATGGTAAGAATCCAGAAGAATCCGAAATACTAGAATCCCTTATGAAAAGTGAGTTTACGGATGATGTTGTTGAGGAGATTCTGACTGCATATACAAGGCTATCAGGCTTTACTGATGCTTGGGTCTCCGTTAGATCTTCAGTTGTATTCCCCTCTTCTCCTGAGGTTTCCTTTTCAGGTGTCTTTAGTACTGAGTTAAATGTGAGAGGAGTTCGAAATCTACTGGATACAATTAAAAGGATCTATGCATCTCTTTTTACGGATGATGTTGTTGTATATGCTTCTTCGAAGGGCATAAATCTTTCAGATGTAAAGATTGCTGTTGTTGTTCAAAAGATGATTCAAGCAGAGGTCTCCGGTGTTGCATTTACAGTAGATCCAATTACTCAAGATCCTACAAAATTAAGTATTGAAGCTGTCTTTGGTTTGGGGGATAGTATTGCATTGGGGGAGTTAACTCCTGACACATATCTTCTTAACAAGAGAGAATTAAATATCTTAGAGAAACATATTGCACCACAGGATTGGATGAAGGTTCGTATGTTAAGTGGTTCTTCGAAAGGAAAATCAGGAGTTGAAAAGATTAAAATATCTACTAATTGGAGTCACAGGCAGAAGGTTGAGGACAAATACTTGGAAGAGATTGCTAAGATAGCTCTGATTGTTGAAAATAAATTAAGGCAAGCTCAAAATATTGAGTGGGTATTAGCTGGTGGAAAAGTGTGGGTTTTACAGAGTAAGGACTTATATGAGAAAAACAACGAACCTATATTGGTTATAGACAACAAGGAGTTTGATACTCTTGCGGAAGTTTTAAAATGGACTATAGATAAATATTCGGGTATTGGTATGTTAGAGAGTAAGGCGGTTGAGCATGCTAAAAAGATTGTCCAAGGAAACAAAAATGAGAAGAATTCATTTACTGAAAAGCTTATCAATATAGCAAAGAAACAGGTAGAAAGTAAACCTGCGGTTGTAGTTACATCTACCCTTACAGAAGGTAAAGAGGATCTTTTGGTTTCAGGTA
>CAZULJ010000006.1:20304-31662 GCA_964621195.1 uncultured Candidatus Saccharibacteria bacterium
GTTGTAGTTACATCTACCCTTACAGAAGGTAAAGAGGATCTTTTGGTTTCAGGTATTGGTGCAAGCTTTGGTCAAGTTGTTGGAAAAATAGTATCTGTTGATAGGGGTAGTGATATCGCAATTAGTAAAAATGATATCCTCCTTATCAAAAAGTATGCAAGTGAAATGGAGGCTCTCATTGTACACTCTGGTGGCGTTATCTTAGAAACTGGTGGTGTAACAAGTGATACCGCCATACTTTGTAGAGAATTTGACATCCCTGCTGTTGTTGGTGCTGTGAATGCTTCGAATATGCTTAAGGATGGTGATATTGTAAGAATAGATGGTAAGGCTGGCTCTGTCTACAAGGAAAGAAGCCAAGAGGCTAAACTTGCAGTCGAAGGAAAATCAGTTGAGAATGTTCATCCTGTTGTAGAGGCTTACAAAGAGGAAAATCTTGAAGGTATAGACTTGCTTAGAAATGTTTCTACTCCAGTACACAAGGAGGCTACTGCATATGACAGTAAAATACCACATGATGTTTCTCTACCACCTTCTGCTACAAAGGTATTTGTAAATCCGCTTGGAAAGGTTGAAGAGCTATTGGACTATGTTGGTAATTCTCATGGTCTTTTCTATGTTGATATGGATAGAATTTTGTTAGAGGTCGGTAGGCATCCTCTTGCTTTTGTTGAAGACAAGAAGTTTGTTGAATATTCTAAAGATATTGCAGAGAGAGTATGTAAGTATATAGATCTTGCAGAAGGAAATCAGGTACTTCTTTCATTAGGTTCAAGTAGTGTTGGAGATTTTAAAGCATTGAGAAGAGGAAAAGATTTTGAGCCCGAAGCCTTGAACTCTGTATATGGTGCTGCTCACTATCTAAACAACGGAGAGCTTTTAAAGAGGGTTCTAATGATTGTTAGGAGGATTCGTAATGTTTACAAGAAGAGAAATGTAGATATTGCTATTCATAGCCCTATGAATGGCTCCTTTGTCTCAGATTTCAAAAAGAGTCTTTCAGCTGTAGGTTTGACAAGAACCTCTACTTTTAAGGTCTATGCAATTATTGATAACCCTACTGAGGTAATTATGGCTGATGATATCTTAGAATCTAAGATTGATGGATTAGTTCTTAATATGCCAAGGATTGTTAGGGTAATGCAAGGGTTTGATATTAACGACTCTGAAGCTAGATATAACTTGGGGGTAAATAGTGCATTTAAGATTGTAGATGCTGTTGTAGATATTACAAGAAATACTCCAAGGAGAGTTGTGGTAATGACCGAAAACAACAAAGACTTGATTAAATACTGTATTCAGATGGGTGTGTATGGGATATCTGTTAGCTACAAAGATGTAAAAGATTGTAGGAGATTAGTTTCGGATGAAGAAGCTCAGCTTATACTTGGTAAAAAGTAGCTCAATTGGTATAGTATATAGTTTTCACTATATATTCTTTTGTATAATAGGTTATGGAGAGTGGAATAAAAGAGACTCCAATGATGAGTCAATATATGAAGTTCAAAAAGCAATACCCTGATAAGGTAGTACTTTTTCGAATGGGAGATTTCTTTGAAACATTTGGTGAAGATGCAAAAATTACCTCAAAGGTTTTAAACATTACACTTACTTCAAGGGATAAAAATACTAACCCTACTCCATTGGCTGGATTTCCTCACAAAGCACTTGAGCAGTATTTACCCAAACTGATAAATGCTGGATATTGTACTGTGATTGTGGATCAGCTTGAAGATCCGAAATTAGCCAAAGGTATTGTAAAAAGAGGAGTTACAAGAATTGTAACCCCCGGAACGTTGGATGGTGATAACGCAAATGAAACAAAGAATAACTATCTTGCCGCCTTCTATACGGACAAAAAATCTCTTTTTGTTTCACTATGTGATGTGTCTACTGGAGAGTTTCTGTATATATCTACTGAATACTTAAAAAAGAATATTGAGGCGATACTCTCCTCATATGAACCAGTAGAGGTATTAATATTAGAAAATGAGAAAGATCTTAAGTTCCCAACATTACCAGTGCAGTTTGTTTCAAAAAGTATTAGGAACAAGGAGTATGCCGTTGAGAAAATTAAGGAGTTTTTCGATATAAAAAATATTGAATCATTGGGATTAGATCAACAGACATCTTCTCTATTCTCTGTGGCAATGATACTAGAGTATATTCTTGAGACCCAACTTATGGATCCAAGACATATTCAAAAGCCTAAGAAAGTAAATCTTTCTGGTAATATGATATTAGATAGAGCAACAGTAAGGAATTTAGAGATTGTAGCAAATGCATACTCTGGTGATATTAAGAATTCTCTTTTTAGCGTTGTAGACTACACATCAACATTAATGGGAAAAAGACTCCTCTACTCCTGGCTTCTTAATCCATTGATTGACAAAAAAGGTATTGAGGAGAGAACTTCCGTTATTGAACTTCTACTTACTTCAACAGATATGTTAGATGCTTTTAGGGAGATATTAACGGGTATTAATGATATTGAGAGAATTGTTGGGAAAATTGGTCTTAACAGAGCAAATGGTAGAGATCTTAAGGCATTACAGATTTCCCTTGAGAGTATTTCACAATTGATATCAAAACTTTCAATAGTTCCTGAGGTCGCTTCTAGGTTTGATGAATATATTGAGTTGATTGATGATGTTGTGAAGCGTATTGATGAGTGTATTGTAGATGCACCTCCCACGTCTCTTTTGGATGGTGGAATTATTAAAAGCTCTTTTAATCAAGAGATTGCCCAGTTAAGAGATCTTTCTGGTAACAGTAAGGGGTGGATAAAGGATTTTGAAGAGAGAGAGAAGTTAGAAACGGGTATTAATTCGTTAAAGATAGGGTTTAACAAAGTATTTGGATATTACATAGAAGTAACCAAAGCTCAGCAAGAAAAAGTTCCAGAAAGATATATTAGGAAACAGACATTAGTGAACTGTGAGAGATATATTACTGAGGAATTAAAAACAAAAGAGGAAGTTATTTTAAACGCTCAGGAGAGACTCTCTTCCTTAGAGTACATTATATTTACAGAATTTAGAGACTCTCTTGTTAAGGACATTCCTAATTTACAAAATCTTTCAAAAGAGATTGCAAAGTTAGATGTCCTTTTAGGTTTTGCATATCTTGCATATACAAAGAATTACTGTAGACCAATGTTGCATAATATGGGAGAGGGTGATGGAATTTTGAGTATAAAGGGGGGGAGACACCCTATCGTTGAGAGTATCTCAGATGAAGAGTTCATTTCCAATGATACTCTTCTGAATTTCTCAGATTCTTCCATGGCGATTCTTACAGGTCCTAACATGTCAGGTAAATCAACATATATTAGGCAAGTTGCCTGTATTGTACTTCTTGCACAGGTCGGATGTTTTGTTCCAGCAAAGGAAATGGAACTTTCACTTGTAGATAGGATATTTACTAGAGTTGGTGCATCTGATGATCTATCTCGTGGAAGAAGTACATTTATGGTCGAGATGGATGAAGCTGCTAATATTCTTAACAATGCAACTAGATTTAGCCTAATTGTTTTAGATGAAGTCGGAAGAGGAACTAGTACATATGATGGTGTTAGTATTGCCTGGGCATTAGCGGAGTACCTTGTGAATGATGTAAAAGCTAGAACTTTGTTTGCAACCCATTATCATGAATTACTGAAGCTCTCTGAAAAGATTGTTGGTAGAGTTAAGAATTACAATGTTTTAGTAGAAGAAGACTTAGATGAAGGTAGTGTAATATTTCTTAGAAAAATTGTTGAGGGTGGTACTGATCGTAGTTACGGTATATATGTTGCTAAGATGGCAGGGCTACCGGAGAAAGTAATTAAGAGGGCCAATGAGATACTTGAGAGTTTTGAGCAGGAGAAGATGTTTAGTAAAGAGTCTGATCTTAGAGAGGGTAGTATATTGGATGTAAAGGAGAGGAAAAATGATGAGAAAAAGAGTTCATACCAATTTCCGTTATTCCTAGCCAAAGATTCAGAGATTGAAAGAGATATTCAAAAGATTGATATAGATAATCTAACTCCTCTTGATGCATTAAACAAAATCTCCGAATGGAAGAAAAAAGTTTAAAATGATATGTAGTACCCTAAGCCATATTTTGTTTTTATAGGGGAGTATCCAGTAGTATTTTTAATCTTTCTCCTTAGTCTGCTAATTATTACCGCTGTGGATTTACAGTTATCCTTTTTTAAAATCGAATTTACCTCTTGGATAGTAACAAAAGATTTTTTCTTTAGAATGTATGTGAGAAAGATATTCTCGCATTTAGTTAAATGAACAATATTTCCCTTTATATGTAATTGGTAGTTAAAAGGATTTAAATGAAGTTCGCCAAAAGAAAGAATCTCTAGAGTTCTTGGCTCTGGCTTTCTCTCGTTAAGGTTGCAAAGGAGGCAATTTATATAGTGAGGGCACGTAAATGGTTCGGGTTTGTTCTTACTTTCTTTTAAAACAGATTTCCTGTTTATCTTTCTGAGGGTAAAAAATAAACGGGTAAGTATATATTTACTGTTTTATCTTGTATATGACATCTTCTTTCTTAATCTCTAAATATTCTTTTGTTTGCATATTCTTAAGTTGGACAACACCTTTTTTTAACTCCTCTTCGCCTAGTATAATAACCCATGGGAATCCTTTTTTATCTGCATATTCAAGCTGTTTTCCTAACTTTGTATTGCTCAGTTGGACTTCTGTTTTAATACCATTCTCTCTAAAGTATTGTGCTAACTGAATGTTTGTATCTTTTAGTTTTTCATCTAAAAGAGAAATATACAGCTGAGTATCTGTCTTGAATGTAGGGAGCAGGTTGTATGTTTTAAGATAGTCTAAGGTTGTTACATCGCCCCACCCTAATCCAAAGGCCGGTAGCTTTTCTTGACCAAATATCTCAAGAAGATCATCGTATCTACCACCACCAAAAAGAGCTCTTGGGTTTTCCTTACTTCCAATATCAAACATTTCTATTACACAACCTGTATAGTAAGCTAGGCCTCTCATTATGTATGGACAAAATGAGACATTGGATATCTTTAAAGAATCTATTCTTCTAAAGAGATCTAATAGCTCTTTTGCACCTCTAGATTTATCTTCAATCTTTTCTAAATCCTGTAAATTCCAGTTTAGAAAATTCAGTACCTTTTCTATCTGCTCACTGGTTAGCCCAATCTCTGAAAGGTACTCTTTAAATTCAGCCCTTTCCATTTTTAGATAATTGTCTATAGCTCGGGCTAATTTCTCTTTTACCTCTGTGTCTATATTTAAAATATCATTGAAAAGATATTCTAGAAGATATCTGTTGTTAATACGGAGTTCGTAAGTACCTTTTGGTGCATTGAGAGACTCCATCACTCTCATAACAAACATAATTATCTCAAGCTCTGCATCTATTGTGTCTATACCAAAAATATCGATATTTAATTGAAAGAATTCTCTGGTTCTACCCTTTTGAGGTTTTTCATATCTATAGAATCTTCCAATATTAAACCATCTAATTGGAAGTGATAGTTCGTTTTTCTTTGCAGCAATTATTCTAGCTAAAGAAGGGGTCATTTCTGGTCTCAATGCAATCTCTCTTCCTCCTTTATCAAAGAAGTTGAAAAGTTGTTTGTTCGCAATCTCTTCTCCAGATTTTACTCTATATAGCTGGGCTTCCTCAATTATTGGTGTATCATACTCCTCGTATCCGAATTCTTTAGCTACATTTTTCCATGTTTGAAAAAGGAATTCTCTTTCTCGTGCCTGTTGAGGATAAGTGTCTGTTGTTCCCTTGTATGGTTGTATTGATAGTTTTATATTTTCCATGCAATGAATTATATCATTAAGGTATCTAGTCATAAAGGGAAAGGTCGGGAGGTTGAATCTTTTATGTTAATAATATATATTTATGGAGTAAAATCATCCAAAAAACTTCCCAATGAAATACTCGATGTCTATGTCAAAAAAGAATAACAGGAGAAGTTTTAAAAAGAGTGGTCCTACTCCATTGAGTAGTTTCAATCGTGTAAAAAGATACAATAGTAGAAATGTAAAAAGAGGGATTGCTCTATCTACAAAGAGTAGTATGTTTAGTGGAAGGTTTGATAAGACAAAACTGAGAAAGATTTTCTATATTATTGTTGGTATTGGTTTTTTCATTGGTTGTGCAGTATTAATAGGTGTTGGTGTATATTTGAAATCATTACAGAACTCTTTACCCTCTCCTGATAAATTAGTTGAAAGAACTTCCGACCAGAGTACTCAAATATTTGATAGGAACGGTATTCTTCTTTATAGGGTTTATGGTGATCAAAATAGAGAGTTTGTTTCTATTGAAAAAATTCCGGAGCATACTAAGTGGGCATTACTTGCAGCAGAGGATATAGAATTCTATCAGCACAAAGGGTTGGATTATGCAGGTATTGCAATGTCTGCAATTGAAAATCTACGCAGTGGGGATATTGTTAGAGGTGCAAGTACAATTACACAGCAATTAGTGAAAAATACAATCCTTTATGATGTTTTAGGTGAGAAGGCGTATGAGCAGAGGTATTCAAGAAAGATTAAAGAGATCCTTATCACAATGCAAGTTGAACAAACATTTACCAAGGATGAGATCTTGCAGATGTATATGAATGAGATACCTCTTGGTGGTGTTAACTACGGTTTTCAAGCTGCTGCAAATGCCTATTTTGCAAAAGATGTTGAAGAGTTAACTCTAGCAGAGAGTGCCCTTATTGCAGGACTTATACAGAGTCCTGGTACATACTCCCCACTGTTTGGTACAAAACCTGAGTTAGCTAAGACCAGGCAGGAGTTTGTATTAAACCAGATGCTTAAGCACAAAGATCTAACAGGTGTAACTGAAGAGGAGATAGAAGCTGCGAAGGAAGAGGAGCTAGTATATACATCTAAAAAGATAGATATAAAGGCACCACACTTTGTCTTCTATGTTAAACAACAATTAGAGGAGGAGTTTGGTGTTGATCGTGTTGAAAGAGGTGGTTTAAAAGTTACCACATCATTGGATTACTCTATTCAGGAGATTGCTGAAGAAGAATTGAGAAATGGTATTGCTAAGAATGGTCTACCATACAAAGTAAACAACGGTGCTGTTGTTGTAATGAATCCAAATACTGGTGAAATACTATCTATGGTTGGTTCTGTTGACTATTGGAATGTAGATAATCCTAAGGTTGATGGTAATGTAAATATTACTACTAGCAATAGACAGGTTGGTTCTTCTGCCAAACCTTATGTATATCTTTCCGCCTTTTCTAGAGGATATGGTCCTTGGACTCTTGCTCCTGATATTCGAATGTCATTTGGTAACTACAAACCTGATAACTGGGATAAGCAGTTCGAGGGAGTTGGTACTGCTAGAAGAAATCTTGGGAGATCCAGGAACTTACCATCTATATATACATTACAACTAACAGGTATTGATTCATTCTTACAGACAACTGAGAAATTAGGAATTACAACTTTGAAAAACAAAGCAGATTACGGTCTCGCACTTGCCCTGGGAGCAGGAGAGATGAAGTTAGTTGAACACACCGCTGCTTTTGGAGTTATTGCAAATGAAGGAGCAAAGAATGAGACGGTATCTGTTCTTAAAGTTGAGGATTCAAAAGGAAATATATTAAAGGAAGTAACAGAGTTTAACGCTAAACAGGTTATTGATGAAAAAGAGATCTATCTCTTGAACTACATTCTATGTGATTTAGGGGGACATGGGGATAGAATTGGTGGTATATATACAAAGATAAAAGGTACGAATGTATGTTTGAAAACTGGTACTACGGATGGCCCCCGTGATTTAACGACCGTATTATATCACAAGAACTTAGTTGTCGGTGTATGGGCGGGGAACAATGATAATACACCTACTCCTGGTGCTTGGGGTGTATCAGTCCCATTACCTATAGCTCATGGTATTGCTAGTAGATTAGTTGATAGATACAAGGTGGAACTTTACACGAGACCCTCTGGAATTCTTTCTACTACTGTGTGTAGAGATACGGGTGCAGTTCCAGGTGAGGGTGCAAATTGTGAGAAGGAGGCTACGGTATATATTGAAGGTAGAGGCCCACAGGTCGATTCTAGAGAGTCTGTACCTATTTGTAATCAGAATGGTTTGATCCCAAGTAATCTTGAATTGGCAAGGCAGTACAACCTTGTAACTGACAAGGTATATATGACCTTTAAGCTTGAGAATGCATTACAGAGAGAAACATATCAGAAATATCTTACAGAGGCTGAAAACAGTGTTTATCTCTTCGCTAAACCAGATCTTGGATTATGTCCATTACCCCTTGGTCCCGGGAATTCTCCTGTGATTGAAATAGAAAAGCCTACTAACAATCAACAATTTAATATGAATAGCAGTATGGAGATAAAGGGGTCTGTAAGATATCTTGAATCAATTACTACTTTCTCTGTGAGCATTGATGGTACGCCTATACCTTCTGCTTCACTAACCAATGGTGCTTTTAGTTTGAATTACAATTTGACAGGCCTTTCTGCTGGTAATCATAATCTAGTTATAAGTGCCACTGATAACTATGGTAAGAGTGCTACAGGTACGGTGCCTTTTACAGTGTTGGCACCCGAGGTAAGTATTTCTATTACGAGGCCTAGTAACAATTCTACGATAACGACATTTCCTGTCCTATTAGAAGCTAGCGTATCAGGTGTAACTCCAAATGCTGTTAGATTCTATATATCAAGATCTGGTGGTTCCTACAGCAATGAATATGCAGACTCAAATGATAATAACGGGTGGAGTGTTCAGTGGAGCAATACACCAGTAGTACCAAGCGGTACTTACCTTGTATTTGCAAGGGCATTCGCGGGATCTCAGACATATCAAAGCTCCACAATTACTCTTACTCGCTAATTTGTTGTATTAGTTTGTTTACTATCTTTTCTACTTCTTTGTCACTCAATGTTTTATCCATGTGTTCGATAGATACTCTAACTGTTACATTTTTCTTACTGCTCTCCTTGCTATATATATCTATACATTCAACACTAGCATGTCTATTTTGAGTATTAATTTCCTTTACTATCCTATCTTGTATCTCTTTGTATTCTTTTTCTATCCCTACAACAAAGGTTATATCCTGGGTTATAGATGGGAATTTTGATCTCTCTTTGTACTTCTTCTCCTCCTTCGAGATCTTTAACAAGGATTCTATATCTACTTCTAGACCTGAGGTATATTCCGGTAACTTGAAATTTCTTTTTACACTACTTTCAATTTCTCCTAAAATCCCAAGTATTTTACCTTTGTAAGTGATATATGCAGATGCATTTGGATTAAACGTTGGTAATATATTTAATATCCATACTGGAAGATCTCTTTCTGAGGTATTTGATACCAAAGAGTATTCAATATTAGATATACTTACTCCTTCTACTGTCTTTTCAAAATATCTCTTTACTTGATAGTATGGGTTCCCCTCTAAGATATTTTCTCTCGTAGAAAAGAGTAGAGACATATTCCATTGCTCTTTTGGTAGTTCAAAGTTATCCATATTACCTTTCTGATGAGCAATGTTAAATTCATACATACAAAAGGTTGGAATATTTCTCTGAATATTCTCTTGAGCTTTAGAAAGCAAAGAGGTAATGAGTGAGGTTCTCATAAAAGCCAACTCTGGAGAAAGGGCATTTTTAATATGGTAAGCCATATTAGGATCCTGATTTGATTTCGTTATCTGTTCTGCACTGACAAAGCTATATGTTACTAACTCATTTGCACCAGAATTACTTAAGATCTTCCTTATCCTAGATTTGATATCCAAAACCTTATTTCTTTCGGAAGCTTTCAGATCTCTCTTTGGTAGTACTGGTTTTATATTCTCATATCCATATATCCTACCGATATCCTCATGGATATCTTCAGGTATAACAATGTCCATTCTAAATGTTGGAGCCTTTACAGTTATATATTTCTCATCTGAGGAAAGAATATTGTACTCTATGTTTGTTAATATATTTTCTATCTCTTCTTTTGTGATATCTGTTCCAAGATGTGTATTTAATTTCTCAATGGAAAGAGAAACTGTATTTGGTTCGTATTTCTCATCATACTGATCAACTATTTCTGTAGCTACTTCACCACCTGAAAGATCTTGAACAAGAGATATTGCGTATTTTGCAACAGGTAGGCATTGATTTGGGTCTAGATATTTTGTAAATCTAGTTACAGCATCTGTAAATATACCTAAGGACATAGAGGTTTTTCTAATGTTGAATCTATCGAAGGTTGCACATTCTAGAACAATCCTTTTTGTATTATTGTCTATTTCTGTATCAATACCACCTATTACACCAGCAATTGCTATTGGATTTGTACTGTCAGCTATAACTAAGTGATTACTATTTAGTGTTACAACATTGTTATCAAGGGTATGAATTCTTTCTCCGTCTTTAGCCATTCTTACTTCTATGTGAGCAATACTGTTTGTACTAGGATCGTTTTTGATAAGTTTGTCGTAGTCAAAAGCATGTAATGGTTGTCCAACTAGAATTGAGAGATAGTTGGTTATGTCTACAATATTATTGATTGGTCTTATCCCAGACTTTATTAATATCGACTTTAACCAAACAGGAGAGTCCTTTATTTCGATGTTATCCATAACTACGCCAATATACCTAGAACAAAGAGCAGGCATTCTGTTTTCAATATTTAATCCTACTCCACCCTTACTTGTATATTCTGGTTTAGTATTATCAACATACCACTGTGGAGAGACGAACTTTAGATCTTTCGCTCCTGCGATTTCTCTTGTTAGACCAATTATCCCAAAGAGATCTCCTCTGTTTGTTAGAGCTTTATTTTCAATATCTATAACTGTGTCATCAAGAGTGTAATACTTTGAGAAAGGCTCTCCTACTGGAGCATCACTTTCAAGTTTTAATACTCTTGAGTGATCTGGTCCAATATTCAATTCTTTTTCAGAGCAAAGCATTCCATTGGAGAGTATTCCTCTCATTTTTACTGCTTTAATTTCAAACTCTTCAGATGTTTTGTATGTAGATGGAACAATATTTCCTGGTTTTATATATGCAACTTTATCCCCTACTTCAAGATTTTTATCACCAGCTACAACTTGTATGTCCTCTTGCTCACCTATTGATATTGTATATACCCCTAATTTCTCCGCATCGGGATGCTCCTCTTTGCTCTTTATCTCTGCTATATATATACCTTTGTACATATCTTCCCAATCTATTACATCTTCTACCTCGCCGATCTTACCTGTAATTATTTTTAACAATTCCTCCTTATCTATCTCTACTCCGATATATTCTTTTATACTTTTAATTGGTAATTTCATATTTAGAATTGTTTCAAGAAATTAAGATC
>CAZULJ010000006.1:31762-36642 GCA_964621195.1 uncultured Candidatus Saccharibacteria bacterium
ATTGTTGCTTGCATGTGTGCGAGAGAGGTTCCCTTGTCTACATAGATGCCTTCAATTTGATAAAAGGTATGCTCATGGCTTGCGTCTGTAGCTTCATTTCTAAAGCATCTTCCAGGTAGTACTACCCTAATAGGTGGTGGGCCATATTTTCTCAATGCCCTATTTTGCATTGTAGATGTGTGTGCTGGTAGTACAAATCCATCCTCTGTCCAGAATGTATCATACATATCTCTTGCTGGGTGTCCTTTAGGGAAGTTTAAGCTCTCGAACATATGGAAATCATCATCCAATTGTTTACTTTCCATAACATCAAAACCCATTCTTTGGAATATGTCGAGAATATTCTCAAGCTCCTGTGTTAATGGATGTTGTGACCCTTTGAGATCAAGAATTCTGGGTCTTTTTTCATGGTTGGTATTTATATCAAATGGTGCGCTTGGGTCTATGGTATTTGTACTGGTAGTTTTATTCTTCTCCTCATTTTCTTTTCTCGAGATATTTTCCTCTAGAAGTTTTTTAATATTGTTCAAATTGGCTCCAAATTGTGCTCTCTCCTCGCTTGGTACATCTTTAATATCTTTAAAAAGTTGAGTTAATATCCCTGTTTTTGAAAGATATTTCTGTTTAAGTTCTTGTACAGAAAGTGTGTGAATATCATCATCCATTATCTTTAATATTTCTGAGAGATCTTTAGCCATATTCTGAATATATGATTTTATGTTGAAGTATACAATATTTTAAATTAAAAAAGGACTCCTTGTAGAGTCCTTTTATACAATCAAGATCAAAGACCCTACAGCGATTTCACTATAAAGGAGAAAACTGAAGGATCATTTACTGCAATATCTGCAAGTACTTTTCTGTTTAGTTCAATATTTTTCTTACTCATACCATCGATGAAATCCTTATATTGGATATCATTGATCTTACATTCTGCATTAATCTTTTGAATCCATAATGTTCTCATATCACCTGCTCTCTTTCTTCTATCGTTGTATGAATACTGTCCAGCATGCATGTATGCCTCGTGTGCAACCTTATACAAGCTATTCTTAGTCATCCTATATCCCTTTGTCTTTGCAATGATCTTGTTATGTCTTCTTTTTCTTACTGTTCCACCCTTTACTCTCATTTTTCTTTTAGCTCAAGTTAACAACTATTCTTTTAAGATTCTTTTGTGTAGTACTATATACCAAAGCCTTTGTACTCTGTCTTCTCTTAGATTTAGATGATCTCTTTGTCTTCAAGTGACCTTGATGACTTTGGTTGTACATCATTTTAGCTTTTCTATTTCCCTTTGGGTTAGAAAGCTTAATTCTCTTCACTGCTGTTTTGTTTGTTTTTTGACGTGCCATTTTTCTTAAACGTTATTGTAATTCTATCACCTTCACTCTTTGGTTCGGGTTCGATAGTACTATATTCGTTGAAATTAGTCAATATTTGATCAAAAATTGAACGCGCTTGTTCATATGTTTGACGCCCTTTCTTTTGAACAGTTATCCTTACTGGATGGTCCTTCTCGAGGAATTCTAAGGCTCTCCTTATTCTTGTATTCATATCTCCTGTATCAATAACTGGGCTGAACCTAAATTCTTTCAAATCTTTTGCTTTCCCTGCCTTATTTTTTCTTAATTTCTTGTTTTGCTCATAAATATATTTGGAGTAATCCATTATCCTACATACTGGAGGTGTAGAATTTGGACCTACTTCGACTAAATCAAGCTCGGATTCTCTAGCAATTCTTCGTGCTTCTTCGGTTTGTAGTTTACCAAGGTTATTACCATTCTGATCTATTACGAGAACCTCTGGTATTCTAATCCCCTCGTTTACCCTTAATCCGAAATCTTTGCTACTTTTTTGAGTATTAAACTCCATTTAAAATGTAAAAATATATTAAATTAACTATCTACCCTTAGTACGAATTTCTTCCTCAAGGTAGTCTATGAACTCCTGTTTCTTCATTAGCCCTATTTGCTTGTTTGATCTTGATCTTACAGACACTGTCTCAGTCTCAACCTCTTTATCCCCAATTATTACTAGGTATGGGATTTTAAGTTTTTCAGCATCTCTTATCTTTGCTTGCATACTCTTATTTCTATCATCTATTTCTGCCCTTATATCCGAGTTTTTTAATGCTAGTAATATCTCTTGAGCATACCCGTTATGTTTTTCAGATATTGGAATAACTGTTACCTGATCTGGTGCTAACCAAAGTGGGAAGTCACCTCCGTGATGTTCTATTAGGAATGCAAAGAATCTCTCAAATGAACCAATTAATGCTCTATGTATTACAAATGGCTGTTTCTCTACACCATCCGAATCTACATAGGTGATTTCAAATTTCTCTGGTAGATTGAAGTCTAATTGTATTGTTGATACAGAATCTTCCTTACCAAAGACATTAACTGCTTGTACATCTATTTTTGGTCCATAGAAGGCTGCATCTCCTGGCATTTCTTCGAACTCGACCTTTCTTTCTACAAGAACCTTTCTAAGTGCTTCTTCTGCTACTGCCCATTTCTCTACATCTCCTGCATATTTATCAGGATTTTTCTCCCTATCTGAAAGGGATAACCTAAATCTATACTTATCAAAACCTATATCTTTGTAGAAGATATCTAGAAGATTAAGAGTTTCATTTAATACATCATCTAGCTGTTCTGGAGTACAGAAAAGGTGGGCATCATTCTGGGTGAATCCTCTTACTCTTTGAAGTCCGTGTAATTCACCAGATTTCTCAAATCTATAGACAGTTCCAAACTCTCCTAGCTTGTATGGTAGGTCTCTGTAGCTTTTTGGCTCTAGCTTGTAAACCATCATCCCTGCGGGACAGTTCATTGGTTTTAAGAAATAGTCTTCTTCCTCTACTCTAATTGGTGCATACATAGATTCTTTGTAGAACTTGAGATGACCTGAGGTCTCGAACAGATGTCCCCTGTTAATATGTGGAGTTAAAATATGTTGATATCCATTTTTTCTCTCAAGGTCTAGCATATATTCCTCTAAGATTCTTCTAATCATATATCCTCTAGGTAACCATACAGGCAACCCTTGCCCTATTTCTGGAATTATTGCATACAGCTTTAATTGTTTACCTAATTTTCTATGATTTCTCTGTTCTGCTTCCTCTAATTGTTCTAGATATTTTTTAAGATCTTCCTTGTTCTCAAATGCTGTCCCATATATTCTGGTTAACATCTTCTTTGACTCATCACCTCTCCAATATGCACCCGCGGTTTTAAGTAGCTTTATTGGGCCAATATCTCCAGTATCTTCTACGTGTGGGCCTCTACACATATCTACAAATTCGCTATCTCCCGTTACAAAGAAGCTAATTTGTTCATCTGGAATTTCCTCTAGGAGTTCTAGTTTGTATTCCTGACCTATATCTTTAAGATACTTGATTGCATCTTTGCGTTTCATAAAGGTTTGTACAATCTGGAGCTTCCTTTTTATGATCTTCTTCATTTCATCCTCAATTGCCTTTAAATCTTTTTCTTCAATTGGCTCAGAGAATTCAAAATCATAGTAGAAGCCACTTTCAATTGCAGGTCCTATTCCCAGTTTTGTATCGGGATATATTTTTAATACAGCTTCCGCTAATACATGTGAAGCTGAATGTCTCATCTTTTCTAAATTACTTACCTCTTCTTGTTTCATAGTTATATATATAGTGAATTAAAAAAATAATGGAAAAAATTTCTTAGTAAAAAGAAACAACATTAAAAGGATGTTGTGTAAACAACTTTTACGAGGTTTGACTTGTTAAGGCCGTATTTCTTATACATCTGTAGTATTTTATTCTTTTTCTATTAAATATGCAATCTAAACTATTTAACAATGAAAAAGGAAATAGAATTTAATCCAAATTCAAAGGTCTCGACCTTTTTTATATATGTTAGCTCTAATTTATCAATTGGATACCTTCTTGGGTGTTTGATAATCAATACCCCCTTGAACTTGTTAGTATCTCTATCCCTTACCCCCGGCAGTAGCTGAGATGCATTGTTAATAACTTCTTGCATTTTGAAGACTCTTTTTGTATTGTAGAGCTTGTATGGTGGATCCATAAAGATAATATCGAAGGCATCTTCCTCCTTTATTTTCTTAAAGAGATACTCCTCTACTTTTGATTTAACAACTGTTGCATCTGGTAGATATCCTGTGTGTGCAATATTTGCCCTTATTACTTGATCTGCTTGTTTTGATGCTTCTACAAAGGTTGCTTCTTTTGCTCCCCTTGAGAGTGCTTCAAGGCCAAAAGATCCTGCTCCAGCATATAGATCTAGTACGCTTTTTTTAGAGATATCTTCTCTCAAAAGATCAAAGATTCTTACCTTCATTCTGTCGGTAAGTGGTCTTGTTGTTCTTGGGATATCAATTCTAAAGTTTTTAGCTTTTCCACCAGTAATTCTTACTTGTGCTGAGATTGTAGGTTCCTTGCTTTGTAGTCGTTCTTTTAAGAAGGTTTCTTCTCTTTGTTCATAATCTTCCCAAGATTCAACCTTGTGTTTGGTTTTTTCTTTTCTTAATTTTTTTGATGAATCGAATTTTAAACTCATTCTGATGTGTATTCTACTAGTTTATTTGCAATCCTTCCAGTTTTATACCCTCCATATGTAAATATTGTATGAAATCTGTAAAGGATGCTGTTGCTGACCATGGACTTACATAGTCATCCGTATCCCAGAAGCGTATTCTCCAATAGTAGGTTGTACCATTGCCTAGTAGTTGAGCGCCATTGTAAGTAATAGGTGGGCACCAAAGACCACCCTGGACTGGCGATATAGATTGTTTGCCAGTATCCCACATAACTGTCCCAGTAAAGGAGCTGTTAGTGTTCACTTCAATTTCGTAATATATTGCGTCATCGTTATTTA
>CAZULJ010000007.1:0-27278 GCA_964621195.1 uncultured Candidatus Saccharibacteria bacterium
CCCTCAACACTCGGTTCCGAAGACCGATGCTCTATCCAATTGAGCTACGGGTGCACACCATATTTTACTTTAAATATGCTAAGTCTACCGCGTACTCGGACAGAATCGAACTGTCAACCTTTGGTTCCGCAAACCAATGCTCTATCCAATTGAGCTACGAGTACACAATATTTAGCAATTTTACCACAAAAACCCTACTTAATCTGTATATTCCCAGTGTCATATGTTAAAAAGTATTGAACCCCCATTCGATCGAAAGTTTTTAAAGTTTCACCACTTGGGTGGCCGAAACTATTCTGTTGTGCAACCGAACATATGGCAGCATGCGGCCTTGCAGTTTTAAGGAAGGTTTCACTAGAAGAAGTCTTTGAGCAATGATGCCCCGCCTTTAAGACATCATACCTATGGGATAATGATCCATTATTAGTAAGGTACCTTTCAACTTCTTCCTCCGCATCTCCCATTAGCAAAAACTTCTTATTAAGATATGAGAGTTCTAAAACTATAGAGTCATTGTTTATATTCCCATCCCAAGATTTTTTACATCTTTCTAAGTTTGTGCTGTTTACATCAGGCCAAAGGCTTCTAATTGAAATGCTCCCGAATCCCATAGAGTGATCAGCAGAAATTGGTACAAGATTCTCTCCATACTGTAGTAAGGCCCTGTAGTTTGGGTTCTCATAGCAGACATTGTTGTAAAAGATCTTCCCTACTTTGTAGTCCTTAAGTATATGTAAAATACCAACCAGATGATCGTTATGAGGGTGAGTAAGATATATATATTCAATATATCTATCTCCAAATGGCATATACTCCCCTATTCCATACAAAACAGAAAGATCAGGCCCACCATCTACCAGTATTTGAGTAGATCCTTGCTGTATAAGGGTGGAATCTCCCTGCCCAACGTCCAGGAATACAACGAGGTTCTCCCCACGATTAGAAAGTAAGTATATGACAGAGAATATTATCCAAAATATATTCCTATATACTCCCATATATTGATCTTCTACTTTGTTTTAAATAGTAGTTGCGATCTGAGATTTGATAGAACCAGAGACAAAAGATCGAGATAAGAAAGACAAGAATTGCACAATAGAGATATGAGTTATTTTCTATACTGAGCTCTGGGAATATAGAGGAGAGGTTAATAATTTTTTTAAATATATTAAGTTGAAGATATGGAATGATATATATTAAGGATATATTTGGAAATATATAGGAGAGGAAGACAGAAAGTAGCCCCCAGTAAATAGTTCCCTCAATTATTGGACCTACAGCCAAATTGCTAAGTACAGAAACTAGGGAGATTTTTTTGAAAAACAGTATGCTAAGGGGAAGTGTAAAAAGGAAGCAGGAGATTGTTGGAAGAAGAATATCTTTTAAACCCTTGTTTAGCTTAGAAAAGCAGTTAGGAAATACAATCAACCCCATTGTAGAAAAAACCGAGAGAAGAAAACCGATATCATATATGATCAATGGATTTATAACTATAATTGAAGTACAGCATAACAGGAGGGAGTAAAACTTTGAGATATGCCTGCCAAAGAACAAAGAAGTAAGAGTAATTGTACTCATAGTTGAAGCCCGAACCAAAGATGATGAAAACCCTGCAAATATACAGAATACCCAAACAAGAATTATTTTAAGAATTATAGAGTTACGCCCACCAGATTTGTATAAGACTTTATCTGCAAAAGATAGTATTAGTGCTACATTGTATCCAGAAGCAGATATTATATGCGATAGTCCGGACTTTTTTATTGATTCCTCAAATTTCTCGGAGAATACCCTATTACTCCCAAAAAGTATCCCGATTAGTAGCGAAGCTTCCGGCTCTGGCATACTTGATGATATTCTTTTTTCTATGTTTGCACGTATTCCAAGCAGTTTGTTACCACCCTTTTTGCAGATATAATCGTTTACTTCAAGAAATGCGAAAACTCTTCTTTTGATTAAGTATTTCTTGTAGTCAAAATTCTTTGTTGATTTAGGTTCCACAATATTGCCTGTAAATGTGCATTGATCTCCTATTTGGAAAACGGCGAAGGTAGAGAACTTTAGATATACTATGCCAAAATTTCTCTCATATGGGGCAAACACGTACTCTCTTTCTCCTCTCTGGTCTATCACAACACCTTCAATATTAACCCTTTGGCCAGTGAAACCTTGGACTTTTCGAGCGGATTTAATCAAATTAGAATAACAAAGAGCTAAACTGAGAAAGCACACGGAAGCCACCAATAGCGAGATCTTTACGGTGGTGCAAAATGATTGAACACCCATGGAGCAGCCCGATGAAACATAGAAGATGGTCACTAATACAAGAGAGAGTACTAGGGGTATAAAAAATAGAAGAGATATTGAGAAATTATTAGAAATTAGCCTATCAAAAAAGATATTTTGAGTAATAGAAATTGTAGATACAATTGTAAAACAGAGGAGCATAGCTGGTCTATCATTGAAAAACAGCGCTAAAGACCTTACTCTAACAATCAAATACTTTATAAGCATATCTGATCTCTTATCTTTGAAAGAGTAGAGTCCCCTATTCCACTGACATTCAATAAATCTTCAATTACTTGATATGGTCTGCCCTCGATTATTTTTTGAGCTGTAGAGGGCCCTATGCCAGTTAAGAGATCTAGTTGCTCTAGTGTTGCACTGTTTATACTTGTGCAGCCTGTACCCTCTTCTGGGGAGTTTTGAGGCTCTTCCTCGATTACATTTATAACCTCTTTTGGTAAATCAAATTCTATTATTTCGCACATGGAATCCTCCTGGAAGGGTATGTATAACTTGGAATTATCTTGTACTATCTTTGCAAGATTTATCCTCATACTAAAGTACTTATCGCTATATCCATCTGCTAATCCCCCGGTCTTCTTTATCGCATCAACTATTGCACTACCTTCGTCTAGGCAGTAAACACCAGGCTTCTTTACTGCACCAGAGACATCAACTCTTACCGGACATGGGTCTTCCAAAGGAATTGGTATTTCATCTTGCTGCTGGGAGATAGCAATTTCTTGTTCTTCTACTAATTCTAGATTACTGCAACCATTCATAACCTGAAGAAACGCTTCTATGTATCCATCATTTACGGTTGATATTAGGAAACCACTACACAAACCTAAGAGGAAGAAGAGAATTAAGGAAAAAATATTTTTGATTTTTACGGAGGATTCCATTTAAGAGATTGTAAATGGAAAACATTAAAATACCCTGAATATGAAAATCCTCTAGTACGACTATTCCGTAACTTGAATGTAATTTATAGTTGCATCATTTATCGGCTTATAGTCATCGTCTACTTCGACTTTTGATATGGAATCCACAACTGCAAAACCACTCGTAACCTTACCAACAAGAGTATATTTTCCATTGAAATCTTCTTTGTTTGAATTTGGTAGAACAATGAAGAATTGAGATGCATTCGCCATACCTACGCTGTAGTCGGCAAAATCTTCAGATGTGTTTTCCAACTCAACCAAGTAACCAGGGTCACCTGTACCATCTCCTTTATGATCTCCTGCTTGTATAACAAAGTCTTCAATAACTTTATGGAATGTTAATCCTTCATAGAATCTTTCGTTTATTAAAAAGAGTAAGCTATTTACATTCTTAGGTGCCTTTTGCTCATATAGGTCGATATTTATATCTCCATATACTGTCTTTAAAGTGATCTGGTAATTGACACCCTCTTCCAACATTTGAGTCGGAGAGCTATAAGTCTTTTTACTATTTATTAAGGAATTCGTTGGCGAGTATATTCCAGAATTAAGGGAGAACATAATAACAACAGAAACAACAAGTAATCCGAGAGCCAGTAATAGGAACTTTTTGTTATCACCTAAAGATTCTTTAATATCCATAATACTTTATTAAAAACTTATTTACTCCACCAGAACCCTTGCTTACTGCCCTCATCAAACCACTGCCCATGTCTCATCACTTGATCCATACTTGGCCCGCCACTAGTGTAATTTATATTAACACTGGAGAGATAAGGTGTTAAGTACTCTTTCTTTGTGGTAAATACAAACTTGTACTGCAAAATAGAACTTCCAGAGAAGTCTGTAAAGACAGCACTGTCACCCTCCTTTATACCTGAGAGTATCTTTAGATCTTCAATCTCTGCTGAACTTGAAATATACAACGAATTTATATAATCATACCAACCTAAGTACTCTTTTGTTGGTACATATATCTCCTCTACTTTGTATACCTTCGAGGTTTCCGAGAAGCCTCCGCTTGGTATTTCCCCTACCCAATCAGATACTTCAATAAGACCAGTATCTAGATTCACGGTAGAAACGAGACCTCTTACCTCATATAGCCTGCCATCAACTTCGTCAGCTAATACTATGGTTTCACCTTTGTATAAATTCTTTATATAGTAAGAACTTTTATTTGTACTACCCTCTGTAAGATATACCTGCATGTCAGATTTATCAGCAAGTAACTCCCCCTCCCTTAGGGATGCAACAAATGAGGGCCTGTATTCATACCTTCTATCTTCTTTTGTATATACAGAATAAGGATCGATCTCCTCAGATAGGGAGACTTGCACAGATTCAATTTCTCCAGAGAAATCTCCACACTCGGAGCCTAATGAGTAAGGTGTATCTACTAGCAAGGAAGTATCCAGGACTTTCTCTAGTGCGTTACCATTTATATATGGTCGTAAGCCCTCATCTTCGGCAACTAGAGATATCTGGTTATATTCTCCTACTAAGTATGAATCTAAAGAAGTATATGAGGCAGAGCCCACTTCGAATACCACATAACCATTGTTAGTTATATTTCCTGATATTTCACCAATTCTGAATATACATGAGTCCTGTGTATCGGTGACTTTAAACTGGAGTCCAAAGTATTTGAATGGTTGTAAGATTCCAGAGCTCTCTTCGAGAGGAATACCTTCCCCTCCCTCGGTAGCGTTCCTACTTATATATAGATTCTCCTCTTTTGGAGAGGCTATTTCCATTTTCAGAAGGTCATAGTTTGAAAGATTTTCCGATAGGTCCTCTAAATATACTTTTAGACCTGGAGTAAATGCCATGTCTGACAGCTTACGACCTCCTAACCACTCCGACCACTCTTGGCCCCTTTTCCCCCTAAAGAAAAGGTATATATTTGCAAAATTACTGTTTGAAATAACCTCATACTTTGTTAAGAATCTATTGTAAACTCTAATTTCATCTATATACCCATATACACTTCCTACGCCCGCATAAGAGATAGAGGTTATAACCTCTCCTGGGTTAATAGGGTATGGGAATGAATACTCCTTTCCATCTACATACATTGTTGCTCTAGAACTCTCATTATCAAAGGATACCGAGATATGCACCCACCTATTAAACTCAACTTCCAAAGGTATTTCAATACGATCATTCTGCTTGGTAACCAAGTAGTACTTACCATTAACAATTTTTACATCTCCAATGTTTGTTCTAACAATTGTACTCTCAATATCTTCTACCCTATATCTTGCATATAGCCAAAATTCTAGGGATGAATATCTGGACGAATAAGAATCTATATCCGCACCCATAGCTGCAGAAATGGGAGACAATATGTATGCCCTACTTTGCCATCGGGATAGCCTTTCACCCGTTTCGTTGTAGTCCTCTGCATACTGTACTCCAAACTCAGAGTAAGGTGATGATATATCTCCATCGCCATATCCGAGAGCCGACCAGTCGATACTCTCCAAAATAGCGAAGTCCCCTAGTGGTAATTCTCCAGAGATATACTGACCACTCATAAAGCTATCTAATCTAACCGTAGAGGTGTCATCAAGTATTGTACCCTGGTAAGTGCCCATATCAAAGCTAAGCGTATTGTCATGAACAATACTAGGATCTATACGTACAGGATACCTCCTTTCTTCACTTAATAGCCATTCATGATCAAGTGTTAAAATATACAGGTATTCATTCTGCTTCTCAGTCTCGACCAATTCAACCTTGAGATTGCTTGTCTTACTACCCAAGGCGTCTACAGCGAACTCAGGCAAGATATGACCAAAGTAATTACCTTCTTCATCAATGAAGTACATAGAGCCTGCAGGATAGCCTGGCAAGCTTGTAATTGTCCTCTTGAGTGAAAGGCCTGCATCTAAAACTATCCGAAAAGTAAAGCTGTTAGCAGGTAGTATACACTGGACTCCCTCACATTCTGCGTAATACTCTGGAAGATCCTTTAGTACAATCTCTTCTTTTAACCCTTTGCCTTCAATCACTTGGTATTCAATATCTACCCCCTTGTATACATTTTTTGAGACTATAGTGTCCTTCGATACAACACTTTCGTCTTCAAAAAAGTTTTCTCCCTTTTGTGTTAATTCAAAATTCTGTACAGGCTTTGTAGTTCCAACCAACTCCTTTTCCAATATTTTTAGCGTTTCCGTATCGTAAGACACCGATTCAAGCGCAATTTGAATACCTTTTCGGCTGGATCCGATACCAAAATATGAGAGTAACCTTTCTACAAAGGAGAGTTCTTTTTCTTCGAAAGGATTATTTGCTGATTGCTTAGATTCAAATCTAATATATTCACTATTTACAAAGTCTATTGTGAAATTAGGATTAACATTCCTGAAATATGACTCACTGTCCTTAGCTTGTACAATGGTGCCATTCTCCCTGCTAGAGGTCTTTTGTATAAGCAGGAAAATACCGAAGGTTAGAAAACCTCCTAATAGAATATAACCTGTACACACTAAGATTTTACGCAGCCCACCCATACTACAAGCTCCTGTTATAGTTTAGTGATATATCACCTACTCTTACAAAATAGCTATCCTTTGAATACATAGAAATCCTTAATGTACATGAGTAACCCGCCTTATTACATTCAGAGATATCTGATGATTTAATACTGAATCTCTCCCATGATCCTGGGAGCATACTTATACCCTCCGTTACAGTTGCATCTACACCATTTTTACCAATTAAGGATAGATCTACCCTATTATCACTTACAGATGCAGAGTTTTCTGTCATAAAGTCTAAAGATATTGCATCTTCATTCCAACCTGCGAAATCACTCGGTAGAGTAACCTTAACTAAGATATCATAGTCTTGCAAAGTATCACGATCAGAGACCCATTCATAGTAGTTTTGGAATATACCACCCTCATCAATCGCATCTGATGTCATCCTTCCATAGTTATCACTGCCATCGGCATACAGTATTGCTCCACTATACTCTGGAGATATAACCATATTAGATTCTAAATCACCCATCTCTAACCAAGTAATACCATCATTTGAGAATTCCAATCTCTTTGTTTGTACATTGTACCTAATACCACCTTCACTATCTCCACTACCAAGTCTAATAGTACCCTTGGTATAGATATCGTTCCATCTGCTTGAGGACTCTCCAATATTAGAAAGAGCTCCAGAAGTAACAATTGAGCCAGAGGTTCTTAGTTTATCCCCCGAGACAAGAAGGACATCTTCAACTCCAAATTGCATTGTATCCAAAGATATCTCCGTTTGTATTGTAGCAATACTCTCTTCCACATGTACAATATTGGTTACAACGTTAGACTTAATACTTAGCCTGTTATTGGAGACAACTGGGATAAAGACTTCTAGCCTCTTTATACCATTTACCATCGTAATTCGGATTTTATTTATGCCGGAATCCCCAGTAGAAAAGTTCGAATTAACTTTTATGTTCTCACCATCAAAATACAATTGAAGGTTTTGGTACGAACCTAAACTAGTATTGAGAATCGAAAAGTCGGCACCATTTAGCTCGCTTACCTCCGCAACTGAGTACCAACCAGAATTGCGAATAATAGTTTCTTCTTCGAGCCTCACACTGGCTTTTAGATTTACTACTTCATTGTTTATCTCCTGAATTGCACCAGCCAAATATGGTGTTAGCTTACTATAATCGACAGATTTAATGCCATCTGTACCTGTAGAGACTAGTTCGGGGAACACAGGTTCTAACCATTGAGCAATAAACCCGGAATCAAGCGTCCCTCCACTTCTCCAATTAAACATCACGGGTTGCAAAGATAGGACCTTCAACAAGGGATTTTCTATCGGAACAATATTCTCTTTCAAACGAATGTCTGAGTATATTGTCCATTGGTTTGCCCTACCACGTCCCCCAGTATCAGCAGTATTCGGCAAATCGACCCTATAACCAGGAGTAGCTAACCCGATGCCAACGTAACCATTGGAGCCAAGCATTCGAAGACCATTCACTGCCCCACCAGAAGCGTAAGGAGCGATTACAAAGACACCGGTATTTTCGCTACCGCCGCTAAATATTATTCCACTATCCTGGGCACCCGTAATACCAGAATACGCCCCAGCCCACATCGTCCCTGTCATTAATTTCATCCAACCATTACCGTTTATAATGATACCGTCAACACCACAGGTTGAATCGTAACAGTTGTTCGTATTTAATGTCATCGTATAACCACCCAATGTAAAACCAGATCCATTCTTATCACGAAGTGCAAAAATACTGTTTGCTGTTCCAGTTGTGTTATACCCCACTTCAAAAACATCTGCAGTACCATTAGCATCACTATCAATATTCATTCGAATTGCACCATAAGAGTTGATAGTAATATCATCTCCATAAGTATCCCCGTATGTTGAGCGAATTGAGTGGTTTGTGTTTGTTCCGTAGCTATCAGAATCCCATGTTAAATAGAGACCACCCCACCTATACATATTTGAATATGCTCCATTTGCAGATTTTCCATATAGATCACCAACTATCTGAGCATCTCCATTTACATCAAGTGGATAAGTAGGAGTTGCATTTAGGATTCCCACATTACCCGCAGCAACAACCAAACCATAGTTCGCAGCACCACCACTCGCACTAAAATAGCCCGCCGTATTTGTAGATGAAGTACCATTAGCAAGTCCCATAACCGCGTAATTAGTAGCAGAGCTTGCTGTTACATTACTATATATACCTCTGTTAATTGCCACTGTACCAGTATTTGTAACTGTAAGGTATATACCATACGCAATATGACCCGCATTCTCGTTGGCACCACTTCTCGAAATCCACAGAACCTTGCTATTCCCAAATCCAGAACCAGCAGTAGAACTAGAGTTTAATCTCATAACAGTACCAGATGTTAAAGAGTTCCCGTTATATGTAATACCGTTACTTGTAGTACCTGTGAAGTTTTGAGTCCAAGTATATGTTGCTTGATTGAGGGTTAAGCTTGCATCCAAGCCCAATGTATCTTGGAATTGTGCATAATCAAGAGCATCATTCGCTATCGCAGATGCTGTTAAACCTGTTATGGCTGTACATGTAAAGGCACCATTTGAACTAATAGCTGTTATGTGCTCACCCGTAGAACATGTACCATCAAAGAAGTTTGTAGCATCATTGTCATACAAGTTCGTAAGCTCAACATTACCATTCACTTCAAGAGTACTAGAAGGAGTTGCGGTACCAATACCGACCTCCCCTCCTGTGATATAAAAGTCAGCACTGTTTTCAAGTGCGAGCATAACATCTGTAGCATGCCAGCCCATGTAGCCTAGTCTTGTACCACTGGCACCGTCAACTGCCGGTAAACGCCACTCTAAATACCCAGGCAGAGTATCGGAACCCGTTACAATCCCAATTGCACCCATAGTGCCTACAGTTCTAGCATACACATGTGTAGCTCTTGCATTTCCAGCAACATCTAATTTATATGTCGGAGTCTCATCACCGATTCCGAGGTTTCCATTTGCATCCAAAGCCATTCTGAATACATTCCCATTGGTCCAAAAACCAAAGCCATTCGCAACCGCACCACCTCCACCTCCAGTATAGTTATACTTTATAGCACCATGAGCGGCGTTTGTTGGCATTGAAAAAGCAATATTGCTAGAGTAGGAGCTACCTCCTGGCATCAATTGTAAGTGTATATTACCCGAATTCTCAAATACAGCAGCATCATTCATAAGCTGACCACCAACATCCATACCACCACCAGCACCACTATCTGCCCATCTCATATGGAAATTTGATGCTGGGGTTGTAACCCCAACTCCGAAACGACCATTTGACAGAAGCGTAACTCTCTGAATACTATTTGTAAAAAGTGCTATATTCCCAGTAGATTCTTTATTAAAAATATGAAGGTTTTCAGAATTTAAATATATCATCGAACCATCAGTACCAGTATAACCAGTGTTATCATTTCGGAAATAGAGAGTTGGCTCATCTGCTTGATAAATCCCAATAGCTCCCTGGCCATAAGATGGTGAGCCGACGATTAATCCATCATAGTTATTAACCAACATCATCGTCCCCCCACTGCTGTCCTGCCATTCCGTAAGATTTGATGTTCCAGAGGGAGGCAATTTAATAACTAAAGATTCAGCAGGAATAATCGTTATATCCCCCGTAGAATTAGTTATTGTAGAACTACTACCACCAATATCTAATTTTGCCCCAGGAGTAGCTGTTCCAATACCAACATTCCCACTACTATCTATCGTAAACAATCTAGTAAGATTATCAGCACTATCAACCTCAAGATAGCTACCACTACCACCATCTACATCAAAGAAGAATGTACCATCAGCAATAGTTGTACCACCAAGAACTAGATCATCGGCTGTAGCAGTAAGGTATGCGAATGTTCCGGCATCAGTCCAAAGAGATGAAGAAACGTTCAATTGTGTAGGAGTACTTGCATTACATGCCCCATCCCAATATAGGTTACCACCAGTGGAATATAAACAACCCTCACCAGAAGCAGGAGAAAGTGCACCCGCAAGTGGTAGCGATGCGAATGGTTCTATGTATAGGATGCCATCAGAGCCAAGATGTGCATCTCCACTGTTATCAATATCAAAGACCTTGTTACTCCCCCTATAAGCCTCAAATATACTCCCAGTACCATCTTGTATTAACTGAAGGATTGAATTTCCAAAGTTGCTTGCATCTGCCTTAAAAGTAACTAATGGCCAATCTGTTGCACCACCATAGTTTGAATATACCGAAAAACCAGTTCTTGAAGATGCCCCATGTACCCATGCCCTATTAACTGTCGCATCAACGCCGAAATTAGAGAGTGTCGCAATACCACTCGTTTCAAGAAATTGAGAAGGGCTATGACTATAGGAGGTGATACTATCCGTACCCCACACAGAACTACCTCCGGTAGCAATGTCTACCCAACTACCCCCAGTATAGAGCTTTAGTACTGAGTCAGTGGTATCGTAATAAACCATACCATTGCTACCGGAATAACCAGTAGAGTTTGCTGCATTTTCAAATTTAAAAGCACCCTTTGCTTCTGATGAATACTTTGACTTAATTGCAAAAGGAGATGCCTGCAAAGGCATTCTAGAAAAAGTCTCTGTATACGAGCCTGCACCACCTGGGGCAAACAGTATTTCAACATATATTGATGTCTCACCCTTTATCATCGCATCTATCGTTGAGTATGAACCCGCAGTAGGTGTACCACCACCCAAAGATAGATCAAAGATTCCCCCATAGGCACCAATTTCTTTATCAAGGAATGTCTCTGTTAGAAAGAGTGTTCCACCACTAGATGCAGAGTAATATTTAACCTGAAAATCACAGGTATCTGCTCCAGAGTTTACACATGCAGGGCTTCCATCTGTAACATTGAGTCCCTCATAACCAGTATCATTTCTAACTATCTTACCTTGGAAATTAATAGTCGTAGAGGTTTGTGCATTTACAATATTTGCCTGGAAATAGGCGACAAAAACAAGAGGGGATACCAACAAAATGAATACAAATTTTGCTACACTTCGGCAGTTCTGTTTTAGCATGTTTTACGAGCAGTTCTTTATGTCGCTGCGACAAGGTTTCTAATCAATCGCATCGTTGAAGAAATAATAGTGTAAATGTGAACAGTTGTCAAAGACAAAAGCCATTTAAATTACTACATAATCACACTTACAATCTTGCCCGGAACATATATAAATTTTTTGATATCCTTTCCAGATAACCAGGAGCCCAGAGAAGAGTCACCTAGAACAGCCTTTTCAACCTCTTCTTGAGAAGCCGACTTAGAGATTGAAATCCTACCTCTAACTTTTCCAGCTATTTGAACAGGTATTTCTACCAGATCGTCCGAAAGAGTCGTAAGATCTACTTCAGGCCATGTTTGCTCATGCACCGAATAACTGTTTCCTATAGTTTTCGACCACACTTCCTCCGCCAGGTGGGGCATAAGAGGGGCACTTACTATAAGTAATTTGGCTATATCATCTTTGTCGAAATCTTTCCTAGAGTATTCATTGTAAAATTGCATTAAGCCTGCGACTGCGGTATTAAATTTGAAATCTAAAATATCCTTCTCTACTTTGTTAACCAATCTATTAATTCCAATTTTAACTTCAGAGTCTGATTTTTCAATCTTACGATCCCATGCATTGAGTAGGAAATTGTAATACCTACCAACGAACCTCTTAACACCTTCTATAGTCCTTGTACTCCACTCTACATTCCCTTCATATGGACCCATAAACATCATATAGGCCCTAGTAACGTCTGCCCCATATTTTTGCACTAATTCATCAGGACCGATAACATTACCAAGTGACTTAGACATCTTAACCCCACCCTCTCCCAATACAACACCGTGTATTGACCTAGAAGCATATGGCTCTGGATCTTTTAAGTAGCCAAGATCATAAAGCACCTTATGCCAGAATCTTGAATAAAGGAGATGAAGAGTAATATGTTCTTGCCCACCTTCGTAATGATCTACGGGCATCCAATAATCACTCTTTCCCCTCTCAACAAAACTCTCACTATTTCTAGGATCACAATATCTTAAGTAATACCAGCTAGAGCCTGCCCAGTTTGGCATAGTGTCTGTTTCCCTCTTTGCCTTCCCTCCACAATTAGGACATTTTGTATTAACCCACTCTGAAATATTAGCCAAAGGAGATTCCCCCGTATCAGTAGGTTCATATGCCTCGACTACTGGTAACTCGAGTGGTAACTGATCTTCAGGGAGGGGAACTATTCCACACTTCTCACAGTGAACAATTGGAATTGGCTCACCCCAGTAATGTTGTCTAGAAAAAATCCAATCTCTAAGATGATACCTAGTAACAACCTCACCGATTCCCTTCTCTTTAATAAATTGCCCTACTTTTTCCCTAGCATCTTGAGTGCTAAGACCGTCAAGAAACCCAGAATCAAAGACCTTCCCCTCGTCAGTATAGACTTCTTCAAGTTTATCTATAGGAGATCTATCACCTCCTTCACCTTCAATAACCCTCTTAATTGGAATTCCAAACTTCTGAGCAAATTCAAAGTCTCTTTCATCGTGAGCAGGTACACCAACAACCATACCCGTCCCAACACTTGATAGGACAAAGTCTGCAACGTAAATTGGCAGTCTTCCTCCCGATATGCTATTAACGCAATAAAGGCCCGTAAAGACGCCTGTTTTAGACTTAGACTCAGAGACCCTTTCTAACTCGCTCTTTTTTAACGAGCCCTTTATATACTCCTTAACTGGCAAAACATTCTCTTCGGGCATATTCTCAAAAAGCCTATTCAAAATATCATGCTCAGGGGCTATTACAACAAATGTTGCCCCAAATTGTGTATCTGGCCTTGTTGTTGAGACACGAATTATCTCATCAGAACCTTCCACTTTGTATTCAATATCATACCAAGTCTTCCTACCAATCCAGTTTCTTTGAAGTGACTTCACACTGTCCGGGAAATTAACAAGGTCTAAATCGTCGTCTAGTCGATCTGCATACTCTGTAATCTTTAAAACCCATTGGCTAATATCCCTCTTCTCCACTACCTCACCACATCTCTCATGCCTTGAGTCAACAACTTCCTCATTTGCGCAACCGACCTTACATTTCGGACACCAGTTGATTGGCATTTCGGACTTAACCGCCAAACCCTTTTTGTAAAGCTGTAAAAATATCCATTGAGTCCATTTGTAATACTCTGGATCGGTAGTATTTACCTCCCTATTCCATTCAAATGAAAGACCCAAACTCTTAAGCTGCCTTCTAAAATTCTCGATGTTTTCCTTGGTTATATCCTGAGGTGGTCTCTTCATCTTTATGGCATAGTTCTCTGTTGGTAAACCGAAAGCATCCCAACCAATTGGGTACATAACATTGAAGCCTTTCATTCTTCTAAGCCTGGCAACGGCATCCATCATTGAGTAATTTCTAGTATGTCCGATATGCATACCTGGACCAGAAGGATATGGAAACTCTACCAACAAGTAGTATTTTGGCTTCTCTAGGAGTAGATCTTTTGCAGAGTACTTCATTTCTTCAAACCACTTCTTCTGCCACTTACTTTCAAACTCATTTGGATTGTATCTGTGAGACATAAAAGATCTACTAATATTAGCTATGAGAAGTATTTTACTTCAAAATAAGGCATTTGCAAAGTCGCTTCAATACTGCGTTTTACAAGCGCGTGGAAACTCCTACGTCGCCTTAACAATCCGATGGAAATATTAAAACAAATTGGTGGACCTGAGGGGATTCGAACCCCTGACCCCATCACTGCCAGCGATGTGCTCTAAACCAACTGAGCTACAGGCCCACAACAACTCATGGACTCAGCCGGATTTGAACCGGCGACCTTCGCAATGCGAATGCGACGTTCTCCCAACTGAACTATGAGCCCAGAAACTACAGGAATTATACACCAAAGAAAAACATCAAGAAACTACCAGTTAGCATATGGCAAAGGATTTATCTGTGCACCATATCCAGAACCCCTTCTTAATTCAAAGTGGACGTGTGGGCCTGTAGATCTACCAGTAGAACCCATTTGGCCAATTGCCTGCCCCTGAGAAACAGACTGACCTGTTCTGACATATATGTTCTTCATATGAGCATACCAAGTTGTATACCCATTCCCGTGATCAATCTGTACAGACCAAGCATAGCCACTACCACCCCATGTAGATCCTAAAGGAGGACAGTAGCCTGCACAACCAGCAAAGATAATGGTACCGCCAGCCGCAGCGACCAAGTTCGGAAGATTCCTATCTGCAATGTCGATACCCCTATGGATAGTACCTTTGTAGTACTGTGATATTCTAGCAGTGCCACCTGCAACAGGCCAACCCAAGAACTTACCAACGTTAGGATCTACAGGGGCACTCGAAGATCCACCTGTATATGATCCTGAGGTATATGTTCTAGGCGCACTAGCATATGTAGGCTTTGGAGCTACGTAAGGCATCTTACCATCGGGAATAAATAGCTCTTGCCCCTCTGCCAATGTAAATGGATAGTCTAACCAGTTAAAGTCAGCAATTGCTTGCTCATTACCATTATATTTTGCAGCAATGGTAGAAAGGGTTTCGTTTTTTGCAACTTTGATAAGAACACCATCTGCAGGAGGAATCTCCAGCTCTTGACCAGGTTTAACTAAATCAGAAGTAAGATTATTAGCCCACTTAATCGTTTCTATAGAGATTTCATACTTTGAGGCAATTGTGCTTAGGGTATCACCATTCATAACAATATATTGATCAACACCCCTTCTCTCCCTGTCTTTTGGTACGAGCGTATTAACAGTTGCATTCATTGCTATAAGATCTGTTTCTGCAACAGAGATATACTCTAAATCTTCGTCATTTGCACTTGTTATAGTAGGAGTCCTATAGACGTAGGAGATACTTAGGATAAAAGCAATTATTATTGTTGCAATCTGAACAACATACTTTAAGAACGATCCTCTACCCCAGAACATTCTCTTAACGATTGTATCCTTAACAGAATCAAACTGTTTATACAATATTTCAAACACAATGGAAATTAATATCCAAAATACTCTAAATCTAGAAAAAAGATATTCACCAAAATCAATAAAAAAGGATAAGATTCCTCTTTCAGTATTAAACCTATTAACAATATAGTTGATAGATTTCCTGATCCAAGAAAGATCCTTATCAGAGTCTATATCTTTATCCAAAAAGATAAAATCCTCAGTGCTACTATCGGAAAAATCACTCACCTTAGCAAGATCTCTGAAGCTTAGACCGGATATATTTTGTTCGCGCAAATCATCTGCCATCATAAGATAGTAGAAATTTATACTCTATTATACCAGAATTATGCCTCGTGCAATGTTGCGAGGAATTCGTCGTTAGATTTAGTCTTCCTTAATTGACCAACAAGAACCTCTGTAGCATTCTCATTTTGATCTAAGATCTCTAACATTCTTCTAATCCTCCACGATTGATTCAATACATCCTTACCAAGAAGCAACTCTTCATTTCTTGTTCCGGATTTATTTACATCTATAGCAGGATATATTCTCTTGTTTGCTAGTGACCTATCTAAATGAAGTTCCATATTACCCGTACCCTTGAACTCCTCATATACTAAGTCATCCATCCTACTACCAGTTTCAACCAAAGCTGTGGCGATTATTGTCAAACTACCACCATCTTCAAAATTTCTAGCAGCACCAAAGAATTTCTTTGGAGGATATAAGGCTACAGGATCAAAACCACCAGAGAGAGTCTTACCAGAGGTAGGCATAGTAATATTGTATGCTCTAGCCAATCTTGTAATACTATCCATTAGGATTATTACATCCTCTCCCCACTCCACCATACACATAGCTTTCTGAAGTGCCATCTCTGCCACTCTACAGTTATGCTCTGGAAGTTCATCGAAGTTGGATGCATATACTTCACCTTTTACAAATCTCTTCATGTCAGTAACCTCTTCAGGTCTTTCACCAATTAGTACAACCATTAATTTTGCATCTGGATGATTCTTTGCAATGCCATCTGCAACATCTTTTAACAACCATGTCTTACCCGCTTTTGGAGGAGAAACTAACATAGATCTCTGACCAAAACCTATTGGTGCAAGTAGATCAATAATTCTTGTTGATATAATCTCAGGAGTTGTCTCCAACTTTATCTGCTTATTTGGAAAAACAGGGGTAAGTTTCATAAACTGAGGCCTGTTTGCAGCTTCAGCTGCAGGCCTACCATAAACCGTATCAACTCTAAGTAAACTTAGATACTTCTCCTTATCTTTTGGAAGCCTAGCTGGACCAGCGACAACATCCCCGTTTCTCAAACTAAATTTCTTTATCTGAGAACCAGAGACATATACATCGTTATCACCAGGTAATAATCCATCAGTCCTTAGAACACCATGAGATCCATCTTTTTGAACCTCTAAAATACCATCAACGAAGACATAGCCTTCATCTGCTGTAAATTTTTTCAATATTTCAATAATTAATTCTCTTTTTTGAAGTTCCATAAAATCCTCAAGTCCGATATTCTTTGCTTCAGCACGAAGTTGAGCAAGAGTCATATCCTCATACTCTTTAATAGTCTTTGTTTTGTTTACCATATAAATATAAAGGGAAATTACATAAAAGGGCATATAGACCCATATGACAGTTCAGTATATTCAAAGAAGTACTGGAAGTCAAATATAGGGAATTTAAGGAAAAAAGGGATCGGTACTGCCCCAACCGACCCCGGTCTTATACTTCTATTGATTAAATAGAAGAATAATATCGAAGAGCATATTTTCATATGCTTCCCAAGTCTTCCTTTCCTTAGGCTCAGAATATATTCACATACCAAACCTAGGGAGAGAAAGAGTTAGGGATCTTACATTTTTCCTTTTGCCCAGATGTGTTCGTGGCACCCCAGACAAAGGGAGAAATGTAAGATATCCACAATATTATCATAAAGAACGTTATATTATAATCCCCAACACATACCAATGTCAAGCCTATAACCAATATCCACATCTCCACCCATAACCCCATATAGGCATAATTGGGTCGCACAAAGGACATCCCCCAATACCTCGCGCCACTTGTTACGTACGGTTTTACGTGTAAGTACGAGTTACGCCTTTTGTTGATATCTTGTGGCAAAATTTTAAATAGCCTTAATATTCTTCAAAACAGAAATCTTGATACCTGGCCTACCCTTAAATGGCGCCTCTCCCACAAGCATATTTTTGTAACCGACCCTACTAGCCTCTGAGATGACAGATTCCATACCCCAAGTACCACGGATCTCACCTGTTAATCCAACCTCTCCAAAATAAATGTTCTCCCGACCCAAAGGAGAATCCTTTACAGCCGACCTTATTGCAGCACAAACGGCAAGATCCACAGAAGGATCAGATACATTCAGTCCACCAACAATATTCACAAACACATCCTTATCCCCTAAAAAAACACCACCCCTACGTGACAAAACAGCACATAGCATATCCAATCTTGGCTTCTTGATACCATTTGCAACACGCCTCAAAGGTCCGACTTCACCAGATCTTTCCACAACTAAAGCCTGAACCTCAACAAATACTACTCTCGAACCTTGCAAGACTGCACCTATTGCACTACCAGAAACTTCGGATTTACTGTCTAAGAACACAAGAGATGGATTCCCAACCTCTACCAAACCATTGGAATTCATCTCAAAAACACCAATCTCATTTGTAGGCCCAAACCTATTCTTCATACCTCGTAAAATCCTGTACTGATTAAATTCCCCACCCTCGATATACAAAACACAATCTACAATATGCTCTAATATCTTAGGACCTGCTATATCACCCCCCTTGTTTATCTGACCAACAAGAATAATTGGGACTCCAGTACTTTTCGCCAATCTAGTAAGTACTGCCCCACAAGCCCTAACCTGACTAATGCTACCTGCATAGCCTTTTGATGTTTCCGATGTTACACTTTGGACAGAATCCACTATCAAAAGATCAAACTTCTCGTTTTGAACTAAATTAACAACACTCTCTACAACGATATCACTTGTTACAAAGATATTCTCTGGGTGACTCCCTTCATATGCCAACCTCTCTAATCTAGAGTTTAATTGAGAAGGAGATTCTTCCCCACACACATAAAGGATCCTTTTTTCTGAAGAAAGTTTTAATGCAACTTGTAACAGGAGTGTCGATTTTCCAACACCTGGCTCGCCACTTAATAACGCGATTTCACCAGAGATAAAGCCACCACCCAGGACCCTATCAAATTCAGAGAAACCGGTACTGGTTCTTGCATTTTCAAGTTTTTTACTACGGGATTTTGAAGAGAATTTTGTAATGGGCTCATAGTTGGCCTTTGCAGAGGTCTTAACCGAACCCCCAGAGAGAATTGCTTCTTCGACCTCCTCAAGAGTCCCCCATTCTTCACAAGAAGGACACTTACCTGACCATTTCAAGAATTCAGAACCACAAGCACTACAAAGATATTTCATTTAGAACAGATACAAAGTTATCTATCAGCAAAAATCTTCCCACTCTTAATATCTAAAAGTATATCACCACCCTTACTGTTTCTTAGAATATAGTTAGCAATATATCCTTCCACAGTATCCTGCAAAACCCTTCTAAGTGGCCTTGCTCCATATTCTTGGCTAAAACCTTCCTTCACTATGTGTGAGATTAAAGATTTCGAAAGACTTAGCTTAATATTTCGGTCCGCCAATCTGACATTCAATTCACCCAACAAAATATCCAATATCTTTCTCGCGTCTCTACTGCTTAGAGATCTAAAAATTACAATATCATCCAACCTATTTAACAGCTCTGGCCTCAATGTCTTCCTTAGCTCTTTCAAAAGCTCAGACTTCATAGAGCTATAGGCCGAGTGTGACTTAGAGGTTTGAGTACCCATAGTGCTGTCTTTTGAAAAACCGAGAACTCTATCTCTACTGATTTCTTCTGCACCGATATTGGAGGTTAAAATAACGATTGTATTTTTAAAGTTCACCCTCCTACCACGCCCATCAGTAAGGTGACCATACTCAAGTATTTGAAGCAAAATATTCAAAACATCAGGATGAGCCTTCTCTATTTCATCAAAAAGGATTACACTGTGTGGGTTTCTACGCACACGCTCTGTCAACCAACCTCCCTCTTGGAATCCAATATATCCAGGCGGAGAGCCAATCAACTTTGAAACACTATGCATCTCCATAAGCTCACTCATATCTATCTGAACAAGCTTGTCCTCATGACCAAAAAGTTCTCTAGCCAAAACCTTTGCCAACTCTGTTTTACCAACGCCAGTTGGACCTAAAAAGAGGAAAGATGCCCAAGGACGATCTTCGTCAGAGATGCCTGTTCTAGCACGTTTAATTGCAGAAACAACACTTTCTACCGCTTCCTTCTGACCTATAACAGAGGAATTGATCCTTTCATCTAGCTTTAATAATGAGCTTCTTTCTTTTGCACCAAGGGTATTTAAAGGTATTCCTGTCCACTCTGATACAACCTTTCTCACATCATCGATATTAACTGTACTGCTCTTTTTCTTTTTCTTTAAATCTCTCTTTTCTTCTAAGCTTCTAATCTCCCTCTTCAATGCCTCCTCTTCATCCCTTAGATTTGCAGCGGACTCCATACGTCCCCGAAGGATATATTCATCACGAGCATTCTGTAAACTTCTAAGCTTTGCTACCATCGTCGATATCTCTTCATACTCTTCCTCAATTGACAATCTTTTTGTAGCACTAGCCTCATCTAACAAATCAATAGCTTTATCAGGGAGATATCTATCACTTATATATCTATCTGAGAGTGTAACTGCAAGTTTTAATGCCTCATCACTAATATTTATACTGTGATGAGCCTCCAAGATCGGCTTTAAGTTTGTAAGGATTTGCAAAGTCTCCTCTATACTTGGTTCCTTAAGGAATATTGGTTGGAATCTTCTTGCCAAAGCGTTATCGCTCTCGAAGTACATAGAGTACTCATCGGTAGTTGTAGCACCAATACATCTAAAGTCATCCCTTAGAAGAGCAGGTTTTAGTATTGAAGCAATCTCCGAAGAACCACCAGAACCTCCGGAGGTAAGTATGGAATGAATCTCATCGATAAAGAGGATTGTGTTGTTTGACTCTACGACCTCGTTTACAATTTCAATGACCTTCTCCTCCACATCTCCACGCATCTTGCTACCTGCCATAATACTTGGTACATCAAGAGATATAATCTTCATATCACGCAGTGATGGAGGAACCTTACCATCTGCAATCTTTTGTGCTAAACCCTCAATTAAAACCGTTTTACCAACACCCGCCTCCCCAACAATGATCGGATTGTTCTTACGTCTCCTACTAAGTACCTTAATAATATTCCCAAGCTCCAATTCTCTCCCTACTAAAGGATCTAGTTTCCCCTCCTTTGCTAAATCAACAAGATCTTTACCCAAAACCTCAAGAAGAGTGCCCTGCCTAGAACCTGGAGGAGAAATTCTTGGCTTGACTAATACTCCGATGGGATATGTTGCGAAGTCTCCGATATTCTTTTGAAAGCCCTTGATATCAAGACCGTATTTTTCGAGATCTTTGATAAAGATATCTGGAGATTCCAAAATTGCCATCATAAGATGCTCTGTACCGACGTATACATGAGAGTACCTTTGGGACCAATCAAACGCCTTCCTCAAAACAACCTGTGAACCCTTTGAAAACTTAACCTCTCTTGGGGTATTCATATTGGAAATAATGTCGAGGGTGTTAGAACCAAGAACCTTGAAAAGTATATCTTTAATATTAAAACCCATACTTAATATTGTACGTGTTGCCAATGCTTTTTCATTTAGGAATATACCCACAAGTAAATGCTCTGGTTCTATAGATCTGCTTTTCAAATGCTCTGCAATTACAGAAGCGTTCCTAATCGATATTCGTGCATTTGCACTTAACCTTGAGAATATGTTACTTCTTACAATCTTTTTCATACCCAATTATATCAAAAAGGGAGCGTTTAAGCCCCCTTTAAAATCAAAAAACAAATTTCTTTACTGCTCTATCTCTGCATCAATAGCAGCATCGATAGCTTCGGAAAGTTCCTCTTCATTCATCTGTGGAGAAGACTTAGAATCTGCAGCCTTTAGACTTAGACCTAAGTGCCTTTCCGTAGAAGAAATAGAAAGGATCTTAACTTTTACCTCTTGACCAGACTTTACAATATCTTCTGGATTTTTGACTAATTTGTCAGACAATTCAGAGATATGTATTAACCCATTTAATCCTTCACCGATACGTACGAAAGCACCATATGGTACAACCTTTTGTACAACACCATCTACTACATCTCCAACCTTAAATTGAGAGATAGCTCTTGCCCATGGATCCTGTTGTAATCTCTTTACACTATATGCAACTCTCTTTCCACCATCAGAAAGACCAATAACCATAACCTGAACCTTATCTCCTACAGAGTAAATTGCACCAATATCTTCAACCTTATCCCATGAAAGCTCAGAAAGGTGTACCAAACCCTCTAGTCCTTGTGCATTAACAAAGATACCAAATGGTGTAATACCACTCACTGTACCTTCTAAAACATCACCTTCCTTAACTTTCTTTAGAGTTTGAGCCCTCTTTTCAAGATCTCTAGCCTGTGTAACCATTTTCTCAGAAAGAATAATTCTATTCTTCTCCCTATCCAACTCGATTATACGAGTTTTAATACTCTCATTGATTAGAGAATTAAGCCTCTTTTGAACTCTGGAAGATATATCCTTGCCAACCTGTCTTACTCCGTTTGCATATACTCTAGTAGCATCTAATTGTGATGTAGGGATGAAACCACGAATACCTTTTCCAATCTCTACAATCAATCCACCGTTGTTAGACTCTACAACTGTTGCTTCAACTACATCATTGTTCCTTCTAGCATTTTCCAATGCTAACCAAGCACTTGCCTGTTGTGTCCTTCTGATAGACAACACTAACTGACCTTTGTCATCTTCTGGCTTAACAACATAGACAAGGATCTTGTCTCCAACCTTTAATGTTGTCCAATCAAGAGTATCACTCTTTAACTCTTTTCCAGCAACAACACCCTCGGATTTGAAACCAACGTCAACAATGACAACACCATTATTGATGTCTACAACCTCACCTTCTACGATGTCTCCTCTTGCGAGTTGCTTTATTTTATGGGAACTATCAGCCAAAAACTGATCTAATTCGGAATACAAAGATGTGTCTTTAACCTCTGTTTCCTTTATTTTTGTATTAGCCATTTAAATATACCTTATGGCGATGTATGAATTAGCAGTATTACATACATACACTAAAATAAATTTACTGCGATGCAATTATATCACTACCTACTGACTTTTTCCAGAGTAAACAACTTTCATAACCTCTCTGGAGATAGAATCAAATTGAGATGCAGAAATTACAGCATCATTGTTCGATTCTGAAGAGTTATTTGTACCACCAAGTACACTAGCTTTATGTAATCGGACCTCTCCGTTTGTGTATTTTGCATAGGTTCTAAGTATCCCACCATCTCTAATGGTTATTGTCTCTGCAATTCTAGGTTTTGCAACCCTATCCAATGCACTACTATAGTCTCTTCTTTTAAACTCAGGCGCTCTAGTAATCTCAGTACCAAGCTGATCGGTTGTCTCACTGGGGAAATATGCCTGGTTATATCTCTGATGACTTATACGGAAAGCCACTTCCTCACTCTCAAACTCAACAACACAAAAAATTGAATGAGCAAGAGCCAATGGACGACCATCAACAGACTCCTCTGGAAAGAACTCTGGGTCAGGCGCATTCTTAGGTTCCAAACTCCTTTGTGGCTCGTTAACAACAAAACGAGAACACCTTCCCTCAAAACCAGATTCTGCAAATCCAGCTTCTGCCCATGTAACAATTTCATTTTTTGAGACATCTTTTCGCTTCTCTACCGGTTCTGCTCCAAACATATTTACTTTTCTTTTTATTTTAAATAACTCTACTCTAACACCAAGTACTCTTTTAAAACAACTCTTTCCATATCAGGCTTCTTCGCCTTCAATATGTATCTTCCATAAAGGACAAATGTAGAATTAACCCGATACCAATCACTCTTCTTGTATAGTTTCTCCAGATCATGTGCGATCTTTGTAGCATCATTCTCTTTTGTAAGTCCATACATTTTAGCAACCCTGCCAACATGCGTATCAACTGCAATACCTTGATTGGCCATATATAGGTCATTTAGAAAGACATTCGCAGTCTTATACCCCACTCCCGGTAACTCCTGTAATTTATCCAAATCTTTTGGTGGCTCTCCTTCGTATTCCTCATTTAAGACCCTAGACATAGAGATTAGAAATTTTGCCTTGTTATTAAAAAAATTTATACTCCCAATGGTATCCTTAAGATCTCGGATATCTGCATTAGACAAGGATTTTGCATCGGGGTATTTCTTAAAGAGCTCCTTTGTTACTTTATTTACTTGCTTATCAGTAGCTTGAGCAGAAAGTATAATACAAACTAGGAATTGAAATGGTGTCTTCCAGTTCTCAAGCTCAGTTTTTGGCTCAGGAAATATACTCGATATCTCCTCCAACAGCCTATTTGCTAGAACCTTCTTTTGAAACATAACCAATAGCCTTTGAAAACTTATCCTTAAACACAGGATCTGTGTAGTAAGAAACAATATCTAGAATTTCAGGCATCTCTTTAACTATCTTCAAATATGCATTTCTTACAATATCTGTCTCTATTCTAATTTCTTCACACTCTTTTACACACTTTTTTGCAAGCTTTTCCCCAGCTTCATACATTGCTTCTTTGCCATTCTCTTTTAAATTATTCATATATCCTTGTACTTCTCCAGGCTGTATATTTGTACCTATGTAAACCTTTTCTAATAGCTCCTGTATATTTATATCCAATAACTCAGGATTCTTCTCCTTTCCCAATTTCCCATGCCTCTCCATAACAAATGCGTAGACATCCTTAAATATTTCTCCACGATCCCTCCACCCATCTTCTTTCCTTGTAACTATTCTTTTCCATCCATTACCTATCTTCTTTTCAAACTCTCCGTATGCTTGCCTACAGTTTGCTTGTACATCGGAACTCTCATTCCTATCCACATCCTTTGTGCGAAGATTGTTCCAATTGTTTTGTAAAGAAATTAATTCAACAACACAGTTGTTTAGGTTCAATTTTGATATCATGAAATCTTCTATCTCAAAAGCAAAATCTATCAACTCCTTTATATCCTTACTCCCAAGGCTTTTCATTCTAGCGATACCATATGCAATTGTAACAGCATTACTAAATGGGCTACGATCTAATACAAGCAAGGTATTCTTGTACTTCTCATCTGAAAGTAGGACGTTCATAAACTGCAACCTATCACAAACGAACATTGTCATAACTAGCTTTAATTCTTTCTTCTCATCTAAGTTCGGTATATTGACAGGCTCTAGACCATTCTTGAGCATTAGGTGTATAGCAGAGCCAAAAGGAGAAGCATACATTGGGAAGGATGCGTATGTTAGGGAATGACCCTTCTCCAAAGCTTTCTTGCAAAAAGTTAGTACTGCGTCTGCTTTACCAGCTTGATCTCCTCCCTCAAAAGCGACGCAATTGAATTTTTTTGCATTCTTTTTAGGCATGAAGATCAATTTTAAAGTTATTTCCCTACTCCCATTATACATAAATTTTCAGATTATGCTCCAAGAAAACAGAGAGACCCATAGGGTAAATCCTCGCTTGGGGCACACTACTGACATTGGGCTTCAGTTTTTGATACAACCTTACAGATTAAACAGAGGATATGATCAAATATTCTAAACTACTTTGCAGCCTTGTTCTTACACGGGAATCTGTGAGCCAGATCTGCTTGAAACTTCAACTTAGAAACACCAGGAGGAAGCTGTTGACTCTTTTTACCTCTTTATAAAATCACAGAATTATCGAAATGTTACGTATCTTAACCATAACCATTTGTCTCTACTATGTCAAGCCGTATTTGTAACTCCGAGATCAATGCGGAGTAAACACATAATATCCTATAAAAAGAAAAACCCCACTCTTTTACAAGTGGGGTGTCGAATTCAAAATCCTGGCAATGACCTATTTTCCCAGGACCAAAGGTCCAAGTATTTTCGGCGCTGGAACGTTTTACTTCTGAGTTCGGGATGGAGATCAGGTAGTTCCGCTCCGCTACAATCGCCAGGCGACAAAAATCTAAGCTTTAAATCTCTGTCGCCTGACGAATATCATTATTACTAATGATAATCCTCAGGACTTTAAATTCTAAAGAGCGATAGAGTGTTGAAACACTCAAAACTGAATAGATAGTAAAAATATATGAAGCTTTTGGTCTATTAGTACTCCTCGGCTCAACACATTACTGTGCTTACACCTGGAGCCTATCAACGTGGTAGTCTTCCACGGACCTTCCGCATAGCCAAGCTATGCAAGTATATCTAATCTTGGGAAAGGTTTCGTACTTATATGCTTTCAGTACTTATCCTAAAGCAACTTAGCTACCCAGCGATGCACTTGGTAGTACAACTGGTACACTAGAGGTTACCGCACCCTGATCCTTTCGTACTAAGGGTCAACTCCCTCAAATATACAACGCCCATACCGGATAGAGACCGACCTGGCTCACGACGGTCTGAACCCAGCTCACGTGCCACTTTAATCGACGAACAGTCGAACCCTTGGGGCCTTCTCCAGCCCCAGGATGTGACGAGCCGACATCGAGGTGCCGAACGGTGCCGTCAATATGAACTATCGGGCACCACTAGCCTGTTATCCCCGGGGTAGCTTATCTCCGTTAAACAATCGCGATTCCACATTCTGCGAAAGGGTCACTTGAACCTACTTTCGTAACTGATCGGGATGTCTCCCTCACAGTAAAGCCTCCTTATGCTCATGCACTCTCCACCCGATTTCCATCCGGGTTGAGGAGACCTTTGTGCGCTTGCGGTACTCTTTAGCAAGCAACCGCCCCAGTCAAACTGCCCACCATGCACTGTTCAACTTCCGGATAACGGAAGCGGTTAGAAATAAAACGTTGAAAAAGTGGTATTCCATATTTTGACTCCACCATCCCTAACGAGACGGATTCAAAGTCTCCCACCTATTCTCTATATCCAAAGCCCTATTTCAATGCAAAGCTGCAGTAAAGCTCCACGGGGTCTTTTTGTCCTGGTATGGGTAGGCCGCATCTTCACAGCCATTTCAATTTCACCGAGCGCGCCGTCGAGACAGTGGAAGAGTCGTTACACCTTTCATGCAAGTCACTAATTAAGTGACGAGGTATTACGCTACCTTAGGACCGTTATAGTTACAGCCGCCATTGACCAGGGCTTCGATCGTCCGCTTCCTCACCATCAGAGCTCCGAAGAGCATCTGACAGACGATTGACAAACTTTCTTAACCTTCTGGCATTGGGCAGGTGTCAGCACTTATACATCTTCTTACGAATTTGCAAGCGCCTGTAGTTTTGGTAACT
>CAZULJ010000008.1:0-20397 GCA_964621195.1 uncultured Candidatus Saccharibacteria bacterium
ATAACCATTTCAAATATGATAGAATTCTCACAAGCCAGGATGGTGAAATTGGCAGACACGCTATGTTCAGAACGTAGTCCAAGCAATTGGGTGGGGGTTCAAATCCCCCTCTTGGCATAGATTACATACTCCAGTATGCAATATCATCAAATCTTTGATGTGGGAATGTAATATTTTCAATATCCCCTATCTTTATAGAATCCTTTACTACATATCTATAATTTGGATGATACAGGAATATGGCTGGTACATCTTGAGTTAAATATTTCTGGAAAAGGATATACTTCTCAGTTCTAGTATCCTTTTCAACACTTCTTCTTGCATCTTCAAGGAGAATATCTACCCTCTCATAGTTATAACCTGAGAGATTCAAATCTGGATAGTTACTTTTAAGAGAGTGCCATAGATTGTACTGGTCAGGATCAACAGTCGTGACAATTTCATACATAAGTAATTCAAAATCTCTTGTTGCAACAATCTCTTGTGTAAGCTGTGTATATGAAAGTGGCTCTAAGTTAAGAACTACTCCCTCAGATCTAAGTAGATCCTTTACAACATTTGCAAGCTTTTCGTTGAAGTCATTTTTGTAGTAACTCAGTGTAAAACTCAAAATCTTTTTATCACTACTTTCAAAATAACCGCTACTTTCATTCTTTGTATACCCAGCATTTAGAAGATACTCAGCAGCCTTTGCTACATTGTAATCATACTTTGAGATATCTTTGTTGTATGCCCATGATGTTTGAGCAATAGGGCCATCAGCTAAAACACCAGAGATATTTGCCTTTGATAGAAGCTCCTGCTTGTTAAGCAAATAACTCAACCCAATTCTTACATCTTTGTTCTCAAGCTTCTCTTTTCTCGTATTAAAAAATATCATTCTAATACGTGGATGAAGAGTAATCTCATACTCATTGTAACCAGAATACTCCTTTGAAAAAGACATACTATCTGAATCAACACCACCCATTGCATCTAAAATTCCGTTTCTAAATGCAGCTTCAAGGGCATCATAATCAGAGTATAGCCTATACACGAAGGTATCAATTTTAGGAGTAACCCAGTAATATTTTGAAGCTTTAAGGTAAACAACATTAGGTTCTGATCTATATACACTGTATGCACCAGAGCCCAAAGGATATCGTGCGAAAGAATTAAATGGAATATCTGAAACAGGTACACTTTCTAATATATGCTTAGGGACAATGTATACGGAGATTGCTTCAAAGAAGGTAGCATTACTCTCTGGTAGTGTGAATCTTAACTTATCATCGGATATTCTATCAATCTTTACATCTACCAATGAGGAACCTACGGTATCATAACCGTGATCTTTTGAAAGAGTTTTCGCAGTTTCAAAAGTAAAGATTACATCATCTACTGTTAATTTCTCACCATCCTGCCATTTGTGATTCAAGGATATTGAAAAATCATATGTTTTACCATCCTTTGATACTACCCATTCTTTTGCAATATTAGGCTTTGGAGAGCCATCACTAGTAATATCAACAAACTTCTCAAATACAAGTGCTTGTATATCACTATCAACAGAGTTTTGAGATATAAAAAGGGGGTTAAATGTTGAAATTGCACCAACATTTCCCTCCACAAAAACCTGGGAGTTCTTCATCTCAAATACATCTGCAAAAGCATTACTTCTTAAAAAGCCAAAAGTTGCAAAACCTAACAAAGCGAAAACGAGTATAAAACTAAGTGGTGAACTCTTGCTAAAAAAGTTTGAGAGACGCTCTGGATAATTCCATAACCAATCCCTCAATGATCTTTTATTACTATCATTAACACCGACCTTAATACCTGCAGAGGAGGGTTTTACTAACTGAAAAGCCTCCTTCATTGAGAGCATCTTCTTACTGCCTTTTTCGAAGCTATTATCCTTTTTACCCATTTATAACTAGTTTAAGAATACTTAACTAAGACCAAGGAGATTGCGACTAGAGCAATAGTAAGAAATATCGTTGTATAGTAAAGGAACTTTTCAAAACCTCTCTTGGTTCTAAAGACCTCACCACCACCTCCAAACATCTTACCCAAACCCTCAGCCCTGTTCTGAAGTAATACAAAAATAACAACAAGAACAGATACAACTATCTGTGCATAAAAAAGTATATTTTGTAGTGTTGAGTCCATGACGACGATTATACAATATTAAGATGTTTTCTCAAGCGTCGAAAGAATTGTACCAACAAAACCTGCAAGAAGCCCTGATATCAAGGCAATCACAGTAGGTGTCATTTCAAAGCTATTCACAACTAGATTTCCCAAATCAAGCCCTTCGAATGTATATACTTCTATATAGAATCCTGTCATAAACAGGTCTAAAAGGAATACCATACCAAAGGAAATAATCGTAGACATTAGAAAAGAAGTAATAAAATTCTCCTTTATCGTGAGAAAACCTAGAATAGGGGATACCATCAACAAGCCAATAGAAAGAACTACTATGGAAGCAATGAAGTATAACCAGTTAGAGGGCAAGGCAATACCACTAACAATATTAAGAACAAAGTAGGAAACCAACATAAATTGAATTAAATTCAGAAAGAACTTTTTCATCATATTGAATACCTTAGGTTATCTCAATAGCATTTTACATTGATAAAAGTTTTCTTTGCAATAATTTTCCGATTAAATAAATATAGGATACTACTAATCTTGTTTACACCTTCTTTGTTAAGGTATATTAAGTGTATATACTGTCCAAAATAATGAAAGAATTCGCTAAAACAAAAATAATAGCAACAATAGGACCATCATCTTGGGATGAGAAAACCTTAAAACAAATGATTTTAGAAGGTATGGATGTTGCAAGAATAAATGCCTCTTTTGCCGACTTCGCAGAATTAGCACGAGTATCTCAATTGATAAGAAAGCTCTCACCAAGAGTAGCAGTAATGCTTGATACAAAAGGACATAAGATCCGTGTTACAGGATTTACAAACGAAAGGGAACTCAAAGATGGTGATACCGTTATCATTGTATCAGAACAATATAAATATCAAGGAGAGCTACCACAGAGATTTTTAGCAATTACATACCCAACATTACATGAAGAAATATCTAGAAATGCAAAGATTCTACTTGATGATGGAAATATGCAACTAAATGTTGATGATATAAGGGGGAGTGAAATACTTTGTACAATTGAGAAAGGAGGTATTTTGAAACCTAAAAAGACAGTCAATATACCTGGAACACACCTTAATTTCCCAGCATTAAGTGAGAAAGATGCAGGAGATATTAAATATGCTGTAGAAAATGGCTTTGATTTAATTTCCGCCTCCTTTATCAGAAACATACAAGATGTAGCATTGATTAGAGAAGCAATGGGAAAAACAAATTGTAAGTTAATTGCAAAGATCGAAGATGCCGAAGGGTTGGAAAACTTTGATGAGATATTACAAGTAGTAGATGGAATAATGGTTGCAAGGGGAGATATGGGAGTAGAAATGCCACTTGAAGAAGTCCCTATATATCAAAAACAGATGGTAATGAAATGTCGTAACGTTGGAAAACCTGTAATAGTAGCAACTCAAATGTTAGAAAGTATGAGAGAGAATATTCGTCCAACCAGAGCAGAGGTAAGTGATGTTGCAAACGCAATTATGGATGGTGCAGATGCAATTATGCTTTCTGCAGAAACCTCTACTGGGAAATATCCTAAAGAGGCCGTTAAGACAATGAATTCCATAGCATTAAGGGTAGAGAATGTATTAAGACCCCAAAAGGTACAAGGTAACACAGATGCATGCATCGAAACAGATGAACTGTGTAGAAGTTTGTTTGATATATCAGAGAAAATTCCCCTTAAAGGAGTAATAGTTATATCAATAACTGGAAAAACAGTAAGAAGCCTCTCACGACATAGGTTAAATATTCCAATATGGGATATCTGTGACAATATTACACAAGTAAGACAGAATGCCTTACTAAGAGGTGTAAAATCATACTATCTAAAAAATTTCCCCAAGGATAGGGACACTACAGTAAAACACTCTGTAGAAATCGTATATTCATACGGAGAGTTGGATTTAAACGATAAAATTGCTATTATTAGTGGCAGTTCTATCAAAAACAGATCCAGAAACAGCATACTAGAAATAGTAGAAGTAAAGGATATCATTGGAGAGTAGGGTGACGTAGCCAAGCTGGTTAAGGCCGCGGTCTGCAAAACCGCTATCACGGGTTCGAGTCCCGTCGTCACCTCCATTAATTAGACAATCATAAAATGCTAAATAGAGATCAAAGCATTGATTTTCTTCGCGGTAGTGCAATTCTTTTCATGACAATTACGCACGTAAACGCTGTCTACTACCTAGGCAGTAACTACACAATGAACTTCTTTACAACGATAGGAGCAACAGTATGTTTTTCAGTATTTCTCTTCTGTAGCGCATATATTGTTGGTTTAAGAATAAAAGAAGGTAGAGAGATCTCGATTAAAAAACTTTTAGAAAGATCCTTTAAACTATATCTCGTCTATATAGCGATTTCTTTACTTGTCACCTTAACATACTACAAAGAATTCTCTCTTCAAAATACTTTTGAGATACTTTTTTTAATTAATCCTCCTGAATTTGCAGAATTCCTGATATCCCTTGCTATCTTTACAATACTAACAATATTACTTAAAAAGACACTTAAAAAACTACAAGGGAAAGGTATAATATTAATTCTGCTTGCAATCTTTTCATTTATAATAGGTAATATCCTGTACCTTTTAACAACAGATCTTTCATTTACACCCACATTACAGATATTCATTGAAAATGTTTGGGGATACTCAAATCTACATAGATTCCCAATTCTTATGTACCTCCCGATATATCTGTTTGGCATTTTACTTTCTCAATATCCTTCGAAAATGAATCTTTTAATTTCTTTGCAACTCTCTGCAAGCTTAATAGTTATACTAAACATCTTTAACCTCTCCAATTGGCATAGATGGCCCCCATCAGTTCTGTTTCTTACATATGGAGTAGGATATATTTCATTAGTTTTGTATATGTTTAAAAGATACCCAGACAGCAGGATTTTCAATTCAATTGCTCAAATGGGAAAATATCCATTGGAACAGTTCCTTCTTTCAACATCACTAATATTCTTACCTTTGTTGCTTATACAACCGAATTCGAATATTTATACTGCATTAGTACTAAATTTCTTAGTTATCCTATCGTTAGCCCTCCACCCTATAGTATTCCATCGCAAAATGGTATAATTATATATGGTAAGAAATAACAATATTGCCCTTACAACCATATTAATCATTGCTTTTCTTCTTACTGGTACCGTCTTACTTTTCACAAAAGAAAAGGAAGTAAAAAAAGTTCCAGAGGTAAAGGGTGATACAGCAGAAATATGCCAAAACTATGAAGACGAAATTTCTAATGAATTAGAGAAAGTACTTCTACTTAGAGATTGGTATATTAAGTCTGACTATGTAAATGAGAAAATAATAGAACTAAAACTTGATCTCCCAGAAACAGAAGATCTAACTGTAGAATACCTTCTTGATGATACAAAGTTAGAAACAGATCTCTCAAACTCAGTATCAATACCTGTGGAGGATTTAGAAGAGGGAGAGCATAGAATACAAATAAATATTGAGAACTGCTCAGCGGTATACTCCGATTCAAAAATATTCAATGTATCCCAACCTGTTTATGTTGTTTGGAGTATAGACTGGGAAGGCTTTGATGTAAAAGAAGAATACCTAAATCAGATGGCAAGCATCTCCTCGAAATACAATGCACCAATGACACACTTCTTTAATCCATATATTTACATATACCTTAATCAAGAAAGAGCTGCATACCTTACAAAGTGGGTAAAAGAAAGAAATGAATCAATAGGGTTACATTTACATATGTATAGCAGACTTGTGTCTGCAGCAGGAGTCGAGGTTGACAACAGTATTGCATGGGGGAGTCCAACTGGAGATGGCCACGATACGCCAAACTCAACATATGGATACAATGAGTACATGAAGATAATTGATTGGTCTATAAGACAATTAGAAAAGAACGGTTTAAATAGGCCTACAATGTATAGAGCTGGTGGTTGGTTTATCGATGAAGAAAACCTTAAGGTTCTAAACGATTTGGAATTTACCCTTGATACCTCTGGTAGAACATACTATGTTCATGGAAGAAATCAATTGGTAGGAGAATGGACTCTAAAAACTACAACACAGCCTTACCAATTAAATAGTACTAATCAAAATATTACCTCAGACCCTAACATGAACCTCTGGGAGTATCCAAACAACGGTGGTGATTCATGGGCATATACATCCGAAAAATTAATCGAGAGATTTAAAGCAAACTATACAGGAGGTATCTCTACTCAAAAAAAAGTTGTAACATATGTAACACACCCTCACTGGTTTGATAAAGAGGGACCAAATATTGAAGGAGCTCTTAAATATATATATAACGTGTCATACAGCATAGATAGTGGCCCTGTACTCTTTATTTCACTTGATAATGCACATAGAGATATCGTAAAACTATAAGAGGATGCAAATAATAGAACTGCTCACAGAAATTAATAATTACCTTCCGAGCTATGAATTCAGAATACTCTTTTTACTGTTTTTAGGAGGTATAACAATACTTGGGATTGTGTTCTTTCTACTTAGGAGAAAGCTAAAAAGAAAAATCACAATAGCAGCAATATCTCTCCTCGTCCTGTTAATATACCTAGCATTCCCAATTGTAGGATATATCAATGGATATCCATACGAGAAATATCTAACAACGGAATTCATAGTTCTAACCTCAACATATTTAATAATATTGCTAGCAGTAATAATCTTTTTAATACTTCTCTCGTTTAAGAAAAGTTTTGCAAAGGTATTCTTTTGGCTTCAGTTTTTAATATCATTAGCAATAATAATACTTCTACTAGCTGCCTCCGTATTCGCAGAACCCAAAGTATACAGCCGAGGAGCTAGTGAAGAGGGAATACTTGAAGAAGCAAGTGGCATCACTGTCTCCTTCTCTGTTCCAATGAATAAAGATGCACTAGATATACATATCTCACCAGAAACAGAAATAGATATCTCATACACCTATGTATTTAACACCCCGAATTGGATTACAAGTTTTACAGTACAACCTAAAGAATCATTTCTTCCAGATCAGAAAGTGGTCATATATACAACAGGTATCTCTAGAATATTCCCAAATGGACAAAAACATGAGAACAGCCAAGAATTTTTCACACCTAGTACCCCAACAATAGAACAGGTTGTTTTAGGTGCAGATACTAACAATTTCCCCCTCAATGAGGGAATCATTGTCGAACTTGATTCAAAAGATCAGCAATTTGTAGAGTGGGAACCTGTCTTTGAACCCTTAGTTGAATACGAAGTAAAGAGGGATAGTACAGACAAGATAGAGATTGTACCCCTGAATCTAAAGCAGGGTACGGAGTACAAAATACTTCTGTACAGAAATATTATCAAATACAATACACAAACATATCAAAAGATATCACAAGAATCTAGAGAATTAATAAAAGAGATATCCTTTAGAACAATACCTGCTCCTGGATTAACTGGGTTTAATAGGGATAACTCATATATATCGAATAAAGAGCCACTAATATTAACCTTTGAGAGTCCAATACTAGAATCTAGTATTACTGGAAAGGTTTCCATAACTCCTGTCGTTGAAGGTGATATAACACTTTCGGAAGATAAGAAGCAGATAATATTCACACCTAAGTCTGAATTTTCTAAAAATACTGAATATACCGTAACCATAGGCAAAGGCATAATGAATACACTCGGTGGATACATAGAGGAAGATATAGTAATTGCATTTAAAACTCCGGGATATGTGAAATTAAGTAGTGCAAGTCCATGGAATGGAGCAAAAGATATCTCTATCACAACAAAAACAATATCCCTTACATTCGATCAACCAGTAAACAAAGAGAGTGTAGAAAATAACTGGAGTATACTACCAAATGTTAATGGTACATTCTCTTGGAAAAACAATACTGTATATTACACAATTGAAAGTACTCTCTCATATGGAACAAAGTACACAATCTCTGTAGCACCAGAAGTTGTATCAATATATGGATTCAACTCAAATACAACAATATCAACCTCTTTTACGACAAAGTATGAGACAGTACTACTCAATGTTCCCCAATATTACCAAAGTGAGTCCTTCACTTGTAATCTTGCAGCAACCAGAATGGTACTGGCATACAAAGGTATTTCAAGTTCTGAAAGTGACATTAAAAATTTTATTGGAATAGCATTACCTGAAGAGCCGCAGAATCCAAACTCAAAATGGATAAATGGATATGGAGTCCATTCAGGACCAATATCCTCATATATTTCCTCAAGAGGAGTAAGTAACAGTATTAAGAGTGGATGGAACCTTACAAGTGCACTACAGGAGGTTAAGAATGGCAATCCAGTATTACTCTACGTATACAATGGATACTCACAACCATATGGTGCTTTCGAATTGCCGGGAGGGTATACAGGATACAAAGGCATGCATTCAGAAGTTATTGTTGGATATGTAGGTAAACCGGAATCTCCACAAACAATATATACAAATGACCCCTGGAGAGGAAGAAGAACATATACTCCAAGTACATTACTAAGTAAATGGGCATACCTTGGATATACAGGGATTGTGATTTACTAAGACAACTTGCAAATATGCCTAAACTATCTTAAAATTCACCATCTATGCCGAGATGGCGGAACAGGCAGACGCGCGGGACTTAAAATCCCGTTCTAGAAATAGAGTGGGGGTTCGATTCCCCCTCTCGGCATATCTCACTCATACAAACGATTCTTCCCACTCTTCCTGTAAAGATCATGCTGAAGCTTAGGATTACATCCAATTGGAAACTTCTTTTCTAATTTCGGAAATTTCTCTTCGAAACCCTTCTCAATATCTATACCAGATTTCTCCGCAAGCCGGAAAAGATACCAAAGTACATCTACAAACTCATATGAGATCTCTTTCTTCTCTTCCTCGCTAAATTCTTTAAACTCCTTTTGCCATTGATAGTGCTCTGCTAATTCACCTAACTCAGAAAATGTCGCAGTCAAAAGACCAGTAGGATTAGAATGAGACCAACCACGTGCTTCACAAAACTTACTAATTTTCTTTGTTAAACTTTTGATACTTCCCATAACCTATGCAGCATCCTCAAAAAGATCAGGATTTTCATTTCCACATCTTGGACATTTCTTTAACTCATGCACACCTTCATAGAGATAGCCACAATTCAAGCATTTCCATCTTAACCATCTACTCTCAAGATCCTCTGGATTCCCATCACTACTACTAACAGCTTTAACAGGGGGGATATGCTCTGTTGGGTCAATTCCAGGATTACTAACGTTATCATCGTTAGCAGGATTCACACCATTACTGTTTAATGTATCCTCCATCTTTCAATTTCTCTAAAATTAAATTAAAAGTCTCCTCCTCATTTAGCTTTGAGGTATCCAAAACAATATCGTAATACTCACTTGGCTTCTCATACTTCACTCCATACAATCTCATATACTTCTCCCTATCAATTCCATATCTTTTTTTCAAATCTCTCCTTAGCAAAAACTTACGAAATGGATTCCAACTTTTTTTCTTCTCCTTACTAAGATGTCTTCTAACTCTTGTATCCAGATCACAATCAAGCCATATTGATGCTGTATGTTCAATACCTTCTATTTTTGCGATAGCACCAAATACCTTACTCTCTATAAGGACATTGCCCCTCTTGGCATACTCTCTGAGTAAAGAGTCAATTTCTAGGTCAAGTGAATTTCCTCCTTCAGAAATATCTTCTAGGAACTCTTCAAAAGATTCAATATCTTCCTTCTTTGCCTCTTTTCTAAAAAGATCACCAGCATATATACGAGGGATAGCGAAATGTTTGGAAAGCATCTCTGATATAGTGGAGCTACCAGATCCTCCAGGTCCACCTACAATCAATAGAATACTGTTACTTTTTTGTTTCATATTACAATATATAGTATATTAGTAAACGAACAATGTCGAGAAAAATAGCCAAAAGAAGAACCGAAAACAACGACAAAAAAGCCCCTGACAAGGGCATACTTTTGTTCCTTTTGATAATGGCCATTTTCGGAGCAATCATGATCTATGATGCAAGCGTATATCAAGCAAATCAGATATTCAAAGATCAATTCTATTTCTTAAAATCACAATTAATTTGGCTAGTATTAGGTAGTATCCCAGCATTCATCTTTTACATAATTGACTATAGGAAGATATTAAAGCTGGCGCTACCTGCACTTGTTGTAACAATAGTACTATTAGCGCTAGTGCTAATATTTGGAGAAGCAATAAATGGATCTAAAAGATGGTTTCAGATTGGCCCATTACCACCAATACAACCTGCAGAGTTTGCCAAAATCGTCATCATTATGTATCTAGCCAGTTGGCTAGCAAAGAAAGACTACCACTATACAAAGTTTGAAGAAGCACTTAAGAAGGGATTTCTTAACAACCTTTTGGGATTCCTTGCAATACTTGGAACTGTAGCGATACTAGTGTTACTGGAGCCAGACCTAGGTACTACAATGATAATCTGCGTTACAGCATTTGGAATGTTCTTTGTTTCTGGAAAAGATAAGGCTCACAATGTAGGTTCCATAGGAGTCTTGCTTCTTTTCATTCCAATTGGAATTTTAGCAGCAATATTAGAGCCTTACAGATTAAGTAGAGTACAAACATTTCTTAACCTCATACTAACTGGCGAAGTTGCAGACCCAAGAGGTAGTGGATATCAGATACAACAGATATTGATAGGAATAGGGTCTGGGGGATTTTGGGGTAAAGGTTTTGGGCAATCAAGACAAAGATTTGGATATTTAGTAGAAAATACTGCATTTACAGATTCCATATTCGCAGTAGTACTTGAAGAACTAGGACTGTGGGGAGGAGCTATAATTGTGTTCTCATGGATATTTTTCCTTTGGAGAGGATTTAGAATAGCTCTAAATGCAATAGATAGGGAGGGACAACTGTTGGCGACTGGTATTACAATATGGTTAACCTGCCAAGCATTCTTCAATATGGCAGCAAATGTTGGACTAATACCTTTGACTGGAATCCCTCTACCATTCCTTACCTACGGAGGATCTAGTACAATTGTTACATTGATGGCCTTTGGACTTCTTTTAAATGTCAGTCGATATGCAAAACATACATAACAAAAAGATATTAATAACTGGTGGTGGAAGCGGTGGACACCTAAGTAGTGCTCAAGCACTAATTGATGCAATGCTCGATATGTATATGATACCCATTGAAAACATAATCTATGTGGGTGGAGATCTGGGAATGGAAGGGGAGAAAGATAGTGGATCCCTAGAGCAGAAGCAGATGAAAGGAAAAGGATTCAAGACGATATATATAAGAGCGGGGAAATTACAAAGAGCAATATCACTTAACACAATACTCTTGTTACTAAGAACAATACTTGGATTCCTTGATTCGATAAAAATTCTTCTTAGCGAGAAACCAGACTTGGTGATCTCTACTGGAGGTTTTGTATCAGTACCTGTATGCATTGTTTCTTGGATCCTTGGTAAACCAATCTTTCTTCATGAACAAACTGCAACAGTAGGACTCTCAAACAAGATCGTTGGACATCTATCAAAAAGAGTGTATGTTTCATTTAAAGCATCCACTAAACATTTTAGTAAAGGGAAAGCATTACATGTTGGAAACAATGTAAGGAAGGCAATCTTTCTCAAGAAGGAAACCCCTAAGACAGATCAAGAGATTGTAAAACTTTTTAAAGAAAAGGGTCCACAGAAAGTAATATATATATCGGGAGGTAGTCTCGGTTCACACACTTTAAACAGGAAAGTACTCTCAGAGTTAGATTCCCTTTTAGAAAAATATAGAATAATTTTACAAACAGGAGATAATCAGAAATTAAGAGATTACGATTTAGTAATTTCACAAACCTCCAAGTTAACAGAAGAAAAGAAACAAAACATAGTTGTAAGAAAATATATAGATCAAGAAAATATAGGATATGTTTTAAACAATATGGACATATTCCTAGGGAGATCTGGAGCAAATACTGTATATGAGATAGGAGTGTTAAAGAAGAACGCACTCTTTGTGCCAATACCATGGGTTACACACAATGAGCAATACCTAAATGCGAAAGTACTAGAGGAGCTCGGTACTGCTAAAATCTTAGAGGAGAAACACCTAGAAGAGACAACTCTTCTGAAGGAGCTATCTCTCTTTGAAGAACAAATCAAGTTAAGAGATGTAAAACTGGACGAGATAGATGAAATATTTCCCCTTAATGCTACAAACAGAATGCTGGATGATATTTTTTCCAATATATCCTAGCTAAACATTACAGGCTTGAATTTAAGAATAGCTCTTGTATACTTTTATTAATGAAAATAGAGAAAAATATATCTATCAAACCATTTAACACATTTCGTGTAGATGTAAAAGCTTCCACCGTAGTAACATTAGAAAATGACTCTGAATACTTCTCACAAGAAATAAAGAATATTCTACTGAGAGAGAGATCTCTCATATTAGGTGAATGTTCAAATACTCTCTTTACAAAAGATTACAAAGGAACAATACTCTTAACCCGAAACAAGGGTATAGAGGTTGTAGAGGATAGTGGAGAGGAATCTTTAATATATGTTTCCTCTGGTACACACTGGAATGATTTTGTAGAGTGGAGTATAGAGAATGGATTAGAAGGTTTACAAAATCTCATAGATATACCAGGAACAGTGGGAGCAAGCCCAGTACAAAATATAGGAGCATATGGTGTAGAAGTAAAAGACTTCATAGATAGCGTAAGAATACTTAATACAAAAGATTTCAAAGAATATATATTAACAAACAAAGAGTGTAACTTTGGTTATAGGGAGAGTATTTTTAAGAAAGAGTTAAAAGATTCCGCCCTAATAGTTGGTGTCACATTTCTATTAAAAAAGTACAAAGGAAAAGTCGATGAGAAATACTTACAGTATGCAGGATTACAAGAGAAGTTAGAAACAGGAGAAATTACCTTAAAGAGAGTATTAGAAGCGGTTCGAGAGATACGAAAAGAGAAATTACCTTCTACAGATCTGTATGGATCATGTGGCAGTACATTCAAAAATTTAGAAATCAAGATTGATAAATACAAAGAACTAGAATCAAAATTTCCAAACTTACCAAAATTTGAAACCCCCAATCCAGATATTGTAAAAGTACCAACGGCATATATCTTAGAGAAACTAGGCTGGAAGAACAAAAGAGATGGCGATGTAGGAACATGGATACACCATCCTTTAATAGTTACTAACTATGGAGATGCTTCGGCTAGTGAGATTTTCTCTTTCATACAATCTATGCAAAAGGATTTTAAAAAGAATACTGGGTTAAACTTAGAGACCGAAATTAACATTAATTAACAACATATATGTCAAACCTAAAAGTAAGGGGAGGAAATAAATTAAGTGGAGAGATAACTCCAGCTGGTAATAAGAACTCTGCACTACCAATACTATGTGCAACACTACTTACCAACGACCCCGTAACTATCCATAACTTTCCAGAATTAACAGATATAGATAAATTAATAACCTTAATGATAGATCTTGGATCAAAAGTAGAATGGAACAAAGAGAAACAAGAAGTAACTATCGATAACTCTAACTTTTGCGATTCCTTTGGAGAGGAAGGTTTCCCATTAGGTATGAGAGGTGCACTACTGATTCTTGCACCATTACTTCATAAGCATAAGTATTTAGAAATAGAGGAGGAGATTGGAGGCTGTTCACTTGGAATAAGAGAGATAGATCCGCACTTAGAGGTTTTTAAACAGTTGGGTGCGAAGGTAGACACAAATGGTTCAATAAAGATTGATGCGAGGGAAGGATTGCAGGGTGGCTCACTATGGCAAGACTACATGTCTGTAACAACAACAGAAAATTTTGCAATGGCAGCTGTACTTGCGAAGGGAGAATCCGTAATGGTCAATGCAGCTTCAGAACCACACGTCCAAGATCTTTGCAACTTCCTAGTAAGTATGGGAGCTAAAATAGAGGGAATTGGTTCTTCCACGCTAGTTGTAACAGGGGTAGAAAGTCTACACGGAACAGAGTTCACGGTATCCTCTGACCACCATGAGATTACAACTTTGCTTGCATTAGGAGCTATGACAGGAGGAGATGTTAGAGTAAACAATGCAATACCACATCATTTTCCATTAATAAACAGAACATTTGAGAAATTTGGTGTAAGTATCCTCTATGACAAAGATACTGCATATACGAAAAGAAATGGAGAATTGAAAGTCGTAGATCCATATACAAAGAACTTACTACAAAAGGTGGAAGCTGCTCCTTGGCCATACTTCCCAGCAGATCTCCTACCACTAATGCTTGCTCTTGCCGTAAGAGCTGAGGGTAACATTATGTTTTGGAATAAAATATATGAGGGAGGACTATTCTGGATTCCAGAGATGATAAAATTTGGCGCACATATTGTGATGTGTGACCCTCATAGAGTAATTGTATTTGGAGGAAAAGAACTAAGACCTGCAACTGTAGATGCCCCAAACATTATAAGAGCAACCGTAGCTCTCCTTATGGTAGCCCTAACAATAAAGGGAGAAAGTGTTATAAGAGATGCAGATAGTATAAAAAGGGCTCATCCACATTTTGTAGAAAACTTACAGAAGCTTGGAGCCGATATAGAGTGGGTAGATTAAAATCTACTTATTACATCTTGTAAACCAATACTGTTACTTGCCTTAAAAAGTACTACATATTTTTTACCATCAGAGATTCTCTCAAGAATCTTTTCATACAATTGGTCCACATTATCGACTCTTTCTCCATAACCAAAGTCTTCATAGTACTCTCCAATATAAAACACATGATCTACTTCCATTTCGCTAACAAATTCACCTAACTCCCTATGCTTATTCTGAGTAACATCACCCAACTCCTTCATATCACCCAACACAAGTATCTTTTTTACATCATTAACATTGCCCCAGATTCTATCAAAGGTCTCTAAAGACATCTTCATAGAGGTTGGATTTGCATTGTAAGCGTCATTGATAAAGGTCACTCTCTCATTTATCTCTATTAATTCAAACCTTCCCTTAAAGCCTTGATATTTCTCAACTGCATTAACAAACTCTTCTGGGGTAAATTTTAAAAGATTAGATATCAGAAAAGCTCCAAGAGCATTGTACACATAACCTTCACCTAAAATGCTAAGTTTAACAGTGAATTTCTGATTATCAAATAGTAAATCAAAGCTCGTCCCATTTGGTGTAACTGAGATATTCTCACCCCTTGCGAAAGCATCATTCTTTATACTAAAAGACCTGAGATTAGAATTTTTTAATTCAGGAATCCTTTTCAACCATTCATCATCAACATTAAAAAAGGTTGGTTTATTCTCCTTAGCTAAATACTCTGCTAATTCTCTTTTAGCTAAGTATACCTTCTCTATACCACCTAGTTGCATTGCATGAACATATCCCACATTTAGCAAAATACCCATATCTGGCTCTATAGCGATACACTGTTCCATAATCTCTCCCTTCCTATCCATTCCAAACTCTAATACAACATACTCTTGATTACTGTATGTACAAAGTATTTGGGCATTACCCCACAAAGTATTAAAGTTTCTGTCAGAACTTAATACCTCTCCCTTTGTAGAAAGAACAGTACTCAACATCTCTCTTGTAGTAGTCTTACCCGTACTACCTGTAATAGCTATCACGGGAGAGGTAATTTTGCTTCTAATTAACCGTACGATTAGACTGAGACCCTCTAAGATGTCCTCTACAATGATCAGTGGCTCCTTACTCTCTGCCAATTCTTCTATGTGGTCTCTCTGAACTAGTGAAACTGTACAACCGTTATTAAATGCATTCTTAACAAAATCATGACCATCAAACTTCTCCCCAACAATAGGAACAAAGAGTGCATTAGGGAGATTAATACGGGAATCGTGATTTATATTCTCAAAATATATATCCTCATTGTAATTTCTTATTTCTAAATCAGGGTAAGTAATCCGAATTTCTTTTAAAGTAATTCTCATTTATCTTATTGCTATTTTTATATATCTATATATGAACATATAACCAGAATATTTTCAATTTATACGCTGAAAAGCTATTTCCTACACCATTATACTAAATAACACTTCTCTTTTTCCTATCAGACACATACATAGCAACGTAGAGATTTTTACAATTGTCTTTATCCAATAGTATTCCGAGCAATAAGAACAACCTTGTAGTATTTAACTCTTGACCACAATAACCCACCGTGATACATTAGTGGCAAGAAGTGGTAAAAAGTGGTGAAAGATGATATACATATAAATATGATAATAGGAGAGTACAGAAGCAAAATCGGGGAAAAGAAAAGGGTATCACTTCCAAAGAAATTTAGAGATGAATTAGGGGAGGAAATAATATTAACAAGGGGATATGAGGATTCATTGATACTTGTTAACAAGCAGATGTGGAGCAAAATTGCAGGAGAGGTTGTGAATGGCTCTTTTATAAATAAAAATATCCGTGATACAAGTAGGTTTCTCGTTGGTGGTGCAACAGAAGTTTCCATAGATAAACAGGGGAGATTCCTTGTGCCAGAAGCACTCTTTGAACATGCATCCTTAAAACAGGATGTCGTTTTTATAGGGCTGGTTAACTGGATAGAGATATGGGATAGAGAGAAGTGGGATGAGAGATTGAAATATCTCAAATCAAATGGAGAAGAGATTGCAAATGAACTAAGTAAGATGAATCCAAATCAGTAATGCAAAAAATACATGTACCAGTACTACTAAATGAAACATTAGACTCATTACAGATAAATCCTTCGGGCTTCTATATTGATTGCACACTAGGAGACGGTGGACACAGTTTTGAGATATATCAGAAGCTAGATGAGAACGGACTACTTGTAAGTATAGATCAGGATCAACATGCTATCGATTTTGTAAATGACTTCTACAACGGAAAGATAGGGGAGAATTGGAAAATAGAGAGAAGTAACTTCTCTAAAATTAGGGAGTTGGTATCCAAATACAATAGAAAAGCAGATGGAATTTTAATGGATCTTGGACTCTCTTCCAGACAGCTTGAGGAGTCATATAACAGAGGGTTTAGCTATCTAGAAAATGAAGAGCCCCTAGATATGAGAATGGATGAAAATCTAGGAGTAAAAGCAAAAGATCTACTCGTTGTATTACCTGAAAAAGAATTAACTAGACTCTTTACCGTATATGGAGAAGAGAGATTTGCAAGAAGAATAGCTTCTGAAATTAAGAAAAAGATTACGGATATAAATACTGTTGGAGATCTTACAAGACTTGTCTATAGAGTTGTGCCGGCAGCTCATCAAAGTTCTAAGAACCCATCTCGCAGGGTCTTTCAGGCCCTGCGAATTGCGGTGAATGATGAACTTAATAGCCTTAAGATTGGCTTAGACAATTCCTTTGAGATCTTAAACAAGAATGGAAGGTTATCTGTGATTACTTTCCATTCTCTTGAAGATCGTATTGTTAAAGAATTTTTTAACAATACTGTAGATAGCGGGAAAGGGGTTCTTCTTTACGAAAATGTTATTGCCCCAACCGACAAAGAGATAGAGGAGAACCCTAGATCCGCATCTGCAAAGTTAAGAACCTTAGTAAAAATTTAAAATCTACTTACTGCCCAAATGAATACTACTAGAACACCTAGGACAAATATTGTAATAAAAGGCTTTCTTGTCTCCCTTCTACTTTTTGGCGTATCTCAGTTAGTTATGAACTCAGTACTAACACCTCTTGGGGTTAAACTACAAGCACTTAATACAGAGAAAGAGCATTTAATAGAAGAGAATAGGAGTATATCAGAAGAGATTGCAAAAAATAGCTCGATAAAAGTAATAGAGAATCTTTCAGAGAAGAAACTAGATATCACTCAAGAGAAACAACAAACAGTTGTATATATAGAAGATACAACTCTTGTTGCAAATATGAACAATGAGTAAACTATCAAATTTACATTCAGGAACACATAAAAAAGGAAAAAACGATTCCCTTTTTTCAAACATTCAGAAAAATAACTATAACCTAGTAATCTTTCTCATCACCCTGATGGGTATTACTATTTTAGTACAAGCCTTTAGATGGCAAGTACTAGAGTCAGAAAAATTTCAACTCATGGCAAAGCAACAGTATGAAGACAGTAATAAACATACTGCGGAAAGAGGAATAATCCGGGCCAGTGATGGTACTGTCCTAGCAGTTGATCAACCGATATGGAATATATATGCCACCTTAAGCCAGGATCCAAAGGAGAGGGAGATCTTTTTTAACCAAAAAGAGAAATTTGTAGCAACAGTATCTTCAGTACTTGCAGTAGAGAACAGTGTGATATCCGAAAAGATAACAGACGATTTTGTATACGCAGTTCTTGCTAAAGGAGTAGATAACGAAAAGAAGGTTGCACTCCAAAATGAAAATATCTTTGGAGATGAAAACATTGATAGAAGTGGTTTTGGATTGTATTTTGAAAAAGATGTAAAAAGAATATATCCCAATGCAGAGCTATCATCACACGTCATTGGCTTTATGGGCAAAGACTCTGAAGGAGAAGATCTTGGCCAATATGGCATAGAAGGTTTTTACTTTGGAGACATTACGGGAAGGGAAGGGTATACCTACGAGGAGAAAGATTCTAGTGGCAACACAATATTAACAGCTGAATATGAACCTGTGCTACCTAGATCAGGTAAAGATATTAAGTTAACAATACAACCTTCCATACAGAACAAGGTTGAAAAATATCTCAAGGAAGGAGTAGAGAGAACAGGAGCAAAGAGTGGTACTGTAATAATTATGAATCCATCCACAGGCGAGATAATCTCCATGGCTAACTATCCAACATACAATCCAAATGAATATTGGAGAACATCAGATCCTTGGATATTTAAGAACTTAGGTGTTGCGGATGTATATGAATATGGTTCAGTACAAAAACCAATCACCGTTGCCCTAGCCCTAGAGTCAAAAGCTGTAGATGATACATATACCTGTAATGATGCGACTGGATACCTAGATCTTTACACAGCAACAGGGTATGAAGATCTTAAAGGTAGAAAAATTAGCACTTGGGACTTAGCTCCGGACGGCGTTCAAAATTTGGCAGAGATGCTAAAAAACTCAAACAACCCATGTATCGCACAAACTGCACTAAAGATTGACTCTAAATATTACTACTCGAAACTAAAGGAATTTGGTATTGGAGAATTTATCGGGATAGGGCTACAAGAAGAGGCAACAAGCTATCTAAAACCCTTTTCACAATGGACAAGACTCGACATTATAACTGCATCATACGGACAAGGCATCTCAGCAACGCCACTTCAAATTGTATCTGCCATAAGTACACTAGCTAATCATGGTACAAGAATGAGACCCTTCATAATCTCAGAGATCTCCGATGAGAAAGAGATAATCGAATACGAACCACAGGTACTTTCAGAACCAATATCAAAGGATGTTGCCGATCAGGTAGCAGAAATGATGTCCCACGTTATTGAAGATGGAGGTATTAACGACAGAGAGATAGCGCTTTTACAAGAGTATTACATTGCAGGCAAAACGGGAACGGCACAGGTAGCAAAAAAGGATGGGCCAGGATATGAAGAGAAGAAAACAATAACTACCTTTGTAGGATTTGCACCAGCCGATGATGCAAAAATGATAATGCTGGTAAGACTGGAAGAACCAAAGACAAGTCCATACGCATCCCCAACCGTAGTACCACTTTGGACAGATATCTTTTTGGGTATTGTAAATGATCTGGAAATACCAAAAAGAAATTGAGATAATAGCTAAATAAATTGTACATCTACATATATGTTAGAGGTATTAAAAGAAAGTCTTAACTATCTATTAATTTCCACATTAGCATCTATCCTCTTTGCACCTTTAATGATTGGAATACTATACAAATTCAATCAGGTAAGTGGCCTTAAGAAGACAAAATTAGGGTCCGGAGAGGGTACAAACTCTAGATTTATGAGAATAATGAACAGCACTCAAACAAATGGAACACCAAATATGGGAGGGATATTAATATGGATTGTAGTACCTTTTATAACATATCTTTTTGTACCGATTACACCAATATTACAAGTATTACTAATCGGATTCATACTCTTTGGATTCTGGGGTTTCATAGATGTAGCTATCTTTACAAATGGTTTTAAGGACAACCCAAAGATGAAAGCTATGCAAGAGACCTTCGAATGGAGATTAGGAAAACTCTCCATCGCAATACTGCTTAACCTTGGAGTAATGT
>CAZULJ010000008.1:20497-26024 GCA_964621195.1 uncultured Candidatus Saccharibacteria bacterium
GAATGGAGATTAGGAAAACTCTCCATCGCAATACTGCTTAACCTTGGAGTAATGTATCTACTAAGCAGAACTGGCCAATTCACAGAGCTCTCTCTTCTTAGCATTTTAACTATCTCGGTATCACCAGCAGTACTAGTACTTGCATCAATAGTAGGTCAATTTGCAATATATTCAGGAGAATTAACAGATGGGTTAGATGGCCTTATGATGGGTATATTTACAATTATTACAGCATCACTTTCAACCCTTCTTTTAGTACAAGGGAAGTATGAGTTTTTGCCGTTCTTAGCTATACTTCTAGGAGTTCAGGTTGTAGATCTTTACTTTAATATCCCACCAGCAAGATTCTGGAATGGGGGACCGGGAGCAATGCCAATTGCCTTCTCAATATTCTTCATAGGATTGGTAACAAACAATTTACCAGCATACTTCCTCATGACAGCTATGACTTGGATAATTATGGGATCAAGTGCAATACAGATATTAAGTATGAAATTCCTTAAGAGGAGGGTCTTTAAGATTGCACCATTACATCACCACTTTCAGGCAGTTGGATGGCCCCAGTACAAAGTAACAATGAGATTCTGGTTGTTTACACTCTTCCTATGCATACTAGGACTCTATGTGGGATTACTGTAAGCACTTAGGCTCTTTCTCGCAGATATTCTGACCTAATTTACAGGAACAGAGGTTACAACCATCATTAGAGTTGTATACATCACCATCATTGCGAAGAAAACCCTCGTATGAGCAGTTACCAGAAGGAATAAGTGAACCTAATTCGTCTTGATAGTAGATATTAAAATCTTCGCTATACTCTACCGGCATACTAGATATCTCAAAAGAAGACTCACTAATACATGGAATATTGAAAGAGGAGTCTACAAGATTACTAGCTATTGTAAAAATCATCCTGCTACCTTCTAACTTGTAAAAACCAACCTGGGGAGCAACAAAGTTATCCGCATTACAAAGACTTTTCTTTTCTAACACAACTCTTAAGGAGTTACCTACCTGAGAGATATTTACAAAGCGAACCTCCTGAACGAAGCCTCCACCAACATCAAGCAGATTAAGGTAGTCGTATGAATAACTAAGATTTTGGGTATTAAACTCTTCGGCTCTTACTGAAGTTGAATTCTCAGAATTATCCTCACAAACAACTTTCCCCTTACTATCGCATATACAGTTCTTACCATTATCTACAACAACGTCTCCATATGCACATTTTGTAAATCCTAAAGAGTCTTGTATAGATACAAAAAATAGACTCGATGCAGAGATAAACAAAACTACAGTAATTACCACCAACCAATTAACATACCAATTATTTTTCATCGCAAAAGATATTGTATCACATTAGTAACAAAAATTTACAACCCCTACATTATACAACATCTTCTATGCTAGAATACCAACATGCATGACTCCCATATTCATTTAGCAATGCACCCTCTAAAAGAAAACTATCTCTCCGATATTGAGGAATTCATAAAAGATGGAGGTAAGAAAATTCTTGTACAAACAACAGACCCCTCAGACTACATAGAAACAATAGAGATTGTAGAAAAAATCAATGGTATATTTCCAAACACTGCAGATTTAGCCTTAGGTCTTCATCCTACAATATTTGGTGAAATTACTGAGAGAACAGAACTAGAAGGTATAGATCTGTACAAATATGCAAAAAAACAGATTCAATATTTCGAAAATATCTTTTCCAAATACAAGAGTAAGACAACAGCAATAGGGGAAACAGGTTTAGATTATTTCGAAATGGAAACATACTTAAACATCACACAAACAATAAAAGAGGAATTAAAAGAAATACAGAGAAATTCCCTTAGAATACAAACAAGACTTGCAGTAGAAAACAATCTACCTATGAGCATTCATTCAAGGGATAAACTGGGAGGAATAGACTGTACAAAGGATGTATTAGAAATTCTTGCACAAGAAGGAAAAGGAAATGTTAGGGGCTCTTTTCATAGCTATACAGGAGATATACATATGATAGAGGATATTCTCAATCTAGGATTTTACATAGGTTTTAACGCAATAATTACATATCCAAGTGGAGAGAATGTTAGACAAGTATTAAAGAGTGTCCCATTAGAAAGAATCCTCTTTGAAACAGATGGACCGTTTCTACCAACTCAAAGCGTTAGAAAAAACAAAAAAGCACCTAAAAGATATGGGAGGCCCTCTTTAGTTAAAGAAATTATAAAAGTAGCTGCAGAGATAAAAGGTGTTACCCCTGAAAAGATGGAAGAAGTCTCTGATCAAAACTATACTACTCTTTTTTCAAAGTAGGGGAAATTAGAACAACAAACTCACCATGGGGGTTCTTTTCGAAATCTCTTCCTAACAATATCTTGTGTAGTTCATCTGGCTTTCCACTAAGTATCTCCTCTCTCATTTTCGTAAGATCTTTTGCAAGAACAATATCAACTGAAGAGGAAATACCTAATACTTCTTCTAGTAAACGAACCACTCTCTGTGGGGACTCATACACAACAATTGTAGAACCAAGAGTAATATACATATCTAAAATTTCTTTTCTCTTTTTAGAAGATTTAGGTAGAAATCCCAAAAACGAAAACCTATCAGTAGGCAAACCACTAATCGATAAAGCCGCTATCAATGCAGAAGGCCCAGGAATACTTTCAACAATATATCCCTTTGCCCTTAAATCTCTAACTAACTTAAACCCGGGATCACTAATCAAAGGCGTACCACAGTCAGATATCAAAGCAAGGTTAATCCCCATATCAAGCTTTTCTAAAACCTTTTCAAACATACGATCATGATTTTGGTCCCTGTAAGAGATAAGTTGAGTATCAATGGAGTACTTCCTTAGAAGCTTAATACTTTCTCTAGTGTCTTCGGCAAGTATAAAAGGGACACTCTTTAATATTTCAATTGCCCTTACGGTGATATCACCAAGATTACCAATTGGAGTCCCTACGATATACAATCTTCCCTTGTTCATAGTATTAATTCCCTAACTTTATCTAAAGCAACAATCTTCTTTTCAACAGAAGTTGAAGATATCTCTCCAGAAAGAACAGAGTCCTTTACATCAAATGGACCAATACCCTCTCTTCTCAATCCTTTCGCTGTACCAAAACACCCCAAATTTTTTCCCAAATCGTGCATTAAAGTCCTAATATATGTACCGGAGGAACATACAATATCACACTTAATATTAGGATAATCGTACTCTTTAACATTAAACTCAAAAATATTAACAATCTTTGGATCAAGATTTACCATTTCTCCCTTTCTTGCAAGATCATATGCTCTCATACCATTAACTCTCTTTGCTGAGAATATTGGTGGAGTTTGCGATATCTCACCAAGAAAATTCCTATTAATCTCCTCCTTGATCTCAGAGAGAGTAGGTCTTCTTTCAAAATTCTCCTCAATTCTCTCTCCCGTAATATCTTGAGTATCTGTTGCAAAACCAAAACAGCCATCAAGAATATATCTCTTTTTTAAGGTATGAAAAGTATCCATAAACTTGGTCCCACGCCCAAGTAATATTATCAGTAAACCCTCTGCAAAAGGATCCAATGACCCTGCATGACCAATCTTTTGTCCCTTTTCAAGAACTTTCTTTAATCTTCTTATCACATCGTAAGATGTAATACCCACCTCCTTGTCTATTAGTAAAATACCGTCTATCATATATATGTATATATAACTTTTTCTACCATATTATCTCACATGCCAAATGGATTAGCACTCGCAATAGTTCTTTTGGTAATAATGCTGTTTGCAGCATATGGTGTATCACTTCTTCTCAACTTCCTTACACCTTTCTACACAACACCCAAAAAGATCGCAAAGGATATAATAAAGCTGTTTGATCTGAAAGATAATTCAAGCTTTGCAGACCTTGGTAGCGGAGATGGTAGGATGGTATTTGAAACTTACAAAATGTATAAATGTAACTCCGTAGGATATGAAATAAGTCCAGTGCTTTTAATACTTGTAAAAATTAAAAAACTCTTTCTCTTCCCTTTCAATAAAAAGATAGACCTAAAAGAGGAGAGCTTCTTTAAAGCAGATTTAAGCAAATACAACGTATTGTATTGCTGCTTACCTCAGGATGTATTAGATATCTTAGAAGATAAGTTCGGAAAAGAGCTCAAAGAAAATACAAAAGTCTTTGTATATAGGGGAAAACTAAAAAACAAAAAAGGAAGAAAGATATCAGTGGGCACGCAAGAGGTATACCAGTATACCTTCTAGTAATTAGCTATTCCATTTTCTAACCGAAAGTGTACAATAGGGTATACATGTCAGTATACGAGCCGTTAGCATCAAAATATAGACCATCAACATTAGACCAATTTGTTGGTCAAGCGCATCTTGTTGGTGAAAATGGTCCAATTAGAAAATTTCTAGAATCAGGCAGAATACCCTCTATGATTTTTTGGGGACCACCAGGAACTGGTAAGACCACATTAGCATATATAATCTCCCAAAATCTTTACTATGACTTCTACAAAATGCAAGCAGTTGCCAGTGGTAAAGATGCATTAAGGAAAGTAATTAAGATTGCAATTGCAAATCAGCAATACAACAAAAAGACAATACTTTTCTTAGATGAGATCCACAGGTGGAATAAAGCTCAACAGGATGCACTTTTGCCATATGTAGAGAAGGGGATAATAATACTAATTGGAGCAACAACTGAAAATCCCTCCTTTAGTATTAATAGCGCTCTACTGTCCAGAACAAAAGTTTTTGTTTTTAATCAACAAACAGAGGAGGATATTGAGAACTTAATATCTGATATTCAAAAGAAGGAATACCCTGATTTAGTACTAAGCAAGAAGGCCTTGCAGATTCTTGCAAAGCTATCAAATGGAGATATTCGATCCTCCATAAATATCCTAGAGATGGCAGTAACACTTGCAGAAGCGAATAAAAAGGATAAAGAGAAACTAGAAATATCGGAAGATACTTTACAAAAAGTAATACAAAGACCCCTTTACTATGACAAAAATGGAGAAGAGCATTACAACATCATCTCCGCAATACATAAATCTATGAGATCAAGCAACCCTGATGCTGCAAGCTACTGGGTCGTAAGAATGCTTTCTGCAGGTGAGGACCCCTTGTATGTTGCAAGAAGATTACTTCGATTTGCAAGTGAGGATGTTGGTAATTCTGATCCACAAGCATTAATTCTCGCAAACAGTGTATATGAATCCTGTCATAAACTAGGTATGCCTGAGTGCCAAGTTTTCTTAGTACAACTAGCAATATATCTTTCGAATGCACCGAAAGACAACAGCGCATATATGGCAGAGATTAAGATAAAAGAAGATATTGAAAAATACGGTAACCTACCTGTACCTATGCATTTTAGGAATGCAGAAACAAAACTCATGAAAGAAATTGGGTATGGAAAAGGATATGAATATGATCATGATTTAGAGGGTAAAAAGTCTAAACAGCAATGCTTACCAGATCAATTAAAAAACAGAAAATATCTTAAAGAGTAGTATACCTT
>CAZULJ010000009.1:0-4093 GCA_964621195.1 uncultured Candidatus Saccharibacteria bacterium
AGAAAGAAATTTCTCACCCAAAAGAATTTGAATAGGCAAATCAAAATGAGCAAATCCTCAAAACTGTTCAGTTTATTATTTGGGTTGGGGGTATAAAATGTGTGGTGGGGTAAATCTAGAATTTATGTTGCTTTATAATACATTTACGTTGCTTCCTCCACCAACCGTTACTAAATTATTACCAGAGGAAGGGCCAATTTAATGGATGCGCTCACGCAATCTCAACAACCTTTTATTACTAAACGTTCCACAAATCAATATGAGCCAATACCATTGGCGTGGAGAAGAGTAGTTGAATTGCATTTGCAGGGGCTTAGTAATGCGCAGATAGCTACACTTACTGATTATACTGTTAATTCTGTTTATCGTATTTTACATCATAAGGATGTAATACAAGTGCGCCAACAATTGTTAGATGGGGTACAACAAGAATTTGAGGCTTTATTTAGTAAAACTGTTGGTGTAATAAGAAATGGGTTGGACAGTTCAGATCCGAATGTAAACTTATCAGCAGCAGATAAGTGGCTTAAGGCTAATGGGAAATACAAAGGAGAAAAAGGCACTGTTATAAACAACATTACTGCTGAGGACGTCGTAATGCAAATCCTCAATGGGGATGTCGCATGTAATGAATAATGAATGTATTGCAATAGAGAAGATGTTCTTTGTACAGAACAAAGAAGGAGCTAAGGTTCCCTTTGTTCTTAACAAAGCACAAAAGTTCTTTGACAACTTTGACAATCCTAATGGTAAGACAAGAATCCTTGTGGCGAAGGCTAGGCAGAAGGGATTCTCCTCTGCAATCCTTGCTAAGCTCGCTGTGCGCTGTTTGGGAAGGGAAGGCTCTAGAGCAGTTTGTGTTAGTCATGAGAGTCATGCTACGCAAAAGCTTTTGGACAAGGTAGACTATTACCTTAGACATATAAAAGGTCCAAAGCCTATCTTTGGAAGACACAGTCGCTCGGAGATGTTCTTCCCAAAGATGGAATCCTCTTTCTACATAGGCACAGCTGGTGCGAAAGCCTTTGGACGAGGGGATACTATAACCGACCTACATTGCTCTGAGTATGCCTTCTGGGATAATCCCCAGGTACACTTTGCAGGCTTATTCCAAGCCGTGCCTGGGAGTGGAAGGATCTACATTGAGAGTACAGGTAATGGAAGGAATAACGATTTCTACTTCCTTTGGAAGAACGCTGATAACATGGGCTATACAAGGATGTTCTACCCTTGGTACGCTGATGAGGAGTATTCCTTAGAACTTCCTATAGAGAAGCTTCACTGGAAGCCTGATACACCAAAGTACAACAGCTACTTGATGGAGGTGCAGCAAAGACTCATAGAATGGTACAAAGGCAAGGAAATCCCCAAAGACCTCATAGACAAGCAGATGTGGTGGTATGAGGTAAAGCTTAGAGAGCTCCGAGAGGACATCGCCTTGATGCAGCAGGAGTATCCCTCAGAGCCCGAGGAGTGTTTTCAAAGCACAGGAGGATCTATATTCCCAAACGCTGAGCTTACGCCTAATAAAGATTGGAAACATACAACCTTTGAAGGCCTTTATGCTATGCACCTCTCAGGCCATCCTAAGGCTGGATACTCTTATATAATAGGTGGAGATCCTTCAGGAGGTACAGGGAATGATGATGCAGCAATGCAAGTGTTCTGCGTAGAGACCTTCGAGCAAGTGTTTGAGTTCTTCAACAATCGTGTTAATCCTTACCTCTATGGGCAGCTTATATGCAAGCTTGGAGAGCTCTACAATAAAGCCTTCTTAGTTATAGAAGCAAACAACCATGGCGCTGCTGTTATCCCTTATGTAAAGGAGCATTACCCTACAGAGCGTCTTTATAAAAGGAAATATGGGACAGCTACAACTCCACCCTCTTATGGATGGAACAACTCCCAGATAACCAAGCATGCTATGGTAGGCTTAAGCCAAGAGATGCTTGGAGATATTAAGCTCTATGGAAGTCAAACTGTTACAGAGATGAAAAGCTTTGAAGAAAATGAAGATGGAAAGATGGCTGGTAGTAGTGACAATCTTGTTATTGCTACAGGTCTTGCAATGTTAGGCCTTAAGAAATTTGAATATCTCAGAGAGAACTATAAAAGGCCTAGGATAGAACCAAAACCTAAAGAGATGAAAAAATTCGTCAGAACCTTCGAAGCTATCCTAGGAGGAATTAAGAAAAACTCAGGAGGTACTGGGCACCTTGCTCAAGTGGATAAAAACTACCTCTACTAAAGATAAACCTTAAAGGAGCGATAGATGCCAAAAGTTTTAATCCTAAGCAAACAAGGAGATGGAGTACCCCTAGCGATAAGGCTTGCTGAAGAAGGTCATGGGGTAGATATCTATATCCAGGACAGCAAGGCCAAAGGTTCTTTGAAAGGTTATGAAAGGCCAAGGGTTATAGATAGGCCTACAAGGGTAAAGGATAAGGCTTATGATCTTGTCCTAGCTGATATGGTAGGCCTCGGAATGCTTTGTGAGGAGTTCTCCAAAGCAGGCCACTTGGTGCTTGGAGGAGGCCTCCTTAATGACAAGCTAGAGCTTGACAGAGACTATGGCACAAAGGTTATTGAAAAGCTTACAAAGGTAAAAGAAGCAGATAGTGTTAAATGCACTACTGTAGAGCAGATAAACACTTTGTTGGCCCAAAGCGTACACCCTAAGGTTATAAAGCCTCTTGGAAACAAGACTGTTGATCTTACTCTTGTTAGTGGGGATGATGAGAATCGTTCTTTAAAAACCATTGTAGGCCAATGGGGAGATAAGCTCATTCCTTGTATAGTCCAAGAGATGATCAAAGGCGTAGAGATAAGCACAGAGGGGTGGTTCAATGGTAAAGAGTTTATAAAACCCTTCAACCACACCTTCGAGCGTAAGCGCCTTATGGAAGGAGACAAAGGCCCACAGACAGGATGTATGGGGAATATAGTTATTCCTTCCCAAGGAGATAGGCTTACAGAGATGGCTTTGAAGCCTCTAGAACCTCTTCTAGAAAAAGCAGGCTATGTAGGGCCTATAGATGTTAACTGCATTCTCTCTGGGAATGATGCCTACTTCTTAGAATTTACCACTAGGTTTGGTTATGACGCTATCCAAGCTTGGACTGAACTTCTCAAGATGCCATTATTTGATTTTCTATTCCATGTTGCCTCTGGAGGAGGTGACCTTGTAAAGAACGTAGAGTATAGAAACGAATATGCCATAGCAGTGCGCCTCTCTGTGGCCCCTTATCCCTCCCATAAAGGAGCTGAGCAGTGGAAGGGGATACAAGTGCTTAATCTTGAGGATCCCCAAGCAAGGAGGCATGTATGGCTCTCGGATGTCATGAGGAATGGAAAGACCCAACTGATGGCAGGAGTTGATGGAGTCATAGGATGTGTAACTGCTAGGGGTATATCAATAGGAGAATGCCGCAATAGGGTTTATAGAACTATAAACAATATAGTAATCCACAAAGACGTCCAATACCGTAGAGATATTGGAGAAGGCGTAGAGATGCAAATAGGCCAATTCAAGAGATGGTGTGATGCCAAAGATTAAAGAAGCCGCAGCTAGAATAGCTAGAGAAAGGATTGAGAAACTAGCTACTACTCCTATGCGTAAGGAATTAGCAAAGAAGCTAGGGCCCAAGATAGAAGAAATAGCTGCTCATCCTTCTGTCAAGAGGATGTATCTCTTTGGATCTTACGCTTCTGGAAAGCCAAACCCTAGTGATATTGATATAGTGGTAAGGCATAAGAAGCAGTTATCTTATAACGAAAAGCCTCCTAAGGAGATAACCGATTTTAACAAACGCTATACTCTCAAGCATAGCGGAGATCCTGGAGATCTTCATATAGTTAACACTTATAAACCCAAGCATTCAAATGTTTCTAGAGAAGATAAAGAAGTTGTAAGAAAAGAAACTAGAGAATTCATGGGTGGGCCCGGTCATTATACCATAGAAGATTTAAGAGATGCTGTTAAAGCAATAACTTCAGAAAGCAGAGGTATGGGTGACTTAACAGGTATAAGAGATGTAGGAAGAGATCGTTATGGGAAAGACTATAAATGGATTCGCTTATTGGGCCTAGCAGG
>CAZULJ010000009.1:4193-15855 GCA_964621195.1 uncultured Candidatus Saccharibacteria bacterium
GAAGAGATCGTTATGGGAAAGACTATAAATGGATTCGCTTATTGGGCCTAGCAGGTGCCTTAGGCTTAGGCTCTACTCTTTACAATGACGAAGCGGAGGCAGGAGTGAAAGACAAAATGATTGGAGCTCCTCTTAAGAGTGCTTCCAAAGCTATAAAGAGAGAGCTAAGCAGTGCTTGGAAAGATCTTGCAGGAACAGAATTCAAAGGGAAAACTATTAAGTATATTACAAAAGGTAAAGGAGACCTCCGTTATATAATCCTTGATGATGATACAGCCTATCCAGTAAGCAAAGAGGTTGTTCATTCCTTATCCAAAGCAGCCGGTACAAAGAAATCCTTAGGAGAATTCAGTGCAGCAGATACAGAAGGAAGGCTTTCAAAAGCATACAAGAGCTTGAAGTACCACATGAGTCGGGCATACGGAGATGAGAATGCTATAGTAGACTACCACAAGCGTTACACAGAGCAGATAAAGCTCTCAGGCCTTGAACCTCCTAGGATTAGTCTTGTGGAAGCAGATGGGAAGAAATTCACAATGCCTAAAGACTTCGCCGATCTCCTCTCTAAAGAAGGAACTATAAAAAAGCTAAAGGATCTCCCATGAGTGATAAAGCAACAGAATGGACACATAGGATAAAGAAAGGGGAAGAATTTAGAAAAACCTTTTCCTCCTATAACAACTGGAAGGCTTATAGAAACATGTACAGAAACAAATGGGATGAGAATATCCTTCCGGTTAACAAAATCTTCAGCTATGGAAGAATGCTTATCCCTAGAGTTTATTTCAACTCCCCTAGGATAACAGCTACAGCCTCCCATCCTGGTTTGGTAGCCCATGCTAGGGTTGTAGAAGCTATTGATAATATGCTCATTAGGGAGACTATGATAAAACAAACTCTTAAAAAATCCTGCTTGGATGCCTTCCTTTGTGGCATTGGACCTATCAAATTAGGCTTCGATAGCGAATTTGGCTACATGCCAGAACAATCCATAGATGATGATGGAGCTACTGTTACCCAGCATTCTAGAAAGGATGGAAGGAGAATTGAGTATAATGAAACAGTAAAGCCTGGAATGCCTTGGGCATTACGAGTAGCACCTGAGGATATAATAGTTCCTTGGGGGTCTGAGGATTTCTCCTACCTCCCATGGATAGCTCACAGGATAGTTCGTCCTCTAGAGGATGTTAAACAAGACCAGAAGTATAAACACACTTCAGAACTCAAAGGTACTCTGACAGCTTATAATCTTAAAAAGTCCAGCGATCCTTACAAGCCTTCGATAGATAAGTCTGACACGGCCATGTATTGTGAACTCTATGAGGTAAGGGATTACATAGAAGGAAGGCTTTACACTATTTGCGAGAACACAATAATATTAGATGAGGTAGATGCTCTCCAAATAGAAGGTCTACCTTACGAGTGCATCACCTTCAACCCTGATCCTGAGTACATATACGGAATCTCAGACGCTGATATCCTCCAGGCCCAGCAGAAAGAACTCAACACTATAACAACCCAAGCTCAAGCGCATAGAGCTATTGCTCTTTTAAAGTTTCTCTATAAACTAGAATCCATTGATGAGACAGAGTTACAAAAGTTTCTTAGTGGAAATGTAGGCATAGGAGTAGGTATAAAAGGAGACCTTCCACTCTCACAAGTGGTTATGGCCCTCCAACCTCATATACCTATGGAACTCCAACCAGCAGCTATGGCATGTAATGCCGCTATGAAAGAATCTTTGGGCTTCTCAAGCAATGAGCTTGGAGATTACCAAACAGGTTCTCCTAGATCAGCTACAGAGACAATGACAGTAGCCCAAGCCTTTGAACAAAGGATTGCAGAGAGAAGAGACATAGTAGGAGATGTTCTCCTAAAAATAATTCGTAAGTGGAACCAATATCTCTTTAAATTCTGGAATACAGAAAGGGTAATAAGAGTTGTAGGTCCAGATGGTATTCCAGGATGGGTATCTTACACAGGGGAGCAGCTTAAAGGAGAGTTTTTCCTCTCTCTTGATATAGATAGTGGTATGCCTATGAACAGAGCCGTTAAGGTTCAAATGGCTAATGATCTTTTTATGAAATTCAACGGAGATATGCTTGTGGATCAAATTGGTCTTAGGCAAATCCTCCTTGATGCTTATGGATCTGTGGATCCTAGAATCCCAGGACTTATGCAAGCACCTCCTGGGGTGGATCCTAAACTCCTTGCTGCATCACGTCAGCCTATGCCCCTTACCGGAGCAACAAACCAAGGTAGAGGTTCAGCAGGAGGAAGGGCAGGATCAAGTCCTGATAAACCTGAGGAGTTTGATAGCTTTAAAAAACGCTTTGAGGCAAAGCAATGAAGGAAGATGCTCCTCTCTACATATACAAGTGTATGAAATGCTTACACAAGTGGAAGAGTAAAAAGTTCTATATAACATGCCCTAGGTGTAAGACAAAGGACATAGATGCTTATGAAGATATAGGGTTAATAGAAGAGGAAGATTATGCCAATATATGAGTATGAGTGCCAAGGATGCAAAAATAAATATGAAGAAATGAGGAAGGTAGATGACAGACACAATTCCCAATGCCCATCCTGTGGAGGGCGCGAGATACGTCTATGTATTCAATCAACCCTTAGTAGGGATTGGTTTCGACCTCATCTCAACGAAGATTTCCCCAATGGGCCCGTCTACGTTGAGTCCAAGCAGCATTATAGAAAGCTCTGTAAAGAGCAAGGAGTTGAAGCGAGATGTCTAATGTGAAAACAGTTGGCCTCTTTGTAGAGGATGTTGTTCTCCTTTATATAAGCGAAGAGCTTGTTATAACAGAGAATGTCATAGTCTTCAAGAAAGGTAACCCTACTAACGGAGCTTTGGATAAAGCCCAGAAGCCTTTGAAATCAGTAGGACGTGCTATTCTTGGGAATCCTTACAAACGCCAAGATGGCCTATGGGAAGCAAGAGTACAGGAGGCTTTGTAATGAAGTTTGTAAAGGTTGAGCTGGACAGCGAAGGAAGAGCAAAAGTAGAATTCGAGGGTGTATGGACGCGAAGGGATATAGAGCGAGCTTTAGCAGCAGCTCTTAGAGACCTTCCCCACCATATAGCTCTCAACAAATCAAAGGAGGCCTAATATGGGCGATGGTGGCGAAGATTTCAAAAACTTAGAAGGTGAAGGTGCAGGGCAAGAAGGCGAACAGGGTAAACAGCTTATCGATGATAAGGGAGAGATTATTCTCTCTCGTGAGCAGTACGATGCACTCCTTGAGCGAATAGATGAGCTTGAATCTAATGCGTCAAGGATTTCACGTAGTGGTCGTGACGGAGATATAGATGAGCTTCTTGGGGATATAAAGAAGAGTGTACAATCTTCTCCTCCTGTTAAAGATGCATCTTTGGAGAAAGATGTTGACGAGATGTCCAACAGGGAGCTTATCAATCTTATCGTCGGAGCTGTTAAAGAGGAAGGCCAGACTCTTAAAGTTGAGATTGAGGCCTTAAAAATAGCGCGAGAGATAGACAAAGTTGAGTTTAATCACAAGGAGGACTTTCACCTCTATGAGCAAAGAATGTACGAGATTGCTCAGGAAACTCCTAACATTACTATGGAGAGAGCCTTTAAGCTTGCTAAAGCAGAGTTAGGAGATTTAAAACTAGCGAAGGGCGCAAACGGAGACGATAAAGAGCCAAGAACTCGAACAGAGAAGATGCTAGGTCTTCCACCCCGGGGTTCTTTCGGAGACCGTCCTGGGATATCTCGTGGAGCTGCTCAAGAGCCTGCTAAAGCAGATACTCTGAAAGATGCAGCTGAGATGGCTTGGGAAAAGGTTATGGGGGAAAAGAAAAAAGCTTAAGAGGTAACCAAAAATGTCGGTAACTTGGAGTGAAACTATTGATACCCTGTTTACTTCGACCTGGGCATATCGCAGGACGAAGGCTACAGAACAGGCCTTCCTTAAAACCCCTTTCATCTTCTGGTTGAGGGAGAAAGGAAGGATTGAGAATGTAACAGGCCATCGGGAGATTGAGATTCCTCTCAATTATGGAAACAATGAATCCGTTCGATGGATCAGTAAGGGAGACACTGTGCCTATGCTGGATGGTGAGCTCATTACCATGGCTAAAGAGAGTTGGAAGTACGTCTCAGTAACCATCATGCGCTGGTTCCAGGACGAACAGCAGAATCAAGGAAAAGCTGCTGCTATCAAACTGGTAACCACTAAGCTTGAAGCTGCTGAGCGTGCCTTGTGGGAAGAGTTTGAAAGGGTTATGTTCTCAGATGGTTCTGGAGCTAAAGAGCCTAATGGGATACAGAATATCATCTCATCCACACCAACCACTGGAATCCTCCATGGCCTCGACAGGGCAACCTATGCATGGTGGAGAAACCAGCAGAAAACCTCGAGTGGAGCAGCCGCTGTATACCTTGCCTCGGATATGAGAACCTGCCTCAACGACTGTATTAAATACAGCCGTTCCGAGATAAAGGACATAGCCATCGTGACTGACCAGGCCTCCTTCGAGCTTTATGAAGACACTTGTCTTGACCTCAAAGTGCTTCAGGACAAGAAGATGGGAGATGCTGGTTTTGAGACCATCATGTTCAAAGGGAAGCCTATCATGTGGTGTCCGTCAGCTCCTGCAGGGAATATGTATTTCATCAACTCCAACTACCTCAAGTTGGTATGCGATGAAAGCTATTTCATGGAGATGACTGAATGGAAGGAGATTCCTGACCAGCCTAAAGACAAAGTCGCCCAGATCGTCTGTGTGATGAACATGATAACCGATAGACCGATTGTCCAGAAGGTTCTCACTGGGATAGCGGCGTAGATGTAAAGAAATCCGTGAAAGGAGAAAGAAGATGGTAGGAAACTATGTTGAAAATGCTTTTGGAGGAAGGTTCTTTAACCAGGGCCTCTTTGAAGAAAGCGCAGTTGCAAAGCATCGTATTGGAACCTTGAGGGTTCTGGACGATGGAAGAGTCTTCGCCTATGCCAGGGCTGGAGCTGTTGCTCTTGCTGTAGCTAAGCTTGTGCAGAGTCCTGTGCCTGAAGCTAACCATGCTGAGTGTGTGGTAGCTGATACGGCTATAGGCCAGAAGCGTATTTATGTAACCCTTGGCGCTACTGCAGCTTCTAAGGATCTTTATAAGGATGGATACCTGTATATCAACAAGAATACAGGCATAGGCCATATGTACAAGATCCGAGGGCATGCTGCAATAGAGTCTGGAGCCTCAGGTTACATCGAGCTTTACGATGCTATAAGAGTAGCCACTGCATCCAATGCTGAAGCCTCTCTTATAAGGCATCCCCAGGATGGACTGATTATCCATCCTTCGCCTCCCACTGCTGGGATAGCAGGAGTACCTCCCATAGCTGTAAAGGCAGGGTACTACTTCTGGAACCAGGTAAAAGGCCCTTGCCCAATCCTTACAGAAGGAACCTTGGTTATAGGAAACACCTGCGTGCCTTCAGCTTCAGCTGATGGAGCAGTTGCTCCTCCGGCTCTTACTGAGGGAACTCCCAACACTGGGTTTGGCCAGCTCATCTGCGGTCAGGTACTCAGGGTTAATGTAACCACTGAGTACAGTATAATCAACCTGAAAATCCCGGGTTATTAGGAGGAACCAAGATGCCACAGTTTTCAGAGATTCAAGTACGTAAAGGCCTTGTTGCTCCTAATGGCGCAATTGTGGATCAGCAAGGTTCCCAGGATGGTGTAGCATTTAGCGATGCCATCCATGGAGAGTACGCCGCTGCTGCAAGAGCTGGAAGGCTTTTTATGGCTTCCAACCAGGCTCCAGTGGCTACTACGGCAGCTCTCGCTACCACCTGGACAGGCCTTGGGTTGTGTAACCCCAGTGGGAGTAAGAAACTCATTATTGTGAGGGAATTCTCCTGGGCTCTGGGTGTAATCGCCTCAGATGAAGGAGTCCTTGGTCTTATGGAGGCTCCTGACACTGGGATGGTCGGAGCAATAGCTCCTAGAGCTTGCCGTTATGGTGCTGGAGGATCAATAGCTCTAGTTGATGATGGGGCTACGATTGGCACTCCCGTGCTTGTGAAGCCAATCTCAACGTATGGTACAGGTGCCATAACCACCTGGCAAGGTGCTGGGCCTCAGATAGCCAAGCTTGGTGGGCAGATTGTTCTGCCTGCTGGAAGGTCTATACTCACCTATACCCTCACTGCTACTACAGCAGCCTTCATCTTTGGCTTCCTGTGGGAAGAAGTGGATGCATAGGAGGTAGAAATGGCTGCTTATGCATGTACCATAACAAAGATTTACCCGAGAGCCTTTAAGGTTTTTAAGCCCTTGAAGTTTATGGTTGGTAAGGCTGATATTACCAACTATAACTCTACAAAGGTTGAGGTAACAGATATCACCGGCCAGTTCGATACACTGCTTGCAGTGGTAGTAGATGGTGTAAGTGATAACGGTTACTTGGTAAAGTGGGATGCTACTGCCAAGGCCTTTAAGGCTTTCACTCCTGTGAATGTTATAGCAAGCACAGGGGAAGCTGATGCCAACAATACCCTCATGAAGTCTGCTGGGGGTACTCTTGAGGTAGCTGGAACAGGAACAGCATTCCAGGTCCCTGCTGCAGAGGTAGCAGATGATGTGGATGTTGGTGAAGTGAGCTTTATAGCTATAGGTCTGGTGTAAGGAGGCCTTATGGCTGAGAAAGAGTACAGAATCAACGGGAAGCTTGTCAGTAGGGAAAGATATCTCGAATGGCAAAGCCTCACCCCTGCTGAAAGAAAGGCACAGTCTGGTGGAGGAGAATACGTAGGAAAGGAAAGGCCCCAAGCTAAAGAGATAGCTAAGCAAAGGGTTTCCTCTAATCCCCCCGTTAACCAAACAGAATCAGGAACTCTTTCAGAGTTTGGTGATGTGGTTTTCGGAGGAAAAGTTAGAGCCAAAAAATCCCCGCAGTATGAAAGGATGCGCCAGGCTGTGGAGATAGCAAAAAGACGCAAAGGTCAATGAGTGATAGGGAGGTATTTACTTCCTCCCTTATCTTTTCTCTAAGGTATAATAAATGGCTACTTTTGGAGAAGTCAGGACATTGGTACTTACTGGGATAGCTAGGAATGATGCTGTAGCTGTTCTAGTAGCTAACGCTGCAATCAATTATGCCGTAGCAATGGCCTCGTTAACTTTTGAACCTCCTGAGATGTCAGAAGAGGTTGATGTCACTCTCCCCGGCGGTGACAGTAGGATTATCCTTACCTCTCTGACCGGGGCCATTGCTACGCATCTTTTAGATATAATTCGCATTTATAACAATACAGATGGTTTTAAACTAGGCTTTATATCCTACGATGTTTGGGATACTATAGTGCCCGTCTTAACCAAAGTTAGATTTTGGTCTATATTTGGCCAAAACCTTTTCTTTAAGGGTACTCCCGCTATTAACAAAAGTCTAACTATAAGCTATACTAGATATCCTGCGCTACTTACTAACGCTGATACACCTATTCCTTTCTCCCACCATGACCAGTATATAGTGGGAGTAGCTACTGGAATATGCTGGGCGGTATTTGAAGAGTCTGATAACGCTGCTATGTGGGCCCAGATAGCAAGCTTTCTTGGAGATCCTTCAGCCTTAGGAGCTAAAGCTAGAGCTGTTATAGAAGGGCAAAGAGTACTGCTTGAGAAGGTTATAGCCCAGGCTAGAGGAGGAAACTAATGAACTTTGGAGAGACCAAAAGGAAGGTGTTTCTTCGTTTAAATGCTAGTGATGGAAGAACTACCTTAGCAGTTGAAGAAGCTATAAACGAAGCGTTAAGATACATAGCAATGGCTAAGGATTTTGACGACCTTATAGTTTTAGATACTACTAATGCGTTTACTGTTGAGAATCAAAAGCTTTATCATATAGAAACTGATCTCTTGCTTACCAGGCCTAAGGATATCTATTCTATAAGATACATGGATGGTACTAACAGTAGGAAGCTTGAGTATGTATCTCCAGCAAAGCTTGATGATTCTATCCCTTACACTGAGATAAGTGGATATGGTAGACCTAAGTGGTATACCCAAAGGGGTTTCTACATCGAGTTATTTAGAATCCCTGATGAGGCTAAACCTTTATACATCCAGTATAGCCAATGGCCAGCTGCTTTAACCTTAGATACGGAAGAGTTACCTTATAGAAACATAGATCCTGCTATAACCCATCTAAGCGTTGAGATAGCCTCATCAATTCTAGAGTCTTCTGCTCCCTCTGATTGGGTGCATAGAGCTAGAGAGCTTTTAGCAGGTTCTATAAAAGAAGAGCTAGAAAGACCTGATAGAACTTTTATAGCAAGACCCTTTGAGATAGAAAGTACTTACAAAGGGGAGTATTGGAATGATCCTTTTTATAGAGGTAAGTAATGCCTGTAATGGTTTACACCTGGGATGAGGATTTCGAGGCTCTTCCTGAGGCTGATGTTGATGATGCTATATCAGCAGCTACTTATGGGCCTCATAGAATAGTTGATACACAGAAAGCTATTGTAGAAAGGGATGAGACTGAGCATAATTTTATGCTTGGATATGTGCCTTATCATAAGGCAGGTCTTTGCTCTGTTGTATATGTAGGTACTACTTTAAATATAGCTGCTTTAGATGCTGTAGAGGGATGTGTGGCTTATGATACTGATGAAAAGGCTCTTATGGTGTACCATGGGGATGAGTGGATAGAGGTATCTTCCCAGCATTCTGGGTTACAAAATCTTACTGATTATTATGAGGATGAAGAGTTAGTTGTAGTGGATGACCATCCACAATACCTCCATCTTAGAAAGGAAGGCCAAACTCTTCTACAGGATATAACTTTAGCTGAAGGAGTAAAGCTTGATGGAAGAGATATAGTACAGGATAGGCTACTTATAGGAGCTATGCCTACTTGGGTGGATGGGTTTGGGGATATAGAAACAGGATATGTAATGGAAACTGTTTATGGTCCTGAAACCCAGGATTGTATTGTGATGGCTAATGGGTATGTTAACCTTCCAGGTGGAGAGGCTGTAATACCTCTTGTACTTGGTTATATTGGGTTGACCTCAACTCCTGATATAAAGGCAGCATCTTTATATAGATGCAAGAATGACTACTCTGGTTATGTAGGTATAACCTTTATAGTTCCTAAAGGCTATTATTGGAAAGTCACAGGCCGTGCAGGATTTACTATTACTAAGTTTGTAGTAGATAAAATTGGAGGAGTATAATGGCTTTATGGGATAATAACTACTCAAATACTCCTCTTAGAGGAGATGAGAGAAAATACGGCGCTAAGCATCTTAGAGAACTCAAATTGAGGCTTAGTGAAAGAGGAGAGCTTGAGCATAATTTTAAGGCTGGAACCCGACCCTTCCACAAAGCTGGATTATGTACTATATTGTTCATAGGTACTACAGCAGAGATAGCAGCTTTAGCTAGTCCTACAGAAGGATGTGTTGCTTATGATACAGAACTTAAAGGGCTTAAAGTATACACTTCAGGAGTATGGACTCTACTTGATGCTTCCCATTCTGTTCTTGGAGGATTATCTGAAGATGATCATACACAGTATTTTAATCTAGATAAAGCAGGACAGATAATTACAGAAGATCTAGGTTTAGGTGCTGGAGTCCTTATAAATAATGTTGATATAACAACTTTGTACTCTGGTCTTAATTCTAGATTTTTAGTAAATACAGCTATGGTTGATTTGAGCTTTGCTGGAACAGAAATAAGAAGGCATGACGGAGGTTCTTTCATAGCAGATGGATTTGCTCTTAATGATACTATTTGGTCCTCTAATGCCTTAAATCTTGGGCCTTTTAGAATTACTACTCTTACCCCTACTGTGCTTGTAGTTCAAGGTACTATAACAGACCATATAGCTAGCAAGGCTGTGTTGTATAAGATGAGAGAAGGCTTTGGATCATGGGGAGGAACGTACGCTATTAATACTACTTATGGACCTGAAGCTAAAGATTGTTTTGTTAGTGCTGTTGGAATGCTAATACAAGATCCTGATGGGTATATGAATAACAAATTATCTGCTATGTTAAACATATCTGTTGGAACTGTTAGCCCTCCTACTACTAAAAGAGGAACTACTGCTGAACAATATCATGGAAGATACGCTGGACTTGTTACCCCTATAAAGGCAGGAGAATACTGGAGAGTTTATCCTGAACCTGATACTTATATGTTTCAACTTATTACAGGAAATTTCGTTCGAGTAACAGCAAGTATTCTTTACGTAACTATAAAAAAAATGGATATAAACTAATGGATTGGGACGATGCATTTGAATCTCTTCCTACTGATGGATCCCAAGGAAGTACTGGGGATGATGCTATCAGGGATATAAAAGTAGGGAAAAGAGAAAGGGAAGAACTAGAGCATAACTTTAAGGATCCTAGTACACAGCTTCACAAGCCAGGGTTATGCTCTGTTGTTTTTGTTGGTACTACAGCTCAGATAAATGCTTTATCTATTATTAAATCTGGGGGTATAGCTTATGATATAGAGCTTGAAATACTAAAAGGCTATAATGGTACAGAATGGATTCCTTTAACTAGGATCCATGGAGATTTAGTAGACCTTGATGCAGATGACCATCCGCAGTATTTACACTTGGATAAAGCTGATCAAGTTATAAAACAGCCTTTTACTCTAGAAGGGAGTATAGGAGGAGTGTATGTAGGTGCTGAGGGTAATAAGCTAGATGGGCTTATTTATAAAAGTTCTGGAATCCTAGACCTTACATTCCAGGAGGAGGACAACAGATTAATAAGAGCTTCAGGATCTTTTATTGACGAGGGGTTTAGTGTTGGAGAAGTTATATTTACTACCAATGTAGATAACCCTGGACCCTTTGTGATAGCTAATATAGTATCTGCATCTATTATGGATGTTGTTGGTACTGTAGTAGACGCTACGGATGAAACTGTAGTGCTGTTCGTAGCAAAGAAAGGCTTTAGTCAATTAATACCAGCATCTACAGGAGTACAGCGAGGCCCTGAGTTAACTGATTGTATAATAGTAGTAACAGGTGGTTATGGAATCTTCTATTCAGGTACTACTAGTGCTAATACTATGAGAGCTGCTTTCTCTACCTACAATGCAGGGTTTGTTCCAGTACAAAGAGGAGAGTATTGGAAATACGATGGAGTAGGTGCAGTGTATAAGGTGATACTAGCATGAAGATGCAACCATATCCTATCTTAGAACTCACTGGTGGTTTGAACGTATCCAAGGATCCTATGCTCTTGATGGATAAGGAGAACCCTAGGATTTACGGAATGCGCCATCATGAGGGGTTGCTTAAAAAAGATGTAGGAATGCGTTCCTTTGCATCTTTAGAAGGGATTCCTATGTTTATAGATTCTTTCTATAAATATGATGGCTCGGAGTATACCCTTCTAGTAACAGATAAATGGATCTATGAGTATATAGATTCCACTGGAGAGGTTATAAAAAGAAATCCTGTAGATGAAGATGTATTGTCTGGGGATATAACTGCTACATTTGCTATTGACCATACTATAACTAGAAGTACAGGCTCTTTTGTAACTGATGGGTTTGTTGAAGGGGATACTATTATAACGAGCTCTGCTATTAACCCCGGACCTTTTGTAATTGAGTCTGTTGAAGCTTTAGTTATTACTGTAGTAGATGATT
>CAZULJ010000009.1:15955-21124 GCA_964621195.1 uncultured Candidatus Saccharibacteria bacterium
GGACCTTTTGTAATTGAGTCTGTTGAAGCTTTAGTTATTACTGTAGTAGATGATTTAACCAATGAAGGGCCTGATACCTTTGCAGTGTCTAGATTACTTCCTCTTACTGGTACACAAGACTATGCCTTTTCATCTACACAAACATTTCTTAGTAGTGGTGCTGATGTCTATTTTTTAACCAATGGCCTAGATCCTGTCCTCCAGTGGAGTGGTTCTGGGCAGTTTACTTTAACAGACTTTTATTGTAAGCAATTATCTACTTATAGCAATATGCTCCTTATGGGGTATACTATAGAAAGTGGTAATGCTTGTCCTACTAGGTTTAGGTGGAGTGTTCCAGGAGATCCTTTAGACCACTCAGGTACTGGTTCTGGGTATAGTGATCTTGTAGACACCGCTGATTGGCTTACTGCAATTATTCAGTTTAGGGATAAGATTTATGTGATAAAAGAAAGATCAATTTGGGAGATGGTATGGGTAGGTGGTACTGTGTATTTTCTTCCAGCTCTTAAGTTAGATGGAGTAGGATCTGCTGCGCCTAATTCTATTATATCTTTAGGGGAGGATATAGTTTTCTTTGGAAACGACGACGTATATCTATATGATGGAGTAACTCTTAAAGGAATTGGGGGAAATCTTTTCTCTATACTTTACGACACAGAGAAGAAGATAGTAGCTTCAGCTTTTATAAATAGATCTGTGGCTGTGTACGTTGAGGAATTAGGAGAGTATTGGTTAGCGGTACCTACATTAGGGGAAAATACTAGTATACTTCTTAAGTATAACTTTAATTACGAGAGTTGGATTATCAAGGAAATTGAAGTTACAGCTTTAGGTTATTACTCTATATCTACCAAACCCTTATGGAGAGAATTAACAGGAAGTTGGGCTGAGCAAACGTGGATATGGATGGATAGGTTCCTCCCTGCTGGAGCTCCTACTACTCTAATTGGTGTTCCAGATGGAACTGTTTATGAGGATGATAGGATAACAAGAGACCAATCCTATGCTGTGTTTGAGACGAAAGATTGGGCTTTTGCACATGGGCAGAGGTGGAGGGAGATTCACTTTGAAGCGCGAAAAGGGGCTTTTAGCCTTAGCTATAGTCTTGATCAAGGAGTTACCTGGAGTATCCCAGTTAACTATAGCTCCTCCGATGAGTTTGTTACTTATGTTTTGTTTCTTAACAGTACTTCTAAATCTTTAAGACTAAGGTGTGAATGTAGAGATTACGATCTTGAGGTAAAATGGATAGAGCCTTGGTATATACCAAGGGCTAGAACCCAGGTAAAGGTAGGTCCTACATCATGATAAAAGATCTTTCTTATACCTTTAATATTCCCTTCTCAGATGTTTCCCAGGAGTTGGTAGAACAACTCACGGGGAGAGAGTTTAACTATGATGATTACCTTAGATGGAGTAGATACATGGATGGATCCCCTTCTATATGGAACCTTGGAGTGTTCTCCGAGAACAGATTGATATTCTTCCTCTATGGACTTTGGAACCCTCTTGAGAAAGAAATGGAAATAAAAAGAGCTACTATGCTAAAAGAGTTTTGGCCTTATAAATGGAAGCTTGTTACAAAAGCTATTAAACATCTAGAAGCTGCTTGTTTAGAACTAGATGTTAAGCATCTATACTTTATAACCCCTAAATGGGAAGGCTATATGAAGAGAGTAGAATGCTTCAAAGAGATCCCCATGAGGATACTGGAGGTAAAATAATGGCAGGATTAAATCTAGGGTTTGCTAAACAAAGGCCTGAAAGGGTAGATGTAAGAAGTGCTGAGCAAAAAGGTCTTTGGGAGCAGCTCTATAAGATGCTTAGTAGTGGTGCCCAAGGAGGAGTTACTTCTTATCCAGGGCAGATGTATGTACCTACTACAGGTCAGGAAGCTCTTTACTTGGATTCTGTTAACAGGAATCAAGCAGCTAGAGAGGGAGCTATAGAGCAGATAGCAAGTGGGAGGCTTAGTGGAGATCAGGAGGCTTTGTTTACTGATAAAACCGCTCTTAATAACTTCTATGAGAATTCCATAAGGAATCCTGCTATAAGAGAGCTGAATGAAACTATTCTTCCTAGTGTGGATACTTCTTTTGTGGGACCTGGATTTCATGGTTCTGCTAGAGCTAATGCAAGGGCTAAGGCAGCTACTGATGTGGCTACCTCTATAGCTGCTAAACGTGCAGAGCTTGAATACGCTAGGGAGAAAGAACATATGGGGGCTCTTGAAGGGGCTCTTAATAGACAGACTAGTGCACCTGCTGCATATACAAATGAAGCTAATATCATGGGTCAAGCTGGAGCTTTAACTCGCCAGATTGAACAGGAGAAGATGCTCTCTGACCTCCAGAGGTGGTATTCTGGTGAGACTGTAAATGGAGTATCTGCAGCGCAGTATAATCCTTATCTCCAGCTTATATTCCAAGCGTTGGGCCTTAATCCTATTGCAGTGGGGCAGAAAGGCTCTGAGTTTAATGTTGGAGCCAATGTTTCTTATAAAAAGTAATGGAGGACTACAATGCCTGATGTAAGTGCTATAATGGCTGAGATGCTCGCAAGAGCTAGAGCTGCTAACGCTCCACAAGCATCTCCAAACCATCCTGTGGTAGTTCCTGGGCTAGGAAGAAAGAAAGCTAAGACTGTTGAAGCTAGTGTTGATCTTAAACAGATAGAAGATTTCTTCAACAAAGGAGATGAAGAGAAAGCTAAGGCTACAGATAAGCTTTTTGAGGTGTGGAACATGATGGGAGCTGATCCTGATGCTGCACCTGCTAGAGAGGCTCTTTTTAGTAATCCTGTTATTCAGAAGCAGATGGCTGAGAGGTTCGGAAAGGATCCTAGAATAATGCGGGTTGATGATGAGGATACTTCTCTTCAGTCTCCTATAGGTATTGAAGGAGAGCCTATAGGGAAAGATAAAGGTGTTGGAGTAGTAAAAGAAAAAGAAGGGACAGGAGAGAGGTATTTAACAAATGTTATAACCCCAGCATCTAGAAGGCCTGCTACAGGAGGAAGTGAGGTAGGGCAACCCATAAACATAGCTAGATATAAGTTTGTAGACCTTGCAGCTCCTGAGCAATATCAAAAAGAAGTAACCCTAAAGAACATGAGTCCTGAGATGAGGGAGAAGCATTTCAGAGAGCCTTCTAAAGGTCCTTTGGATTTCTTTAGTGGGGAAACTGCCACTGATGATGAGATAGCTAAGTATAAGCAAAATACTGCTATGGTAGCTCCCCCCACTAAGCCTCTTGGAACTAATAAGAACGCCCAGAAAGTTCTAGAAGATTGGAATGCTTATTACCTCCAAGCTTATGGTAAGCTGAGAGATCAGTATGATCCTAAAGATGCTGAGTTTAACTACCAGAATCTGGTTAACCTTGGAGGCAAGGCTAAACAAACTATTAACGATCTTAGAGCTTCAGGAGCAGGCTACAAAGATATGTCTGGAGTGGTCGCTGCATTTAGAACAGCTGTACAGAAGGAGTTTAGAGCTCTTGATCCTGCAACTCCTAGTAATATAGAAAAGATGAAACACTACGTTACTGAGTACCAAGATATCCTAGCCCATGCTAGATCGGATTATGCTGGGGATTATGCCGATCTTATGGATTTGCACAATTATTTAGCAAAACGAGGCGTTCAGGGGTATAGTATAAGCAATGCAACTGAGTGGATGAGAGAGATAGGATTAACTCCCCAACAAATCGAACAAATAGGTAAAAGGACTTTAGCCTTTAAAGAGCAAGAAGCTGCTGATAAGATAAGGAAACAGGCAGAGCTTGACGAAGCGCGGAAGATTTTTAAAAACGCCCAAATATATCTCGAGGATAGAAAGAAGCCTATAATGCAGAGAATTCTTGGATCTACCTCTAGAGGGTACTTTGGAGTGCTAAGGGGGGAGGCTGCGTATAAATGGGCTCTTGAGAATGGGCCTAAGTATGGCTTGTACCTCAAAGGAGGCAAGGATGAGCGTTAATACAAAGCTTTCGGAAGCCCAGAAGAAGATTGCTTTAATGCGTACTATGGAGAAGCAGCCTAAGCAACAACAAGCTCCTCAGGGTATGATGAGAATGCTTCAGCAGAGTATGATGCCTCCTACTCAGGATGCTATGGGTATGATGCCTACTCCACCTGAGATGCCTATAATGCCTACAGAACAATCAGCACCTAGTGGAATGATCCCTCCACCTACTTCCGGGCCTCTGCAAGCTCCTCCAACCGAGGACATCCAGGAGTTGAATGTAGTTGAACAGCAGGTACAGTCTGCTCTTATTGCAGATCAGCTTTGGAAGGACGGCGGAGGGAGTGATTCTCTTGGGGGATCTATCTGGGAGGATTTAAAGGATAAGAGTGGTAAGGATCTGGATAGTGCTAGAGATTACTTTATAAGGTGTTTTGTTAGGTGGAGTAATGATCCTGTAAAGTTCTCTAAGAATAACCCCACGGAGGCTAAGCTTATCCAACAGCTTAATGACGCCTTTGAGGCTTATGCTCCAGAGGAAGAAGAATGGGTTTAAGGACTACATTGTCTGTTATATTTCCTAAGATCACTGAGGTCTTTGAGAAACCCCAGAGGGAATGGCTTACATCTTTTATAAGGATTATAGAGGATGTTTTCAGAAATATAAGACTTGATCTAGGAGATTTATATGATCAAGTTATTCAGTTAGTTACTGACATAGCTAGTCTTTCTCCTTCACTTAGAGTAGGTAAGATAGAAATAACTCAGGAGATAAGAACTCTATCATCTAGTATGCCTTGGTATAATCTGGCTAACCCTAACGAGGTTTTAGATGTTGCTAATTTACCTGATTACGTACCTTACCTTAGAGGTATACAAGCCCATACTAAATGGACCTCAGCAGTTCTCACAGGAACAGTGACGCTCACAGGTACAGCATTGGTTGGAAGCAGCACAAATTTTAATCCCGAGATAGCCGTCGGCGACCTCGTTTTCATCGAGAAACTTAATCAGTTTAGATTTATTGCCACGCGAACGTCAGACACGGCGGCAACCGTGAATGAACCCGGAACCGCAGCGGCAGGCGCGAGGATATGGAAGATAACCAAACAAGCATCTCCTTTATTGTATAACTATGATTTTCCTGTTACCGCTTACCAGATCACCGGCGCCACGTCGTTCTCACTCTGGTTCAACGAGGG
>CAZULJ010000010.1:0-18567 GCA_964621195.1 uncultured Candidatus Saccharibacteria bacterium
ATGCCTCTTTTGCCTTCTCCATTTTCTCTATTCGGTCAGCAAGCATATTGACACTTTGAGTTATCTTATCCAAATTCTGCGAGATGTATTCGTCACCACTAATCAACTTACGTAACAAGACACCGAATTCTAACGCTTGCTTATCCGGTAAATTATCAAACTCACCCGTCATTAAAGACTTTATCAGGGGATCTTCCCCAACTCCATCCATACGAATTTCTTTGTTTAGAATCTCAGCAGATCTATCTGCTGGCAGATTACTCTTGCGATAACTTCTGCTCATAATCACCATCTCCTCTGTCTATTTCAAACGGATAGCTATCATATAACTTAATGATATTAGCAATCTCTTTCTTCTGCCCCTCGGTAGCATTAGTAATTGCTTGCTGCTCATTACGTGCCGCTACTATTTCAGTTCTTATCTTTTTCAAATCATCGAGTGAAGGTAATGTTTTCTCTTGTTCGATCAGATCTTTGAGAAAAGTTGCCGCGCCATCTAGTCGAAGAAACTGGTGGCTTTCTTCTCTTGCCTGCAGGGTAAGATTTCGATCACGAATTTCAAGTTGCTGCCTGAATCCAACTGACATTAGTTCATATCCATAAAGCTGACCACTCAGCAAATTGCAGTTTTCAGGCAAGGCAACATCAATTCCTAATCCGATAGCGTACCCCATCCAAAACTCAGCACAGGCTCGTTGATAATGATACTCAGTATTGGATGCCATTTCGAATCCATACAATTCGATGCGCTCAAACTTCTCCAAGATAGCCAAACCTATCATATATGCAAAAGTAGAAGTAAAGTATCTTAGCCCGGTAAGTCTGATAACATCCTCTAAAGGATAGGCGACTGCCATCGGGATCTGTCTATATTTATGTTGCATAAGGATAGGGTATTCTTTTTGGGTGCGTAACCACTCATAGTGGTCAGGATCATTCGGATTATCTGGTCTGGAGAAATTAGATTCGGAGTGCATCTGGAACCAACGTGTTGCTCTTTTTACGAAATCGTATTTATAGCTTTCATTCATTGCCCATATTTCTGTTGCAGGATCATCGTAAGGGGCGAGATCTCTAGATGTAGGAGCAAACCCAACTAGGGCTACAGTGTTCTTTCCTGTGCGCTCTGAGATTAGCTTCTTGTTCATTGATTTATACATTACCTTCACTCCCAATTATTAGATTTGAGAGGGTTGTTAGCCCTCTCTCTTGTTTAGTCTTCTTCTGTATAGAGCAGCCATGACTTGAAAGCCCCTGCTGCAATATCAGAAGTTGTAGCCAAAGTAGCAAAGATTTTAGTTGGATCTGAACTGGCAATCAAATGACCAAATCCAGAAGTTTGTCGCTTAAGACCAGCACCTACAGTCCATACATCCGAAGACAAATAACGCGCTGCATTATCTGAATCTCCGACTTTAAGAGCAGTAACTACACCCGTAGTAGAAGTAAAACCAGTAGTGTTTTCAATGAGGACTTCCAAAACACGGATGCCTTTTGGTACTAAAAACAAATCGACAGTCGTATTAACCGCTGCTCCTGTAGATATTGTATAGGCTGGACCTTCCGCTACTTTCACAGCACGTGCAAGATTCTTTGCAACAAAGGCACCGGGTGCTGATTTGAGCTTACGCGGGATCACTTTGATAGTCATAGATCACCTCCTATTCGTCGCCAGCCTGACTAAAGGTAACATACACATCAGCCTGACCTGCCGCTACCGCAGCTCCTGATACGGTGATCTGCACTGCCTGATCAGCAGCATACAATTTTCCGCCAGCATATGCACGAGTAACACCTGTCGTCGATACAATTGCAGCATCAGTAGACTGAGGAGAATTATCAGTGTCAGCGAAAAAGCCATCGGCATCATCAGAGTCACCGAAATCTAAAGCGACAGAAGCAGTAAAAGCGGTATTGATTTGCTCTCCTATCTCGTGCACTACAACACCAGCTTTAGCATTCAGTAGAGTATAAACTCCAGTAGAGCTTAATACCACATCATTATCCGAACTGGCACCGATCTTGATTCGAGCAACGCGAACAACTGATGGAAACGAATTTGGACCTTGTCCTTCATACGGAATTTGAACAGTCATAGAAACCTCCTTCTATGAGACGGGTAGAGAACAGTTCCGTATTCTCTACCCTCCCATTAGCTATGAGAACATATTAACGTGTTTGCAGTTGCGAATCCAGTCAGCATTCAGTACATGGGAAACAAAAGATGTCTTCCATGCAAGAGTACCACGCTGATCAAGTGGATCATCCGCACCAGCAGAGCCGATAGGTTTAGCAATAATCTGAATAGGCTTGACCACCTTACCAGTATTATTGATGTCAGCCTGATCTCCGGCAGAGTCAAGGTCACGAGGCTCCCATCCAGCCATGGATACTGAGCCATAGGACTCTCTACCTATGATAAGTGCTGAGTACACATCAGCAGAGCTTGCACCTGCATCTGTTTGGACATAGGCATTTGCGGTCACATAGAACTTCATATTCATCAGACGACCGACATAGCCAAACCGAATACCTTTAGAATCGGGCTGGTCCTCTGTAAATAGATTCACGAACACCGGATCATTGAATAGAGTAATATAGGTGTAAGGGTGAATAATTACAGGATAACAACCATCTTCCATTGGCATTGCATTAGCAGCCAGCAACTCCGCGTACTGGACCAATAGATCAGTAAACGCGAATTCGTGTGTGGGATACTCGAGATCCGTAATCAGAGAGGCACCACCTGAGTAATCAGTCGTAGCACCCGCAATCAAAACAGATCGATGAAGTAGATCGATCGACATACCAGCCTGCTCACCAAGAATACCCATGGTTTCACTAATGATAGGATCAATAGTTACCTGCGGCATGATATCAGTGTAGCCAATCCATGCCCCATACCAAGCAGGGGTCGCAACAATCTTAGTGAGGGCAGGTTGCACCTGCTCTGATGGAGTCGTACCTTCAATCAGTGGAGTAGTCACCGCACTAAGACCGGAATACTTCCGGAGTTCCAAACTATTATTCTTACTCAATCGTGCTTTAGATCCCCATTTACCATGAACCAGACGGTCAATAGCACGAAGCAGTAAGCGTTTTTCGTACGCAGTCTTAATTGCATCTGCGAATACAGCAGTTTTCAAATTAGCCATAATGCGCTCCTTTCATTTACGTCACAGGGAAGTCATCTGGCGAAAGGCGACCTTCCTCCAGTGCCCTATACACTCCTTCTTCTGATCCATATACTTTGATAAGATCAGCCATCTTAGCTCCCGGTGTCGCTGGTCGTTGATTCATATTCGTATTGACATCCGGAGCACTTGGTTTCGCATTAGATGATTTGCTTAGACGAGCAACTTCTTTTTGTAGCTTGTCTAATTTATCGAGAGTCTTTTCCCATATCGAGTTTACTAATTCGTTAGTTCCGCCAGAGAGATCTAAATCCTCAAGTTTCAGACCGATCTTCTGAATTGCAAAGTCTTGATAAGTTCTGATTTGATTCAGTTCAGCCAGTTTAGATTCGTACTCTTGCTTCTGTTTAGCAACAAGATCACGTTCCTTCAGTTCTTTTTGTTTGAGGTAGTTTGCTTTATCTTCCTCATCCATGGAAGATAACTGAATGGCTTCCATCTTACTCTGCATTTCCGCTAACTTTTCATTAAACTCTCGACGCGCATCAGCTAATTGCTTTTGGTGTGCGGACTTGACTGCGGCAACATCTCTTTCCCGCGCCTGTTGAAGTTCGAAGAACTTCGATTTATAGTCGGGTTCTTTATTGCCGGAACCTGCCACGTCACTATCTGGAGTTGCAGAAGTCATCCCGTCGGTATTATCCGTACCGCCGGAAGTTTCCAAAGGATCAGCCGTCGCATTAGTTGCAACGCTATCCTCATCTTCTCCTGTAACTGGTATAAGTTCGTCTAAGTAGTCCATAATTTTTTCCTTTCGTTATTATAACTGTTCTGCCTCTCGTAAGTCAAGCAACCGTTTCTTTATTTACGAGAGGATGATCGACCTACCATCGGAACAAACGGCTGTGTAGTAGTCCGATGGGACTTGCGTTTCTTTACCCGGGAGTAGTAACTTTGCCCGGAAACATAAGGGGTAACATATCCGCTAGGTGCTTGTCCCGATCCATCAGTTCCCCTATACATTTTGTCCCAATAATACTTTGCCCACAATTGATTAGCTGAACCATAGCTATCCTTGAATGCGTAGAAGTCAGATAGTATCGACTTCTCCTCGGGATGATTTGCTTGTCTTGATTTCTTATCAGCATAACTTAGTTGTGCGTACATGATAACTAAATCATTGATGTCCTCACCAAAACGAGATGCAACCTCAGCTTTGAATTGTTCATTTAGTTTTTCTGCTTCAGCTTTTTCATATAACTGAGCGTCACTAAGCGGAGCAAAGTTTAGCTTCTCCGCCGCAGAAATCAGACGATCATGGAACATCTTGAATTCTTCTCGCTTCTTCCATGCATCCGGATTGCCGCCAGAGTCATACCACATCGTTATCCAATCTTCGTCTCCTAATTCCTGAATATACTGAGTTCGTAAGTCCTTCATTCCATTAGGAGTATTGGTAGCCAAATTTAGGACGGTCCAGATATCATTAACTTCTTCCGGAAACACTTTGGTCTGATCATAATATTGATTGATCTCGAACACTTCACGACCAATATATGCTTGCCATATCTCTTCTCTTTTGAATTTGTCTCCATATGTCTTAGAGATCCAATCATACAGTTCCTCGAACGTAGGAGGCTCAGGATGCATCTTATCAAACTCACGCTTTGCTAATTCTCTCTGAGCACCTGAAGCATCATACACCATATCATAGTCTCTGGCATATACTTCCCACCACGCATTGTTGAGCGCGTCAAAAGGACTGTTCTTTGTTAGCTGCCATGCCTTATATCCATTGATATTACCTACCGATTTGAGATGAGAAACTACATCCTCAAAGACAAATCCATTTTTGGTATTTATAGAACGCTGTACATCCCGAATCAAAGTCATTCGCACAGATGGAAGCACAGTGTCTATGATCATAGGCAATGATGCCTCCCACGCGGCGACTCTCTTCTCATAATCATCATAAGACTCCTTACCCTCTTTATTCCAAACGGGTCGAGTAGATCTTACAATGCTCCACATGACATCCTCATAATGCTTATTGATCTCGCCATACGTATGATAACTAGTAGACCATGGGCGTTTTGCTGCGGCATACATAGAGTTAGCCTCAATGTCGGCACGTGCTTTTGACCAATCATCCCAAATTTTGCTTGTGTCAGTTTTGCTTGGCGGAATCGGAAGACTACGTAATGCGTTCTCCCGTTCCTCATCTATTTCACGTAACGCATCATAATACGCCTGACTGATTTCATCTTCGTAGTAATTCTGAGCAATCTGTTTTCGTCGTTCTAAATCGAATACAGATTTACCAGTTAGGGGATCAATCACAAAGTTCATCTTTTGATAAGTACTGTATGCCTGTCCCGCCGGATCATCATAGAGTAAGTTCTTCATACGCTCCGCTCGATCTTCTGGAACAGGATCTAATTTGAATATAGCCGCCTTTACATTATCGTTGATAGATGAGCGTAGCAGATTCAATTCATCCCTAAGTCGCATAATCTCAGCATACATAGGATCGACAGACTTTGTAAACATACCAGTAGCAAACGCGATTAGCTTACGATTGTATGTATCTTGATCAAATTCTTGTTGTGCTGCCTGCCACTCTGGATACTGTTCTCTGTTGACATCTGATAGAACCAAAGCCGCACGATTGAAGATAGCACGTCGCTGTTCTACATCAATCTCTTTCTCCGCGGCTTCCATGGCGGTCCACAATACCTGACGCTCTATCAGTAAGTCTCTCCACTTAACCTGAGGTGTAAAGTACCCATCATCTAAGGGATTGAACATCTTTACCAATGCACCTAACACATATCTGTCAATCCATGGAGGTGTGATCTCAGCAGGGAATGGAAGTGCAGTTTTTCCTAATTCGTAAGTTAGATCACCCCTACCATATGGATCATCAATAATATGTTTGAGCATTGCAGCAACTAACGGACCGACAGAAAATCCCCGATTCTCTCCTTCTTTTACAATCAATCGAATAATATTTGTAACTGCTGGATCTTCATCATCAATCACATCTTGTGTTCGATTCTCAGAGTAAATATAACGATAGATAAGAGGAGCCGTAGGATTGAACCACAGATCTGTTCCCGGGATTGGCATGTAGCCACGTAAAGATGGTAGCTGCTCACCTTTCGAATTCACGAAGCCCCGCTGCTTTGCTTCCATTCTTGAGTATCTTAGATATCTAAAATATAAAGAAAGCAAGAACGGATGTCGATACATGGTCTTGAGCCAGAACGGAAGAGATCTTGATGGATATTTCCAGAAAGGAATCACCGTCTTAGCTACATCATCAATACGCTTCATGTTCGAATAATCCAATAAAATATCCATGGTTTCTTGTATCGCATTTGTCATATCAGTCCCCTCAAATGTTCCACCATGCATTGCTTTATGTAACATTTGAGTTCGTCTGCGCGATACATCATCACCAAATCTCTTGAATATGAGCGCGACATCATCCGGAACATCATTCAGTATTTGTGATGATTTGCCACTTACTATGCTAGATATGTTTTGTTGTACCGAATCTAGACCTTTGAGTGTATTCTGAAGTTGCGTAATATGATAGATCTTGCTGTCTCTGAAATCTACATAAGTATCATCCATTGTCTTATTGGCAATAAAAGGAGGAGGAAGTGGAGTATCTGTCTCTAAAGATTTCATATATCTATATACATATTCCAACTCATCACCTAGACTATTCAGAACTTCCTTAGTCTCCTTCATATGCTCTGCACCAGATAAAGAATCAGCCGCAGCTCTAATGCCTGCAATAACTGATTTAGGATCGTCAGCATCAAAAACATCAGCATCCGTAAAAGCACTGGCTACATCATAGATACTCTTATTCATAAACTTAGGTTGATGAATATAGGTAGACCAGAACGATTGCTGGTTATCAGTCATGGGATCTTCAATGTCACCAAAGTCAAAATCATCAATGAATTTAGAGATATCCTGAGTACTGAAGCCCGGATCGTCTGACCACTGAGAATTATTGTACGCCTTGAATTGCGAAGGATTCCAGATCATATATGATTTCGTATTACTCTCTACTCCATTATCATATATGATCCCGTCGAAACCATACGACTCCAAGACTGCCGCGATCTTTCTGCCCTTCACTTCTGGTGTCAGCCACTTACTTTGATTGATCAAAGTAATCTGCTCTCCCATCTTCTCGTACCCCGGCATATCTTGTAATATGTTACCAAGAGACCAAAAGTAGATTGGATCAGAATACAAATAAAGAGGGCGTTCTATTTGTAAATAACCAGCTACATATGATCGGCTATCAACACTGATACCACCAGAAGAACTTGCTTCTATTGCTTCTGCTCTCTTAGTTGCTGTGTAGAAATCTCCTACATGAAATCCAAAATCTCCTCTAGTATATGGGTCAAAGACATCAAAGCCGGAAGTATGTGATGAATGAAATACTAAGGCAGGAGCACCCTTAGAGTCTCTTACATGAGTCTTTCGAAATTTCATACGGAAAGCAAAATCATCCGCAGGAAGTACTCTATCTGGATCCTGTGCTAATTCACTGGCTCTCATGGTATCTAACCATGCGCGATTCAGAATAGATACATCTTGAAAATCTATACCTGACATCTTCAATAACTGATCAAGATAGGTCTCATCGCCTTTTGATTCGTCTAAGACCTCATGTCGAAGTTTGTCTAATGTATCCAGTAGCTTCTTAGCTGAAATCTTTCCCTCTTGATTAGGGGTAACTGTATCCAACCGCAAATGTTTAAGTTCGAGATCCGTAAGTCCCATTTGTCGCAGGCTTTTATTCATGGCATCAAGACTGTCCCATTCATAAGATCCTATGTTTCCAAGTGTCGGATACTTCTTATTGATCATCTGCTTTGTGGCTTCAATATATTGCTCCATGACAGTTCGATATTGCTTCAAACTGGTGTTATTATCACTCATATATTCACGAACCTTAGATGCAACCTGATCTAATATCCTAATATCTGCATCTTGTAGATACGTATATGGAATCTGTTTTCGTCTCCGGAGCAGAGTCCAAGCAGCAATCGCTCGCTCGAGTGATCCACCTTCCGTTAAATCATACAGCAAAGACTCAGCAAATTCAGCATCGGAAACATCAGCAACTCGGCTCATTCTCTGTTGCCACTTAGCGAGACCACTTACAGCGTCTATCCTATCCTTTTCTAGTTCTGCTTGCTTTGCTGCCTTAACTAATTCTTCCGGAATAGTTGTCGGTTCTGTAACATTCACAAACTTAGAAGTATCATACACAAGATTGCCACCCGCGTCTCGCCTGCCATTGACAGACACGTAAAATTTTGCATCCGAGTCCAGATCCTTAACCACAACCTGAACCATATTCGAATTTTTACGTGGGCGAAATTGAACTATTTCTATATTGTAAAGTTTCCCATTGCGAGTATATTGTGCAGTGCTACCGATTCTCAAAGCACCGCCACTCATGCCTAATGCAGATGCACGTTCTTGTGTGATCTCAGCACTGGGAAGCAATACTTTTTCTCCAACCTCAGCACTCGTCGATGGGAGATTTCTGATTCTACGAAGAAGCGGGTAACTATCCATTACAGCCACAGAAGGAGAAGTAATACCCTGACGTGCTGTAATACCTTCCAGCCTGTCTAATTCAAATGTCTTATATAACTTAAACTCACCACGAAGATCTCTTGTCGTGTAAAAATATTTGAACTCCTTAATAATCCGATGACTATCGATCTCGTTTAAAGTAATGCCAAGAGAAAGCAAGGTGTTAGTGATAGACGCGAAATCTCCACGCTCCAACGCTGAAACAATAGACTCGTACTCAGTTGGTTGTAGTTGTTTGATTGTACCTAACAATAACAAATTCTCACGTCTGAGATACACATCTTTCTGTCGTGTCATATTGTCTGGATATTTCTTAGACAAGAAGTCTAAGTAATCTTCTCGTGTCGCATTTTGCTCTTCAAATAACAAGGCAGCATCAATTAACTTTGCGCTCTGTGGACCTCCAATACTAGAGGAGTTCAAGAAGTGGACCAGCACATCTCCTTCTTTCGGTAGCTTGCTTATCTCATTCTTAGAAAGTGCAACGGGAACCTCAGTCTGTTCAAGTACGCGCCAGCTCTCGCGATTCAATTGTGCCTTATGATCCATATAGAGACTGATCTTCTTATCAATCGCTTTAGTCTTGACTACACTATCCTTATAAGGAGTCAGCCAAACCTCACGAACCGTTCCTCTTCCATCTTTTACTTTAGCTTTCCCAACAATGATCGTCTCCCCTTCTCGAACAATAACTTCTCCGTTCTTCTTTACATCAGTCTTCATTTCAATAGTAAAGAATTGAGAAACCTCTGATGCCTGACGAATCTGATAACCGCGACTCGTATGAGAAATATATTCAATATTTCGAACTATACTTTGTGAAGGTAAGTCAGTCTGTATAAAATCAACATCAGGTAACAATTCTCCTAGCTCTCTCCAAGTAGGTTGATTCTGCCCTTCAAATACAGCAGTCATGGGTTTACGTACTTCAATGTTTTGCTTTGGATCAATAACATCTAATTCGACTTCACCGATCCATACAATCTTGTTTCCTAGTTTAGCCCGACGAATATCTTTCACCTCTTTATTCAGTACATGAGCAAAGCCTTTCATGTCTTCAGGAGAACGGCTAGCAGTTTTAGACTGAGTACGCTTGATCATCTTTTGTAAGTTTTCGCTAGGAATATAAACGTTCTGGTGCTTCATTGTATTCTTTCCAGCCTCGTCTACATCCATGTGGAATTCAACAAACTTACCAGTATATACAATCCTGCCATCCTTGTTCTTCTTGCTTCGCAGAATTTTATCTACATAGGCAGACAATGGAAGTGTATCTATCTCCGGGGGAAGTTCACCTGCAGCCAATTTCTGTCGGTATATTTTATTTGCCTCAGCCTGTATCGCTTGTTTGCTTGGGGGCTTATAGGAATCTCCCATAATCGGGCGATTGAGACTTTCTTCTGTCAGCTTTGTTTCCGCCTCATGAAGAGCATCCATAAATACAGGATTGGTTGTCTTGTTCATCTTCGACTCAAATTCAGACATGGACTTCTCGTGTGCTGCAGCCTGAACTATTGCCTCATGTGGCGTACTAAAGGGTCGGCTATATTCAAATCTAGTACTGCCCGCCTTCTTAAAGTTTACTACTTGTAAGCCCGCCTTATCTGTCGATCGTTGTGTAAGCAACCGTTGATTCCATATGTTTGCTTCAGCTTCGAACATCTTAGATCCACGAAGAACACTTGACGTTTTCTGTAAACCTGCCAACTCTGCTTTCGTGAGAGGATCACCACTTAGATCTAAGATAGTCATTATTCCATCACGTGCATAGACAAATTCACTCTCTGTACCAAATGTACCAGATACAGGATCATAAGTCGCAGATCGAACAATGTTATCGATTGACCCTTCGCCGTTTACCCAACTAGCATTATAGACATTCGACTTAATTGTAGGATCTGCCTGCTTCTTTTTTGTGATCACGTTAGAAGATACAGCTTCAATAACTTTAGATTCTTGCTGCTTCTTAGACTTAATGACTTCGTAATTTAGAGAACGCAATCCCTTTTGAATCTGGACCTGAACATCCATAAATTCTGCTTTCGCCCGTTGTAGTTCACTTGCAGCATTTGCTATATCAACGACGTTGCCTGATTTGATCGCCAGCTTATGTCGCTTCTCCATCTCGAAGATAGTACTGACACCAGCATATAATTTCATTACCAGATCACCGGGCTTGTGCTTTGGATTCATATAAGGAATAACTCTGTTAAGTGCGTTAGCTACACGCACCTGATCTCGTTTGTCTAAGTTATTAAAGTCTGCTACCTTATTAGCCAGACGTAACATGTCACCAGACTCAATGTCTCCAAAGTTTACAGAGCCAGCTAGTGATGCATAATGCTTCTTATAAGATTCTTCAGACATCATCTTGTCAAATAATCTACGCAGACGTGGAGACACTTTAACATCCTGCAAATAATCCTTGAGTGCCTGATAAGCCTGAATAAGAGTACGTTTCAGTTTGGCAAAGATTCCACTCAAAGAACGTGCCTCAAGATAATCATCTAATATATATTTCTCGAATAACACAACCCTGGCTTCATTGAGCATTTCGGGAGTAGGATCACTAATGTTACGTACAGTCTTCAGCCACTTAGACGCTTCATTGTCCCATACATCTAAATCATCTTGTAACTCTTTGATTCCTTTTTGGTATGCTAACTCTTTCAAAAAGTTATAAGTAACATGTGTAAATTCGTGAATAGCAGTTGTAGGGTTTGCTCCTTGAAAAGACACAATAGCCTGCCGCAATCGAATGACTCTATCCTTCATAAACTCATCGTACCGCTTAGAAGTCATGCCCAGTGTCGGTGCAATATTCTCATTATATTTATACAAACCAGCTAATGTATCGAACGCGCTTTCATCTGGCTCGCCGTAGCGAGTAGCAATTGAAGCCATTCGTGCCCATATCTCAGTCATCAATGCCGCGTCTTCTCTCGCTGTACCAGTAAGATATTTATCAAAGAACATGCTCTCTACCATGGGAGTCAGCGTAGTAATAATCTGTTCCGTAGTCATTGCTTTCATATCACCAAAACTCATGCCAGCATTGTATTCAACATACTTACGAACAGCATTGTATACATTTTCTACTTTGCTAGGATCGCTCCCCGGATTATATTTCCGAACGATTGCTTCGATAGACTTTGTCCATGTCATTGTTCTTACAAAATCACCACTTGCACTTTTAGGAAATGCAGTCGGGATTTCAGCTAAGTCTAAAAGATAGCGCATCTTACCAACAGGATCCGTGATCTCCCTGAATGCCTTATCATGCTCTTCCAGATCCGCCAATGATCCACCAAATTTATCGAGCTTGATTTTTGCATCTTCGCCAAAATTAGCGTCAATAATAGTTAGTAGTTCCTTCTTCGCTAACTCCTGTGCTTTTGCTAATGTCTTACCACCCGCCTGATATTTAGACATTAGCTCCATTACTTTTGATTGATAATACGAAAGATTGATATGACCATACTGTGCTGGAGTAATGTTGTAATCTACACCAAGACTTGCCAGCATCTGTTTGATTGTCTTCTCATCAGTAATCGCTCTACCTTTATAATCAATACGAGTGACCGCATATCCTGCTGTGTCGTCTCCGGAAATATCAAGTGCAACATCTACAAACGATAACCAACGCTGTACTGTTAATTTAGGCATAGACAGCTTTGATAAATCGCCTGGGTCGGCTGAGTCTAGAAATCTACGAAGAACATAATTAGCCTCATTCAAATAAGAAGAGGCGGCTACTGCCATACGATTGTCATTCATTCGCCAGTTACGCCATGCTCCTGAGGTGACAGATCTATAATCACCCGGGCGCGGAGCATCAGGGGCATAATGAAGCAGAAAGTTCTTAAGTTTTCCTGAAGTATGTTCCCTGAATTCATCAACAGCTAATAAATAATCTATTAATTTATCTTTAATTTCTAATTTATTTCCTTCACTGCTTGCCTCTTCCTCTAACCGCGCAGCCAGTTCAACTGCATTCTTTTTATTTTTATAGAAGTAAGCAGCACTTGTATTATAGTCATGCCAGAAAGGATTATTATCTTTTCTGAATTGATTCTCAATGGCATCCTGAACTTCATTTAGCTGTTTCTCCTCGAGATCTCCGATAGTCATAACAAATCGAGAGGCATCAGAAAGAATCTCTCCATCCTTCACGTGACCCTGTATCACATGCGTTTCCAATAGACTCTTCGCCTCAAGTAAATCTGATGGCTTCTTGCCAGTAATTGCCTGAACCTTTGAGAACATGTCTTCTTCAAATGCCAGATCTGTATCCTTCTGTGGCTTTAGCATTCCGAGATAGTTTTCAATCTGGCGATATAGCCTCATGGCTTCTCCGCCGGACAATTCAATAAGAGTCTCTAATGCCGTAGTACCTTCCTGTTGTGCAATAGTATCTACTACTTGTTGTGCAATATCGGGGCGAAGCATAATCATGCCCTCATAAAGCAACCGATGCTTTGTGTAGTCTACTAATCCAACAACATCTTCTTCAGTAGGTACCTTTCCCTTTTCAGTCATGTCAATTATATAGTTGCCAATGTCTCTCAGAATATTATGTAACAACATTCTATTCTCACCAAAAGTATCAGCCAGCGGAGTTCCTGCTACCTCCGGATTGAGAATCAAAGATCCAATATATTGACCAAAGAAAGAAGCATCCCTGTCTGTAGATAATTTAGTTAGCTCCGGATCATATGTTGTTCCACTGATAATTGACAAGAATACCTTAGCATACTTCTGTACTTCCGACTCAGGCAGACCAGTCTGGCGAAGTTCCTTTAGAATATCCGTAGTAATACCTTCCACGAACGACTTCTCTGCTTTCTTCATGTTTTGATCAAACAACATGTACGCAAAGCGGAGACGAATTGTGCTTTCAAATACCTGATTCATAGAAGATATCATGTTCGATAAACTTTTCACAGGAACCCAAAACAAACTAAATGGCTTCAGCCCGGGTATAGGATATCTCTTGTATGTATTATTCCATGCATCTATAATTGATTTCTTTGCGAGGGAAGGTATAGAGCCAATAAACCCTTTCTCTAAGATACCTTCTTGTAATAAATCTAATCCACTATCGAGAGAAAACGACTGTACTAATTCAACAGGTAAGCCCGCTTCCTTCCATGATTTTATAATTCTCTGGATCGGCATAGTATAGTAACGACCAAATCCAAACGGATTACCATACACCACCATGGCTCTAAATGTAGACTCAACCACATTGTTTACCAACCACTGAGGGCGACGTGCTAATGTAGCATCGATCCAGATACGGTTCAAAAAATCTAAGGCAGTAAATACCATATGAGTTAGGCTTCCGATTATGGGATTGCGTGCCTTAATTTCTGCCCACGTGCTGCCGATATCAACCGATGCCATACCTACTTTCACCGTAATCTTCGACTTCATCATATCGGAGAATACTTCTCTCATCTTATTTACGATAAGATTACGATTGACCAGTGCCTTTTCTACTTCATCTGCTATTCGCGCTTGTACTAATTTATTGTAGTGATTGCGGAGAGGATGAGATATGTCATTATAAACATCGACCGGAATAAGACTTCTTACGAATTTATCGTCAAATCTTCCACGAACTTCCGCTTCAATATCAGAGAATACCTTATTGATTCCCTCGACCATATCTTCTTTAGTAAAAAACTTGCTCAATGCAAATAGCTGATGTACAGTTTCATTTCCCAGTGCACCAAGTGATTTGTCTTCTCTGGATAAAAGGCGTGCAGCATCGATCCACGTACCCTGTGGATCTGATCTCAACCGCTCTATTGTAGGAGAAATCTTATCCATCACAAGATTGATACGATCAATCAGCATCGATTTATAATTCACACCAGTAAGAGACTTGTCTGCACCAACAAGAGCATGGTTAGCAAAGTTATACATAAGTGCACCAGTACGAATCTGTACTGTGCGATAACTAGATTCCATAAGATGCTGTGCCATTCTGAACGGATTAAAGAAGTGAGCAGAAGTAGCCCACGAACTTAATGCGTTCACTATCGGGCGAGAGATATGAGCACCTAACTTACCGAAAGCACGTAAAGGAAGAATGGCAGGACCAAAAATAATACCAAGCACGGGCTTCGCGTAGAAATCAGACATTGACATCTGATCCCCGAATGGACTAACCACCCATGACTTTCCCAGTCGACCTCTAAATTTGACGGTATTGATAGCATCAAATACTGCATCTTTGCCCATCATTGACGTGTTACGAATGAAGTTCACTTTCTTTTCAATCTCACTAATCTTTTTTGCAACCTTTCCAGAGATCATATTATCTAGCTGACCATTTTGGATTTGCGTAATAAGTTTCTGCCATGCATCAAACTCTTCAGTTGAAGCACGCGCACCCTTAGCAGAAAATACCTTACCAGCTTTCTTTGCCTGATCAAAGATATCAGATGATAATTTACTTTCATTGACAATAAGTTTATTTAGCTCTCGAAAATCTTTGGCAATATCAGCAGCAGTTCCAGCTAAGCGGACACCGGGCTTTTGAAGTTCCGCAATTTCTTTTGCTACAGCAATGGCATCGTCTCCATGTTTTAGTATGTCTGAAACTTCATCAGACAAGCCAACTAACGTTTTTACTAATGGACCCGCAACTCTAGTTTTTCCGAGTACTTTTGAAACAGAATTCACAAGCGGACCAATTCCTACTAGGTCTAATAGATTTACAGGATCTACAAGCATGTTACCATATAAAGATGTTACTGGATTAGCAAAAGATTCTATAAGTGATCGAGTCTCAGCATGATTGAGTGTAGTACCTTTTTGTAATTCAAGACGTGCCCTAGCTTCCAAGAATGATTGATATCGTACGGGTTCTCCGTAGAATCCCCAATCCAATGTGATAGGAAGAGCAGAAGATGTACCGAGAAAAGTACGTGCATATTCCTGTCCTCTATATATGTCAGTCATCTCCTGAATCAATTTGTCCTGCTTTGCTATATCCATTGTGCTGAAAAATTCTGTACGAATCTGGTTTTGACGCGAAGCAGTTTCGTCTAAAAATTTCATAGCAGATTGTCGATCCATAACCCCAGGAGCATTGTCAGCAAAAGTAGCCATCAATTCTATATTTGTTTTGTATTTCTCTGTGTCCATATTGTTAGCTGAAGTTCGCGGCAACTGCCCTGCTCTAAATAAGGCAACAGCATCCTTCGCATTTCGTATCTGCATCTTTGAGATAATCTTATTAGCATACTCTGCGCCATAATTTAGTAAGTTCGGAAGATTGAAGTATTCTTCAGTTTGGATCTCTAATGCGATTACTTCTGTGTCCGGATCAACTGGTCTGTCTTCACTGAATGTTGACTTTATATCTCTGCCATAATTAGTAGTAGGCACCTTCTCATTGACGATATATGAAGTAGAAGAAGCAGATCCTTCTGGTCCATAAATAAAAGCGAGAGGATTGATTGCACCCATACCGGCTACAAAATCATTCCACGCATTTGTCATTACATTCTTCCACTCTTCCGGTTTTGATTTTTCTTTACCAGTAAATATATTTCCAGCGTATTGAAATAACCGCTTAACTCCAACTGTATTAAGTGGAGCGAACGGAGAGGGATTTGTTTTCCAAAATGTATCTCCCTGTTTGATTACGCTGTCAGCACTAAAGGTAGATGGTTTAGCCAGAGCATCTTGCTGCATCTTAGCCTGCTGACGAAGAGCCTCTGCGTACTCTTTATTTTGCTTTATCACATCAATAAAGGACTGAGTAGCAATATATGGCTGTCTTCCTTCTGCGGCTGCTCCTTCATTATCGGCAAGAGTCCAGCCACTCTCCGCCCAAAAATCAGCAGGAAGTTCTCCGGGTAGAATCTTTCGACTAGAAATACCTGCAATACCCTTTTCTTTTGCATACTTGTCAATATCTGCAGCATAGTTCTCAAAATACATACCAAGTGTTGTAGCCGTAGGTTTGTTTACAAATTTATTCGAGACTAAATCTAAATAGAGACGATCCCCGGGAGCAATATCAGACACGTCAGGAAGACTCTCATCTACTATAGATTTTCCAGAAAGAATGGAAGCAGTCCATGCGTCATAAATATACACACTTCCAGTGTCCTTAAATGACAAAGAACCATCTTTATCTTTATAAAGAGGGACAGCAGAAGACGACTTGATTCCAGTAATACTATTCTTTTGGGTATCGTAAAAAAGTGGAGCACCCAACTCAAAAGTATCTTGATCCCACTTCAGCTCAGATGTAGGCACTTCTATGCCAGCCTCTCCGCCGCCTACCATACCAGTAAATGCAGGAGCTGCCGGAGCCGTGCTTGCTGATTTATTAGGAGTACGACCAACTGACGCATAATATGCATCCTCATAACTCATACCTTTACTCATGTATGAGTTTTGCAATCTTTCAATTGCGAGATCCTGCGCTACATTAGCGCGAGAATCAGGGTCGATGACCCTTTTAGATTTATATTTAGCCATATGTCACCTATCCGTATAGTTGTCCTTGTGCACTCCCAAATGTATATGTGCCGTCTGCGTTTCTTACTAGAGGAACAAGCGGACCAGCAGAAAATGTTGGGTTAGTTAGATAATTCGCAATAGGAACATAAGCAGAAGAAAGTGAACCTTGTGCCTGTGCCTGCTGCATCACTGGATCAAGTGCAGTCAACATCTGTTCATACTGCATACGAGATTGATAGTTGCTAGTACCAACAGGACCGCCGCCAAATCTAGACAGAATATTACCTACGTTCTGCAGCAATTGGAAGCCAGCACCCATCTCATCCGTGCGTCTTCCTAGTGTCTGCGCTAATGTTGTTAGTGTGTCTAAATATTGACGAGCACGATCTGCTGAAGTATAGCGATCTACAATATCCGTAGTCATTTCAGGAGGAGGAGCATCAAATGCTATGTTCTTATACACAGAAAATTCTGGAAAGTTATCAGATAAGTAGGTCGCGGCAGCCTCTTGATCTTCTGGTGACATAAATGGAATAGAAGCATTCAGCATATTTGCATAGCTTTGAGTATCATTAGGATTCTGAATCGCAATACCTTGCCACCAATTAGGTGCACCATCTACATTATAGGAAGCAGTGCCTCCACCGCCTCCGCCATCATCATTACCACCGCCGCCACCACCGCCACCGCTTTTGCCGCCTCCCTTACCCTTCTTGCCTACTTTACTCTGGTCAATCGGATACCAACGACCATTGTTCCCTAAATAAAATCCAGCATATGATTTACCTGTAGCTGCGATCTCCGAATTTGTAAATGTGGGTGCGTTCGGTCCAAGATTCGCGTAGTTGAATCCAGTACGACCTACATCTATGCTTTTCCCGCCAAATGCAGCCTCCATCTCTTCAGGAGAATATCCACCAGAAGATCTCTTAGGTAGATTATCATAAGCAGGATAGGTAGCGGGTGAAGTAACACCTTGCTTTTTCTTTTGTTCTTTTGTCTGTGCAGAGGTTGGCAGTCCTCCATACGCACTCATGTAATCATATTGCGGATTAGCTGCTTGCACTTTCTGATCGGATCCCTTTCGTGTAAGAGGTCCACCTTTCTTTGTCATACTTCCATCTCGTGTTCGCATAATTACCTCCTATCCCTATTTCCCTTATAGGCTTCAATGGCTTGCATATACTCATGCACAGCCCGGGGACCAAACTCCTTAGTTAATTGCATCAACATATCAGAGTTCTTCATTAGATTCTGGTGCACTCGTAAGACTTTATCAGTCGGTACACCTAACCTCTCATGTACG
>CAZULJ010000011.1:0-16089 GCA_964621195.1 uncultured Candidatus Saccharibacteria bacterium
CACGCTCGGGGATATTTAATTTTTACGCCTACGTGGGCACATACGTAGCATAGGAGGATGCAATGATTTACCTGTACGACGACAATGGAAAAATAACCGCCGAATACGAGGACTGGAAACTCCGGGACGTGGAGCTCGACATCCACAACGGTAGCCTGTCAGGGGCGGTCCTCCGGGCCGACGACATCCGGCACTTTAAATTCGTGGATGGCAGATACGTGGAAAAAACCGTGGACGAGAAGTACGCGGAAAAACTCATCACAAAACAGGAGCTCGACGACCTCATAGCACGTGATAAAGCAGTTGAACGTGAGCAAATCATACAGGATGAAATGCGAGCGATGGCTGAAGAGAGAGCTAAACTCTTAGGTAAGATAATTTAGGAGGTTTTTATGAGAGTACCAACAAAGCTTAATCCTTGTGTAATAACCCAAGGTTACCACGAGAAGCATCACGCTATTGATCTTAGAGCGTATGGAGATGAGAATGTGTATGCTCCCGAAGACTGTATAGTAGATAGGGTGTTTGTAGATCCTAAAGGAAACCATGCTGTTTATCTTACAGGGAAGGCTTCTAAAATTAGCTATAGGCTTTTCCATGTGGCTGCTACTGTACTTCCTCATATGAGTGTTTCTGAGGGATCAGTTGTTGGGGTAATAATTCTAGATCCTGGTTCCACTGGAACCCATTTGCACTTCGAGGTTTTGAAAGCAGAAGGATTCCAGGATGGTGTTAGGCAAAATCCTATAAAGTGGCTAAGAGATAACAAATTAGAGTATAAATGGAAAAAAGGTATACCAAAGCAAGGAGAGATAAATGAGGAAGGTTAATTTAAAGGATGTTGACGGTCCTTGGGATTTCGCTGTCCTCCTTTTAGAATGGCTTAGGAAGTATTGGTATATTCCGGTAATAGTAATAATATCCGCAGGGTTGGTTATAAGTGGATTTACTATCCAATGTGGGGATAAACAAATCCACAAAGAGCCCATACTAATAAGGAAGGCTAGTGATGGAGTGGAATGAATTCCTTGAACAGAGTAAACAGAATCCTGTAGGAATACCTGAAGAAAAGTTCGTCTCTACAGTAGGAGATGAGGCTCCTTCTAATCCCCTTAAGAAGTTAGTCTTTGATGATGAAGGGGACTTAAACACTGTAGCTGATTTAGCTTTAGCAGGTGCTGTATATGGAGGCACAACTTTAGCTCTAGCCCCATCGGGTCCTGGGGTACTTACTACTGCGGTAGTTGCTGCACCTATGTACATGGCGGCTAAGTATGCTCTTACAGGAAAGGCTCCCCAACCTATGATTCCTGCAGAGGAAGGAATAGCGTCATCTCCTGTAGGCTCTACTATCCTTGGTGCGGCTGAAGAGGCTGCTTTGTGGATGCTTCCTATGCCTATGCTTAAGGGAGGATTAAAGAGTAAGGTGAAAGGCTTAGGAAGGGGTGTAGAACGCGTCGCTGAGAAGCTTGTTGCTCCTGCTAGGAAGTATGGAGCACCTGTAGTTGAAAGGGCTTGGAATATCCTCTCTATACCTATAGAGACCCAGATTCCTGGTAAGGACAAATCTTTAAGAGAAATGTGGGAAGCTGCTATTACAAGGATAGAGAAAAAGATTCCCAAAGCTGCTGAGAGAATAAGAGAGTCTAAAATACAGAATGAATTAATATCTGAAGCAGGACGTAATCTAGGTATACGTTTGCAAAGCATGAGTCCTAAGGAGGCTTATGAGGTTGGAAAAGCTTTAAAGCAGGGAGGCTTCACAGCTGGAGTAAAAGGCAAAGAAGCGAAAGCTGCTATAAAAGATTTTAATACAGCCATAAAAGAAGCTAAGGTTGGCGAGAAGTATAGAGTAGAGTTTAGAAAGCAGTTAACCAGGCTTAATCTAGTACCTAAAGACCTTCCTTCTGATAAAGCCTTTAAGAAGTTAGTTGTATCTGAGAAGCCTACAGTTAGTGAGGTGCACTCTGTTCTTGAGGCTGTAATAGAGAATCCTAGGGCTTCGGCCCAGATGAAAGAGCTTGCTAAAGATCTCTGGAACCTCCCTGCTAATACTCCTTCTGCTGTTGTTGAAGCATCTAGGAAGGCCTCTAGGGCTGTGCTTATCGATAAGCTTAAAACTACTAGAGGTGTAGTGTCCGCTGTTCCTAAAGCTGGGTATGTTGAGAGTAGAATAAAAGAATTCAAAAAAGCTTATGTACACAAAGATGTAGAGCTTGAACTTAATGCTATGGAACAAATACCTAAGTTGGCGGAAAGGATGTTTAATAGGTTTTTTATGACTCCTTGGAAAACCTCAAAGGTTATTCTTAGGCCTGCATCACATATAAGGAATCTTTTCTCTAACATAATCTTGAATGACTTTGGAGGATTACCTTTCTACAGAGGAGATATATATGTAGATGCGGTAAAAGGGATAAGAGGAAACTCTCCTGTATGGAAAGAGTTCTCTAGGATGACAGGGGTTCAGGCTGCATCTTTCTCATCTAGCGACCTCGCACAGATAAGTCAAGCTATGGGAGCTGCTGGATCTAAGAAAGGTTATGGTAGATCTGTAATGGACGCTATCCAAGGCGCGGGGAGTAAATATGATGATGGTATCTTTACCAGAGCTTTGAATGTCTTTGATGCTATTGTTGCGCCTGCTAGGTCTATATATGGAGCAGAGGAGTCTATCTTTAAATATGCTAAATATCTCCATAATATGGAAAAAGGAATGAATAAAAGAGAGGCAGCTTGGGATGCTATGAAGTGGACCTTTAACTTCGGAGAGGTAACTCCTGAGGTCGCTGCTATTGGGCAGTATGCTATGCCTTTTGTTAGGTGGTTTAGTAAGGTTATTCCTCTAGGGCTTGAGACTATTAAAAACCATCCTTTAAGGTTTTCTAAATGGTTAGGCATAGGAGCAGCAATGCAGCAATTAGCTTTGAGTAAGAATAAAATCTCTGAAGAGGAATGGCAAAGGATAAACAGAGACCTTCCTGAGTATATGACTAGGGGGCTTTATCTCTTGATGCCGTTTAGAGATGAGAAAGGTAGGTTAAATATGCTAGACTTAACTTTTGTTATCCCCTTCATAGGAGATGTTGCAGAACTTTATCAGAAGAATCCTTTTGAAGTAGTTCTGCAAAATCCTGTATTCACAATGGCTTCTACTCTTATAAGTAAGAGAAAGTATTCTGGCGTTCCCCTCTATTATGATTGGGAGGAACCTTCTACTAAGATGATGAAGACCTTTGCGTATGCTTGGGAGCAGTTGTCTCCTGCTATACTTCCTGGTGGAGCTGATTGGAATAAACTCTACGCTGCCTTTTCTGATCAGGAAGGGGCATTATCTCCTGAGGTGGCTATAGCTAATTCTCTCGGAATGAAACTTGTAGCTATAGATGAGAGGCTTAATAGGAGAAGGAAAGAAAGTGTTTTGAAAATATATGAGAGGGAGATAAGATCTAGTATGATGCGGGAGTTGAGAAATGCCAGATCTTCTGAGGAGAGGACTGAGATAGTACAGAAGTATAGGACCTTACTACGTAAGGTTAAAAGACCAGAAGGAGGTGATGAAGAATGAGTCTTAATATGCTTTTCAAAGTTCTTTGGTTTTCAATCACTGGTGTTCTTATCTTATGGCTTTTCTCCTGTGATCTAGTAGGCCCTAACACAGAAGGCATGACAACAAGTTGTAGGGCATGCTTTGAGTGTATGTACTACAACCAGAAGAATCCTGATAAGACTATCTGTGCTAGCTTATGCTCTGGGTGTAAGTCTTCTAATGACTTTAGAGAGTGTATAGAGTTAAAGCATGGTATGGACATGCGAGATTGTTTACTCCAGATGAAAAAGTAGGTTAATATGGATCACAAAAACAGAACGACCGACACTCTTATCTTTAAAGGGCTTCTTATTATCCTAGGAGCCCTTATTACCTACCTCATATGGACAGCTCAAGTATGGCTTTCTGCCTCTTGCGCTAAGGATATGGAATTGGATAATGCTGTAAAGAATCTCGAGAACAGGGTTATAGTATTAGAGACTATAATCCCTGAGATTAGAGACTCTTTAAAGGATATAAAGCATGAGCTCAAGAAGAAGCGTTAATTAACTTACGTTTTTTATAATATATTGTAGTAATATGCACACCATACCTCTGTGCTAATTCTTTAGCGGATGATTGTTCAAAGTCTTTTAAACTAAGAGGTATAGACTTTGAACAATTATCCCCTCCCCGCTTCTTTATAAGTATGTTTAAAGAGGCCATTTTTATTCTAAGAGTTTGGGCGCCTAATATTTCCCTATCCGTTAGCTTTATTATATCCTGCAAACTTAGATCACATTTTATATATAGGTACTCCAAAATATCTTTTAACTCTTCCATACCTTCTGGACAATAGTTTTTTAGTTTTTCTTTTACCCTATACCAATTAACCATCATTTCCTCCTAAGCTCATAGATATAATTCCCCGGAGTACCCTTAGGGATTATCACGCCTGTTTTTTTCATAACACTCAAAGCTTCATAGAATTGCCTTTCTCCTTGGCTGAGGGATCTATATACCCCTTCTAACAATTCATTTTCGGATATAGGACCCCGCAGTTTAAGAAGATCTTGAATCTCCTGAATTAAATGCATCCTAGGATGGGTTGTTAAACGTTCTATCCTAGGGTTAGTCTCTTTGTGTAGGGCATATATTATTGTTTTAGCCTGTACAATATCCTTCCCAAGGATCTCAATACGTTGTTCACTTATGGCTAATAGTATTGCTAATTTTAATATCTGTTCCGGTTCCCTTTCTCTATAGGCATCTAATTGAGTTTCTCCTGTAGGAAGTGTCCCTTCATAAACCTTTTCATATTCCTCTATACTACCTTCTCCCCATATAACCTCTCCGTTAATTTTTCTCACTGCTGCTAAACCCTTAACCAAATTCTCCCATTTAAGCTCAGGGGGACGTTTAGGAAAGGTATCCTTTTTAAAATAAGTTGGAGGCATTTCTACAAGAACAAATCTACTCATAAACCCTCCTGTAAAGGCATCTTGCGGAAGCATGTTTTGAAGCCAAACAGGAGTACTACCGCCCATTACGCTTATGCAAACATTATATAATTTTTCTCCTCCTCTAGCTATGGTACCTCCTTCCCAAACTTCTCTGAAATCATACAGATCTGTTATAAGACTTATAAGACCTGTATTATATTGTTGTCTTCCAAAGAAGACGCTTAACTCAGGTGCTTTAATTAACCCTGTAGCATCTCTAGGACCTATAGAAATCATACCTTGAGTAGTCTTAGGAGTTGACAGTCCTTTTACTAAATACTCTGGGGTTAATTTATCAGCAAGCATACGCACATCTGGACAAGCACTCATTAATACATTGCATGCCATATTAATTACACTTGTTTTATGCCCTCTTCCAGGAGGCGCTAATAATATTACCCAAATATTTGGGAATAATTTGGGTAATAATCCTTCATCTCCTCTTTGAATCCATACTGTATTGTTTATAGCCGCTCCTAGTACGCAGCATGCGGCAAAGAAGTTAAATCTACTACAAGCTTCTAAGCCTTCTGTAAATCTCATATACTCCCCAAGCCAACCTTTTGTAGGAAGGAATTCCTTTATAGGATCTACCGCTTCTCGCATTAGTTAATCTCCTTGATCTTTATAAATACTGGGAACCGCGGGACTCCTCTTGCGGAGGTTATTTCCTGGTATTTTACCTCTACGAATTTGTTGTCGAGAAACTCTGGAATGGTTTTGATAGACTTCCACAGGGTTTCTCTTTGCTCTCTTGTGAATCCAGTACCTACATTGAAGTGGGTACCTTCATCGCTTGTGAGGACTAATGCTCCAAGAGCATTCTTTGGATTGCCTTTTATATCCTCCTCTTCTATAGCTTTTACTACCTTGTAGGTATCTGATTTAGTAGGCTTGCATTTCATAATACTAGTTGATCGTGCTCTTTTGTAAGGAGCATCAAGATTTCTGAGGATTATTCCTTCATATCCTCTTTCCATATAGAAGGCTAACTCCTTTTCTATATCATCTTCTGAAGAAACTAAGTGGGTTGGTACACCTCTTACTTTATGAAGACTATTAACCAAAAGTTTATCCAAAAGATTAAATCTATCTACTTGTCTATTAGAGTCTACTATATCAAAAACATGGTATTCTATCTCCTGGAAACCATAGTGGAGCCTAACCTTTCTACTCACAATACTATGGATATCCTCATGAGCCATTCCGTGGGTATAAAGTTCACCATCCAGCTCTATATTCTTAAACTGCAAGGACTCTAACTCTTTGTTTATATGAGGTACTGAGCCTATAATATTCTCTTCACTGCTTAAAAGAGTTACTCTTCCTTCCTCATCAAAGATAGCTCTGCATCTATCTCCATCAAGCTTAGGCTGGATGAAAGCTCTTTTACCCCACTTTATAAATCTCTTCTCCTCGTATGGATAGCAAAGCATTATTCCTTTCCTCATAGCGTAACCTCCTCGACATTATACCAATCATCTCCTGCTTTGAGCTTAATCGGGAACTGATAGTTGTTAAGCTGAGGTATAGGACGTTCCATAATTCTTTTCATCTCCCTAGCTACATCCATCATATCCTTCTTAGGAGCTTGGATTACAATACTATCATGTACTGTTGTACGAAGATCAAATCCTTTACGATATAACTCTATAAGGCTAGTTAAGGTTATATCAGAAGCACTGCTTTGTATTGGTGTATTATATGCCTGCATAATGGTTTGTAGAGAGCGTACCCTCCCAAAAGGTGTAATACATTTATGCATTTGATTAAACTCTTGCGCCTGCTTTTGGAGATATAATCCTAATCCTGGATAACGTTTTATACAAAGCGTCTGCCAATGCTCCGCAGTGCTAACACTTACACCAAATTCAATGGCTATAGACCTGGCAGAACGCCCATAAAAAGTACCAAACACTACTGCTTTAGCTTGTAATTTCTGTTGCGCTGTAAGGTCATCCCATTCTTTGTTGAATATGTTATAACCCATTACCTTATGAGTACTTTTACCTTCTGCAAACTCTTGTAGCATTAAGGGTTCAGGGGCTATGTTAGCTCCCACCCTGAGTTCTAGTTGGTTATAGTCCCCATTTAAAATAACATAATCAGGACTATCAGGGATATAAATAACACGAAGCTTTTCAGGCACATTTTGTAGGTTTGGGTTTTTATAGGATAACCTCCCCGTACCGGTACCTTCTATTTTAGGGTGAGCGTGTATTCTGTCTCCGCGTAAGCGTTCATAAACCCCTAATAAGTAAACACTAACTATTTTAGACATCTTTCTATAATCCAGCAAAGCCTGCAACATATCACTATTTTTATGTCCTCTTTTTATCAAACCTTCTATAACATCTTCTCCAGTACTTGTTATGCCAAAACACTTCTGTAATTGTTTTGGGCTGTTTGGATTTAATCCAATAGGAGCAAAATATTTAATCCTAATTGCTTCAGCTTTGGGCGCTAGACTTTGATGTATAAGGGCCAATTGAGGTACATCTACTTTAAACCCTTTTCTCTCCATATAATTACACACATCTATAAGAGGTATTTCAATTTCTTCCAGCACTTGCATTTGCTTTTCAGACATAAGGGAAGTCTGTCCTAAGCGTACTAAATGTGTAGCTAGTACATCCATACAGTTATACTCCAATCTCTTTTGCTTTTCCCATTGTCCGATAGTTTTCATACTTTTCTTCTCAGGTTTATATGCCGGGAGATCAGTATATCTGGATCTAAGGGAGTCAAGATTGCCTGGTAAATCGCTGTGCATTACATGTTCAGCTAATAGGGTATCATATACCAAGCCTTTAACCTTAACTCCATTTGTTTCCAATACTGCTAAGTCGAATTGGCCGTTTTGTGTACACTTTCGAGCTTTGGGATCCTCTAAAAAACGTTTCATAATATCCCAGGACTCGCCTCTCATACCACTTTCTGTGAAATCAAGAGCTACTGCCTTCTTTTCATTACAACAAAAAGCTATACCTATAACCTGAGCAGTTAATACATCTAACTGAGCAGGGGTTTCTATATCTATAGCTGTTATATGAGGAGACATCTCATCTAATAAGAGAGCGAGAGTTGAAGGGTCTGGGTTATATATAAACTCAGGATTATAGCTATTCTTATTAGAAATACCTGAAGTGAAAAATTCAGTTACTTTATACATATCCTTTATTGCTATATCAATCCATTGCCTTTGACGCATAATAAATGAAGGGTGTAACATACACAATACTGGGCATTCCCATTCCCATTTACTAAGGATAGGTAAATATTGCCCGCGTAATGTTTGTACACCCTTCCTTCCTGTTAGGGCGTTTATAGCAACTTCACCTAAAGCTATAATCAATTGAGGTTTTGCTGATTGTAATTCAGCTTTAAGGTGTTCAGAGCATAACTCTACTTCTAACGGTGTGGGGGCTCTATCCTCCGGTGGTGCACATTCGCATATATTAGTTATATGAGTGTTATTTTTATCCAACCCAGCTTCTTTCATTATTCTCCAGAGAGTTTTACCTGCAGCTCCCGTAAATGGTACCTTAGTTATTGTTTCTGTATGCCCAGGGGCTTGACCTACTATAAGTATAGGGAGTTGAGGAGTCTTAGCATATTGCCAGGGAACTCTGGTATACGGACGGAGTCCGCACTTTTCACATTTACCCTTCTTTTCCATTGGTTAACTCCTTTTCATATTCATTTATAAGCATATCCAAAGCGAATATGCTACGAAGAGCCATATGGGCTAAATTATATAAATGAGAATCTTTATCCAGCATAAATCCATCTATATGATCCAACCCATGATTAAGACTGTGCGTAGTATGAGTTAAAATAGAGTGAGTCTTCCATTTGAAATCTCCATGTATATTAGCCCCATAATCTCCTACTTTTATTATAGCATTAATAGTCTTTTGAGATATTCCAAATTTATCAAATGGATTCATTAGTTAGCCCCTTTAATTTTATTATATTTTGCCTGGCTAATTCAATTTCCTTAGTTGTTAAAGAACAGTCAAAGTAATCCCCTCCTTTTGAGTATATGGGACATCCGTTAGATACCCACTGATCAATAGACATCCCTATTCTAGCTAGTTTTATAGGCAAGCTAGTATCACAACTTATTGGTCGCGTCACACGCAATTCCTCTAAATTATTAAGTCCAAGGAAGTGGTGAGACTTTGCCCAAACTTGATGCTCTATAGGTACGCCTCTCCGCTGCTTGAAGGGATAGGCGAAATGTTTAACGCCACATGCTTTTAGATAATCCCTAGAACCAGAGTCATGTACTACAACAATAAGTTTGTTTACAGGTATTACAGAGGCCATCTTTAACCACTCATTGTGTAGTTGAGAATTAGTCCAAGTAGGATCATCAGGACATATAACCTTAGTGAATCCATAAATTTTATATAGTTCAATAAGGCTATGAGCACTATCCGCTTTACGTAATTCATTAAAGGAATTATCCAACCAAATACCTTTATACCCTACGGAACGTTGTTCCATTATGAAGTTGGCATAAATTTTATTGCTATATAACATACTTAAAGTGAAATGAAAATCTTGTAAGTCCTCAAAGTCTTTTAAGTGTTTTACAGGAGTTTCAAAACTGAAATAGGTCATAAACCCTCCTATTTGAAGTTGTAATATTTTTGAATTTGCGCGCAGAGCTTCCACCATGGATTAGCTTTAACATAATCATAGGCAGTGGCTATAAAATAATCATTCTCCCTACTCTTAAGATCTAAAGGCATGAGGTAAAGATTCTTCTTTCCTTTATACTTCTTATACTTCTTATTAACAACCTCTGTTAGCTCTTTCCAATACTCAGAACCACAAACTATTTTTATATCATTAGCCTGATCAAGAGTTTGAAAATTTAACCCTTCTATATATTTAGGACTTGCTACTATCCAATCAAAGGCTATAGAAGGGAGTGGAAGAGTACAATTTGTTTCTAAATGTATTGAATAACCTGCAAAGTGTAAAGCAGCTAAGAGGGGATCTAAATTTTGATTTAAAGGCTCCCCTCCGGTTAACACTACTTTATAGCAAGGGTATTGAGCTAACTCATGGAGTATCCACTCTTCTTCTTCGAAATGCTTGGGTTTATGAAGTGTGTCGCACCACTTACAGGAGAGATTACACCCAGCCAACCGAATGAAAATGACAGGGGTACCAACCCAAGAGCCCTCTCCTTGGATACTGTAAAAGATCTCGTTTATATAATAAAACATTTTAATCTCCTTCATATATAGTAGGGTCAAAACCTTGCAACGCTTCTTTACGCTCAATGCAGGTACCACACTTCCCACAATGCAGTTCTCTTCCATTGTAGCAACTCCAAGTTTTTTCAAAAGGAACTTTAAGATCCTTACCAAGAAATGCTATCTCTCTCTTTGACCATTCTATGTAAGGAGCGGAGATTATAACCTCGTTGTAAGTTCCTCTATAAGCTGCATTAGATATGTTTTGGATAAACTTAGGTCTGCAGTCCGGGTAGATAGTATGGTCTCCTGTATGGACAGCAGTTAAGACTTGGTTAAAGCCTTCACTATCTGCTATTCCCACAGCTATAGAAAGCATTATACCATTACGGAAGGGTACTACTGTTTTCTTCATAGAGAGGTCTTCATAGTGCCCTTCAGGGATATCCCCGCCTCCTTCTAAGAGATTGGATTTTAAGATATTACTAAGAGGGAGTTCTATAATTTTATGGGGAACTCCTAGATGTTCGCAAATGGATTTAGCTTTAGCAATTTCCTTTAAATGCTTCTGTCCATATTTAAAGGTAATGGCTAAAGCTATTAAAGGAAGCCTATCATAGAGAAGCACAGTAGAGTCCATTCCACCGGATAAGATTATTAAAGAATCTTTCATTTTTATACACTCCTTTCATCCCTGGAATATCCTGGACCTTCTCCACACATACGTTCCCAGGGAAAGATTATCCACTCATTGGTGGGTTCTTCAAGTTTATTCCATACTGCCGCCCTAAAGTACTGAGAATAGCTCTCCATTGTCTTTCCAGTCTCAATGACATCATCAACTATTAGTACTCCTAGTTTGGGGCAGCCTTCAAGAGTCTCAATAAGCTCACACTCATGCCCTAAAGCTGTAGCCATACCTTTTAACATTATAGCTGGATATATCCCCCCTCGAGGTATACCATAAATGTGAGTAAGGTAATACTTATCAAATAGAGGAAGCATGTTTGTCCTTATCCTATACTCTACATCCTTCCAAGAAAGATTTATCATTTTGTCCCTCCCATCCTTCTTATTATCCATTGCATAACACAAAGGCTTAATATGAGAATTAGTATTACACAGTAGATGTATGCTCCTAGGTATAGTAGTTTAAAAAGGATATCCAATGCCCACATTGTAGTAACCCTCTTTTAGTATTAAGCATTAAGAAACTCCTCTACCGCTTCTTTTGAATGGTAATACTCCCCACGAAAACAAGTGGTTTTAAATTTAACATCCCCACTTTTTATACCACGAATAACTGCGCAGAAATGTACGCCTTCTATCATGCAGGCAGCCCCATGTGGGTGGAGTAATTCCATAAGATCTTCTGCTATTGCTACTGTTAGATCTTCCTGTAGAGGTAGTTTTTTTACATGATATTCAGCTATACGGGCTAGTTTACTAAGCCCTACAACTTCCCCTTTAGGTATATAACCTATACGAAAGCAGTACTGTACTGGAACCAAGTGATGTGGGCAGTAACCCCAAGCTATATGATTCTTCATAACTACAGGTTCACTATTAGTTGTGGGAAAGGTTTTTATATTAGGATAGCCAGCGTCATCATATAAAAATCTATCCCATAATTTAGCTACTCTTTGAGGAGTCTCTTCAAAATTAGGTCCCTTGAGATCGTGTTGGGTTAAAAATTCTCTTACTAGTTGTTCGGTGAGGATTGAATTATTAGACATTTTTAACCTCCAATGTTGCCCATCCACCTTCTCCTTCACGGATGGTTATGTTTGTTATAGTTACTCCATAGGTGGCTTCAAATGGCTTGAGCTCCCAGTAGAATACTTCGCAGAGATGCTCACAAGTGGGATCATCTACAAGATCATTAACACATTTATGGTCAAACTTCTCTGCAATCTCTTTTACTGCCTCTTTGAGAAGTTTAAGATCTACTACCATTCCTTCTTGGTTAATAGGCCCTGATACTTCTACCTTTATATGCCAAGTATGACCATGCATGTTAAAGCATTTTCCTTTATGTAAAGGAAGTCTGTGAGATGCATCGAAATGGGTCTCTATACCCACTTTGGTTATTAAGTCCATGTTTTCCTCCTTAAGATTAAAAAAAGAATGGCGCTCTATGAGAGCAGCGCCATAGGATAAGAAACTTACTTAATGAAGGTCTGCTTTTTGATTACAGTCCTAGGCTCTCCGTCTGGACCTATCTCCCTTTTAAGGATCAGGTTCCATTCCGTACCACAAAGCCTTTCATTAAGAAGCGCCCCAAACTCTTCCTCAGAGTAATTACCCTGAAGAGAAGAAAGGCTTTCTTTTGTAACCTGTTTGTAAATGCCTGCAAGGGTAAACAGAGCCTGAGGCTGGAGACTTATTGTATCAAGTACAATAGCCCCAGTTGTGGGAGATCCATCTTCAGTCTTTTCAGTCATTTCTTCAGTTACTACATACCTGAAGGTTGCTTTAGGATGTCCTGCTTGGCTAGTCCCAAGGATAATCCTATCCAAGGTTGCTCTTGCAAGACCTTCCGGAAGAAGCATTACGTCTCCGCCACCTACGTTTTCGGGAATTACTATGTTCATAGTATCCTCCTTATAAATTTTAAGTGCCTGGAAGGCACTAGTTACGCAACTTCGTGTTCTTCTCTATCATCAGGGGAATAATCCCTTTTGATATAAAAAGCCTCTCTTACCTCTTTTGATTCGAAATCACAAAGAGGTTTAAAGGGGCAAGGTCTTCCATAAAGGAAACATTGACAACTTGGGTAGAAATCCCCTGAAAGGATATCCCTTGCTACCCCATCGAGAGTTTTTAGCATCCTTTCCCTCATCGCCATATCTCTTATAGAGAAGGTTCTTTCGAATTGGGGTACTTTGGTCTTGACTAGAAGGTTGTAGATTGTGCCTGCTACTTCTTCCTTAAAAAGATGGTCAAGAACAAAGTCGTACATTGCCCCTTGTATGCCTCCTTTTAGTCCGTTGAGGTAAGCACTATCCATCCGCGCTGTGGTCTTATGCTCCAAACGCCAGAGCTTTTTATTACTAGAACGGGCAAGTCCATCCGCTCTTATCCTAAGGATGTAGTTGGGCATCTCTACTTCCCCCATAACCTCACTACTTATCACTTGGAGATCATCCTTACCCCACTTTGCAAGATAACCCTTTACCAACCTAGCAGCTTCAGATGCTATTTCCTCTGTTAACTCTTCCGAGTTAGTTGGAAAGAGGGTGTGGATACGATTAGGTAGATCTTCAATTATAGCTACCGTCAATTCTCCTTTGTGATAAAGATCAAGTAGTTTATGGACTATAGTACCTACCTGGAGAGGAACACTAGTATCTTTGGGAGTTAAGAATTCTACATACTCCCAGTAATACCTCTTACGGCAATGGAGGAAGGTATTAACTTTACTACTTCTGAGGATAAGTTTCTCGCTCATTTCCTTTCCTCCTTGAATAGGATTGAGAAATCTGAAGGCATTTCAACCTCGAGATCTCTTGACGTGCGAGCTTCGGCTTTTTCCATAGGTTTGGTTATCGCAACATACTCAGGCTTCCCCATTTTTATATTTAACTTAGTGCGATAAACCTCTTCGAAGTATTTTGAAACCTTGTTACGCATAGAGCCTTCAATGGCTGGGAGGATAGCAGCAATCCTCCCACTGTCATCAAGCTCAGCTTGTTCGTGGGCTATAACGATGACATGCTTGAAGAGCTTCTGCAGGCGCATCATTCTAACAAAGAAGTCTTCAAGGTTGGTAAGGACTATCCCCCACTCGTTAAAGCTGAAGTGCTCTTTCTTCTGAATACTGGAGATCAAGCGCTTCATGTGCTCTACTATAGATGTAAGACTGTCGAGAACAAGGACCTCATCCATCCTACTTTTACCTGCCTCGAGCTCTGCTTCATAAGAGGTTATTATATCGCAGAGTTTAAGATAGCCTTTAGGTTGTTTGGCTAAAGCTACCTGAGGGGTTAGGATGAGATTCTTCATTGATACCTCTGTGAGTCTTTCATCTATCTCTTCGTAGGTTACAAGGTTAGAATCTATGAGATGCTTTATGTTCTGCATCTTTCCTGCCTTTTGATCTACGTCAACTATGTTAACTTTGTAGCCTAGCTTGGACATAGAGCAAGCAAGGGTTGTTTTACCAGTCCCTGGCCTTCCGTAGATGAAAATGTAGCTCATGCTACCCTCCTTTGCTCCCTTAGGATCTTTACCTTAACCTTTCTCATACAAGGCCTTCAAGCGCTGGTATTTGAGAGTAGCCATCTCGAGATCCTTTCCTTCCAGGCTATCTACACCGTTCTTATACTGGTTGTTAAAGATCTGCTGGTACTTCTCAGGGAGAGTTTTTACCATGTCAGAGAGTTTTGCTGTTACATTGCCTTCTCTCTGTGCAGTGGGAGGAGCGTTATCCTTTTCCTCTGAAGGACGGATATCAGGCCATCCACACTCTTCGCAGTAGGATACTCCTTCGTCGTTAAAGGAAAGAGGTGTTGAGCAGTTTGGGCAGATTCCTCCCTCCTTGAGGATTTCTGCTCCATCTTCTGCTACCTCAACCTTTTGGGGTGGAACGTCTTTGGGCTTCTGCATCTCCTCAGGAACCTTTCCATCCTTCCAGCCTGATCCTTTACAGGCAACACAGTTGCTCATTCCTGAGATGTGAAGGCCTGTTCCAGAGCATACTGGACAGCGTTCTTCTTTACTCATTTACTGCCTCCTTTGTTGGTTTTAAGACTTGTGGAACTACTCCTTTATGAGGAGTAGAACCATAAGGCTTAAACACATAAGCGATGGAGTACATTCTCCAAGGTTTCTATCACATTATCGAGGAGATCTATTTCTTGGGAGATAGACCTCGACAGGGGACATATATAACCTCCAATTACGCCTGGAACTGGAGGAGGTGGGTTTTGGGGAACTTCATCGCTTATAACCTCGGTTAGTCTACTCCGCAGGAGTGAGGCTACCTCCTGTAAATGGGATACCCTACCCCTTAGTGCTTTTAGAGTTTCCTCCATATGAGAATCCTGACTCTGACTCTTTGCGTTTGTGTTCATGCTACCTCCTTTAATATTTAAAGATCATCCTCAGGCCAATCATCCAAAAGACATTCTGGGTGGATTTCGTTAAGATTTTGAAGTCTTAAACCTTTGAAGAGAAGAACCCTCTCTGAAAGTTGACATACAAGATTATACCTGCATGGGCATTCTGCACAGCTTTCTATAAAGAGAGCTGTGTCCTTACTATATCTAAGGATCTTAGGGTGTGACAATGGTTCGTCTATAGGAGGCATGTTTCTTCTTATAACATCTTTAGTTTCTTTAAACATTCTTGCTCTCCTCCAGTTCGGCTATTGCGGCCTCGAAACGGGCTTCAGCCGCGAGAACACCCGTGCGATAGCCATCGCCATATCCACCACCATGCACCATAGTCTCGCGCGCATTCTGACAAAACTCCCGCGCCTCGTCGAGCTTTGAGGACCTGATGAGATTGGCAGCGCGCCAAGCTCTCATGCACCGTGACTCTGATTCAAGCTGGTCGGCTTGTTCATAACACGTATAATCCGCCACTTGACGTGCCAATTTCCTCGCCATCTTCTCACTGATCTGGTCGCTCATACATCTACCCCCACGATCTTAATATTTCCTTCCATATCCCGGCATCTTGTTCCGTCAGGAGGACGTGGGACGAGGGTATAGATACCGTCGCCACAACCAGCTGGAGTGTCTGGCCTTGCTATATGAATCAAGCAAGCAGTACCATTCCGTATGTTCATGGCACACCCCCAGCAAAGTAGCTCACCGTCATTCTCTTGCTTTGAACGCTT
>CAZULJ010000012.1:0-16067 GCA_964621195.1 uncultured Candidatus Saccharibacteria bacterium
TATGTTTATTGTAATACTTAATTTTATACGTTGTCTAGTATTTCTTCCCCTCTTTTTGCTAAAAACAACTTTTCTGTTTCTATTTTATTGTGTTCTATCTTTTCGTGGCAAGGGATACAAAGTAGTAGCACTTGATTAAAGGATGATAGTAGCTCCGGACACGATCTATACCAAACTCGTTTATGCCTATGAGCAAATGAGAGCATATAGGTAGATCCGCACTTCTCACATCTCAATATATTCTTCGTCAAAAACAGGTCTTTCAATTTCCGGTTCGCTTGTAGGTTGATCTTGCCTATTTTCCCTATCTGTTTCAGCATTTATTTCCTCCTCTGTTATGAAAAAATTAGTTAGTTGAATTTTATCTGCTGAGTTCACAAAAGCTACGGTACATTCCTTATTCACTTTTTCTCTTTTATGGAAAATTGTTATATCCCGGATAGCAAACTCGGCTTTACTAAGGTCTATTATTCTGCATACCTTGTTTAGAGGGTAGTAATAAATCAGGTAGTAATCCAATAAGTGAGCATTAGCTACAAAGTCCTCATACTTCTCTATGGACATTATATTTCCCTTATACTTATCCATTTCACAATACAAGGCTTTTACATCAGCTCTAATACGATGACACCCTAAGTAAGCACCGTCAAAGTCAAAAACCTCAGTATCATCGGTGTTATGTCTCCAATCAATGTACTTAAATTTATCATACTGAGGTATAGCTTTCTGTAGCACTAGGTACTCAATAGCTTTATCCTTATCGGTTACGTTTAGTGGCATACGCTTTTATTTCTCTGTTACCAACGTCTTTAGATATTTTCCTTGATACTGCTAGTAATATCTCAGCTAGTCTCTCATCCGGATAGACATCAATCCCGGTATATCCCTCCGGTCTGTCTAGTTCTATGGTAAATGTAACTTTATTGGTTATGAGGTTAGCTGTTTTTGTTATTATCATTTTCTGCTTTTCCTTGTAGGCTCAGGTCTAATAGCCTCCTCTAGCTTTTCAAGCATCCATTTAGATCTATGTAGGTCAATAACAGATCTCATAATCTCAGATTTCTTATATCCAAATTCTACTTTTAATGGTTCGTATAGAGACATATCAGCATAAGGTCTGTTTGATAACCAAATTGAAATTCCGGATTTATGATCTAAGGTATTAGGTGTAATTTCCCAATCCTCAGGATGATCTAGTAGCATCATAACGTGGTTAAAGATTTTTTCGTTTCCCGGAGTCTCCGGGTATAGACGATGATTCTTAGAGGATGCTGTTAAAAAGCTATATGTAGTAAATGCTAGAGTTCCTGCTAAAACTGATATAAAAATAATAAAGAATGTATCCATTGTTTTATCTTTCAAAATTATTACTGCGATCATCCCCGACTAGGGTTGGCGATGACCGCACCCTAGCCGGAGACTTTAACCGGTTACTTAATGCACCCGGCAAATGAGCCACTTGTGAAAGCTACCCATTGTTTGAAGTTTCCCTCTCCATTTCCCTCTTTCCCATCGGATCTGTCCCAAATCCAATAGGCTACTTCTAAATTCTTATCCTCATCAAACATATCTTTTAACGTATAACCAAACTTTTCTTTAACAGGTTTTTCCCATCCTTGAAAAGTATCGGAATCGTTTACCTTAGTCCAATGTATCTGAGCTATACCAACGTCTTTAGTTTCCCAATTTACGGCATCAGCACGGAGTCCGGATTCGCATCTGAATACTGCTAGAGCAATGTATCCTTGTTTAACTCCCCATTTAGCAACTATTTTTTGCTCTATAGGAGTTAGAGGATCTTGAGGCTCTAATAATTCCTTAGCTAGAGGGCTTAATACCTCTACCGGCTTACGTTTCTCAATTCTAAACGGTAAGCGTACTGCAAAATCTAATACTCGTTGGCTTACTATCTGATGTTCAGCTCCCCAATCTGTAACTCGTTTAGTTACTATAGCTACACCAAATACTAGTAATCCAAGTAGGACAAAGATAAATGCGATCTTGTACCCCAAATATCTTTTTTTCTTACTCTCCTTTTTGACGTAAATCGGCTTAGTTTTGTTTTCTTTAGCTCGTTTTACATCCTCTCTAATCTCATCTAGCAAAGTAGGTTCTTTTTGATTTTCCACGTTTAACACCTCCTTGCTTAGATAACTTATTACAAGCCTTAGCAGTCCAATAGGACACGCCAAGTAAGCCTATTCGTTGTAAGAACAACGAAATCTTGACTAGTGCAAAGTACATACTGTACCTCACTTTCGGTAATTTAATACTTACTTATGAGTATAGTGTATATTATTGGAGTTGTCAAGTTCGGTCTTGAACTTATAAATCACAATCCCGGAGAATACTGCATAGGCAACAGTAATAAGCACCATTAACATTAACAATAAAACTATTTTTGTTTGTTCTTTTTCCATGATTCAATCCTTTCAATAACTTTTTCTGAATGACTACATTTTTCTTTGAATACAAATGCCGGACAAGAACATCTAACTGTTAGATCCGGCATTATTCTAACCGTGTAAAACTTCCCCGGAGTAGTGTTTGATTCTACTTGTATGATCCGGGCTTTCATCTTAATCTGTTCCTTTACTTGATAGGTTCTCCCTTTGTTGGGATAACTTGTTGGTGGTGGGTTTTTCATACCAAGTCCAACTGCCGTCTTTTGTTCTTTCCTGCACTATCTCACTTCCGCAGAACGGGCAAAACTTAAACCATATACCGCTTTTAGACATACAGTTACTTTCCCCATTACTTGTGTCCACACCGCAACCGCCCACAACATTAAAGAACGGTTTATTATTCAAAGCTTTTTTTAGTTCCTTGCATATTTTACTCATTCTTCCCCTTTCTCCCTTTGTTGGGATAAATATGGATATCCGTTTCCCTTTATTAGCTTCCTACCTCTTAAATAGTCCCAAGCACCCTCTAATGCAGATAAACCACCGCACCACAGACTCTTTTTACCTTTTTTATTTCCCTCATATGCAAACTGTAACCACATATTTAATAACACCTCATCTGCTTCCTCTCTCTGTTGGGTTAGTAGGTTGGTTAGTTCTTTTACTATGTCTGTTTTGCCCGTTTCTGCAAGGTATGCCCATAGACTTGACGGTTCATATTCGTCATATCCAAATATATCTTTTATCTGTTCTTCTATATTCATTCTTTATCTCCTCCATCTAAACTTTGTAGGTAGGTTTCCATTTCCTTTGTCAATAAACTTTGTAATGATGGTTCGTGGTAAAACACATCGCTTGATAGCTTTAACCACGCAACAAACTCTTTAACAGCTTCCTCATTACTTTTGGTTAGTAGGTTGGAGAGGTCTTGTATCAGTTCTTCTCTTGTCATTTTTCCTGTAATAACAATAGGTCTGTCCTCATTATCTGTGGCGTTTTCCTTTGGGTACTTACCAACTTCCTTATATCCAAATATATCTTTTATCTGTTCTTCTATGTTCATTTGAACATACACCTTTCTCCCCAATAGCATCGGGGATCTACGCACTTTCCATTAACTAAATCTCCCGTAAAGTCTCCGGACTCTATCATCTGTATAGCTTTTTCTATCCACTCTACAGCCTCATCTCTATCCTTTTGAGTAAAAGGAACTTTGATAGCTTTAGGTGGCTGATATTTCCATTGCTCCGGATCTCTTGCTGAGGTTATAAGTATTGCCTCTTTGAGTTCCGGCATTGCCCATCCGTAGATTTTTCGTTGGATCAAGTCTTTGAACTTATTAAGACTCCACAATGTAGAGCTAGTTTTAATCTCTAGCAGTTGTCCCTTTTCTATATTCAAACCATCAAAGAAACCAAAGATTGTATGTTTACCAAAAGGCACTTCAAACTTAGTATGAGGATCAAAATCTACCTTTTCCACTATTGGAAAATGAAACTTTAGATGTTGTAGATCCTCTCTTATAGCATCACCGCATAGATGAGCTTGTAGAATTTTATGAGCCTCCTTACCCTCCTCAAACTCCGGTCTGCTCGGTTGAGCAATACCGGAGATCTTATTGACGTAGTTATGAGGACATTCATAAAGCAATCTCATTGTGGAGTAACTAAGTCTCATATTATTCCTCCACGTTTTCTGTAGCCTTTTTCTTCATTACTAGTATTTCTTTCCATTCCACTTTTCCAAGTTTTACACCATTCTTGAATGCTTTTTTTACTAGTGAGGAGTCTACTTTTTCCTCAACTTTAGTAAGTCCTAATTCTCTAGCACTATCTAGTGTGAGTTCCGGAAACTCCGGAGTCTTACGCTTGGATGCTAAGTAGTTACCTAGTTCCTCTGAGTCGGTGTCCATCATCTTAAAGATTGTGTCCTTGATAACTGATTTAGCTGAGTCTAATTCCTCCATCTGAGACTCTATAGCCTCATAAGCTAGAGCTAATTGTTTCTTGTCTAATAGATTTACATTAGCCGGGTTATCCATTACGAGCTGAGCAAGTAATGTAGGATCTTGAGCCTTAGCTTGATACTCCTCTTGTGTACCCTCATCAGTTAAATCTATTGGTTCATTACCTGCGTCTTGATGGTTAGCAGGTAGGTATTCGTTTTGTATTGGCATTTCACTCATTGTTATTTACCTTTCTTTTTAGAAGTTAATAACTTAACAGCTTGAGATCTTGTAGCACCCTCTAATTCCCCATCTGTGTATCCCATCTGTTTTAGAGTTTCAATCTGCTGATCTGTAGCAGGTTCATCACCGTTTGCTACTTGAGGAGCAGGAGTAGAGTCATTCTTAGGCTCTAGATCGTAGTCCATAGCGACCTCGGCAATATCAGTAGCAGATCCCAACACTTCCGGTAAATAAGTTTTAATTAAGATTGATGTAGCACCGTATCTGAGTTTTAATCTCCTGTTTACACCATCAAACCATCCGAGTTTTAATCCTTGTGAACTCTTAGTCCATCCGGATTTTTCAGCCTCCTCAAATGTAAGGGTTTCGGTGTACTTCTCATCACCCTTTTCAACGGTTACAGTACATTTATTAGGCTCGTCTTTATAGGAAATTCTCCATCCGTGTTCTCTAAGTCTACGCATAGTAGCTGAGCCAAAGATGTTTATAGCACCATTAACAAAATAAAATGATTTAACAGCCTCTAGAGGTTTCATCCCCATTTCGTACCCGGCTTGAATCTTCATAAGAACGGTAAAATCGTTCTCGGATTTTGGCAAAGCTCCGGATTTCACGAATGCTTGAGACATTGCTTTCATCTGTCCCCAAACTACAGGATTAAGAAACTCTGTAGTCTCTGTGATGTCTACTCTAGGAGCAGGAGTTAAATTAGTAGCGTTTTCCGTTTTATTGACCTGTTCGGATTCAGGCTTTTTTGTTTCTTCTTGCATTGCATTACCCTTTCAATTAAATAAATTATTACGACTGCTTTTCAATGCTCTTATCAACAAGTTTCTCCGGGTTTACATCCCTTTTAGGAGTATTCCAATATGGAGACTTGCAACTAGGGCATATAGTTACCACGGCTCTCCTCGGAGTCCACTCGTGTCCGCATCTCAAACATTTCGCTTGTGGTATTTTGAACTTTTTATTACTCATAGGTATATTTTATACTCCTAAAATAAAATGTCAATACTCCCTCTTTTCTTTTATCAACTCTCTGATAAAGACAAGGTTTTTCGCATTATCAAATAGGTAGAATTTCTGAGATCTAATCTTATCCGGGCATTCATTACAGACTACATAAGATGCCTCTAATGGGAATCCTTTTATTGCAGGTAGTACAGCTTTATAGCAGGTTACATCGTGCTTAGTTTTACCGGCATAATGACCTGTTACAGATCCATCCTGTTTGAAAAGATTTATATCACTAGGAAACTTTAGGTTACTTACCTGTCTCTTAGCCTCCTCCCAATTATCGGTATACTCAAATTCCATTTCGTTATTCACTTGCTACACCTCCCCTCTTAACAATAGATCCATCCGGAGCATACATCTCATCGGATGCTAATTTTCTTACAGCTTGTTTTTCATAAGTAGGTTTTTTATTTAGGAATTTATCTATCTGCTCATCGGAACGAATAAGAAAATCCGGATCTGCTGACCATCCCCTATCATTATCGCCTTTGTAGAACTTATCAGACGCCATATTTCTGAGAGCTTGTAAGATCTGTTCAATGGTGTAGGTCTTGAGTCTCATCTTTAGTTTGGTTACTCTCCCCGGTGTTATCTGAAACTCTCTACCCATTAAATCATTAAAAGAGTGCAGGTAGGTACTAACTGCGTTAGCAGGTAGTACAGATATATTATCTTTCTTTTCATTATTCTCATTCTTCTCATTATTAGTTGTTGTTACTCGTGTGTTACCGGTGTGTTGTTTGAATGTTACTTGTCTGCTATTGCGTGTGTTAATACCTTGATAGGTATCATAGTTATTTACTGTGATGACGCTAAAATTCCTCGTACCCTCGTGTGTTATCTCGTGTGTTGTTTTAAGTTTGTCTAGTGAGGTACGAACTTGCATAACTGTTAAACCGGTTTCTTTAGCTAGATGAGAGATACTTGTAATGAACTGACCTCGTTTTATATTCTTTCCCCTCCACTCCTTATTTTCAAAATTAGCTTTTAACAAAATGTGAAAGAACAATACCCGGACATTTATATCGTCATACCATTCCCAATCTAGGATTTTTCTGTGTAGAGCAATATAACCGCCATTCATATTTTATAGATCCTTTCTTGAACACAAAGATCTCCCCGGTAAGGCGAAAACTGCGAGATCCCCACCGATACCGGAGAGGTCTTTATGCTCATAAATTGTTTCTGATTGGATTTTAGGATCTCGCATATTTTTATTTAACACCTACCCATAAGTAATGTCAATAGTATGTTAGAAAGTTGTAATGATTATGTAAGAAAAAACCCTAGACTACGGCAAAAAGCACCAATAATCTAGGGTTTCCAACGACCTCCGGTTCTAGCTATTCTTTTTCGGATGATCCCCGGAGATCTCGGATCACCTAGCTTTTCGTGCAGTTTTAGATGGCAAAATATACAGACAATAAGGGCATTAGATTTTATGTCCCTACCGCCCATAGATGTAGGCAAGATATGATGCACTTCCATCAGCCATCCATCACACCATCTGTAACCGCACTTTTCACAAACCCATCCCCTCTCTTTACCGATCTCCTTACGCATCCACTCCGGGAATGCCATCTAACACCTCCGGGCATAAAAAAAGACACCGGATTAGGTGTCTTTAGTCTAATGTTTAGTGGGTTTAGAGATGATAAAAGTTATCATTCTTTAATGATAACGGAGAGGTTTTTATCTATTCAAGATCTTGACAACGACTAGTTTTTTGTAATCACTTTTGTAGCTACATTTCCTAAGATGTAACCACCGCCTATTACCTGAGCAAACGAGAAAAAAGCGTCTACTGTTACCTTGTTAAGAATAACAAACACAAATCCCATTATGATTAAAAGGACTCCAAATATAAATTTTCTACCGCCTAGTTTTTCTAACATAAAATCCTCCTTAATACTTTTCCGGGTATATTCCAAAATATGCCCTAATTAGTTCACCCTTTTTATAACCTTTTAGATTTTTAGCAAGTTTAGCGTTCAAGCGATCTACTTCTTTTTGCAAAGCTGTGTTCTTGTCGGTGAGTATTTTATTATCATCTTTGAGAGGCTGTAGTGCCTCTACAGCTATTTTTTTCTCCTCAAGGGCTGTCTTTACCTGCTGACCTGCTAAAGCCAACTGTGAGGTCAATTCTGCGTTTGTAGACTGCAATGATTCTATCTGCTTGATCTTGTCTCCGCACTCCTTAGCGTATTTCTCTGATAATTCTTTGTAATCTGATTTCCATTTATCCCTAGATTTTCTCATCTCTATAATTTCATCGGTTAGTTCATCCACCTTTTTTTCTAACCCGGCAATTATTTCCTCACTAGATGGAGGAGTTATAACAGGATCGTTAGTAGAATTAGGATTATATCCGTACTTTAGGTATGCGTTTTTATCTCCGTAGAATACATTAGCATCAACTCCACCGGTGATTCCGGGTACAACTTCTTTATTGGAGTATTGCCTGAATGCTACCACTCCCCATTTAGTAGCAGGAATATCGGCATCCGGATCGTAATCGTATTTAGCTAACCACAATCCATAGTTGGAGGTAATAAGAGGCGTCCAATCGTTTCCGTTTAACAGGGATTGATTAAGATAAACGAGTCCTTTATAACCATTAAGTCTCTTAGCTAGATAATCTAACCAAGCCTTACACCAAGCTACGGGTTTTGCGTAGGAAACTTCGTAATCTAAAAATATAACCTCACCGGCTTTTAGTTCACCGATTGTTTTTAATAAATAATCCACCTCAGCCTCTACAGTATTCCCTAGATCCGGTCTAGTGAAACAATAGTAACCTATTAACATTCCGGATTTTCTAGCACCGGCTTGATTAACGGAGAATTTAGGATCAGTAAAACCGACTCCCTCGGTTGCTTTCATAATGAAAAAGTCTTTTACTGACTTAACTTTTGTAAAATCTATAATGCCCTGCCACGAGCTGACATCAATACCTTTTAACATATACTAAAAGTATGAACGAAATTTTTTACTTATGCAAATCACCTGCACCTATCAGATTTATCGTCTAATACTTCAAAGACTTCTGAGATGTAAGTGTAGGATTTTTCCACACCGTTTACCGTGTAAGTGAACATTATCTGCATAAAGTTTCTACCGGGTACTGCATCGCAAGGTACAAAAAGCGTATTAGTTTTGGTAACTATGTAATCATCGGTTTTTTCAATGACTAGTTGTTGGGGGTAATCGGCATCTTTTAGCTGAGTTGATATGGTTCTACCATTAACGTGAACTATCTTAGCGTGTTGCGTAACTGTTGTGTTTATGTAGGATTTTCTATTGATTATGAGACCTAAATTATCTCCCCTCTTGTATTCTGTGAACTCCGTGCTAACCGGTTGTCTAATCTGAATGTACTCAGTTTTATCTATAAACTCAAAGTAAGTTTTAGGTACAAAATACCCAATAATTGAGAATGATACGGCAAAAACCACCATATAAATAGCTCGTTCTAAATGTCTATCTAATATGCCTTTCATTGTTTCTTTTCACCTCCCGGCTTATAAAAGAATCCCACTATAGCACCCATTAAACCGTGTACTAAAGGAGATGTTTCATAGCCCGGACTTACAATGTCAAACAGCATTGATGTAGCCCACATTATTGTTACTACCGCTAGTACAAAGCTGTTAGATTGTGCGACTTCCCTACCTTTTAGGAATTTCTCCTTGATAAAGATGCCTGACAAGATGCCTAGCGTATAAGATATTGTTGCTACTAAAATATAATTACTTGATTCCATACATTAAGTATAAGTAGCTTTCTTGTACGCTGTAAACCCTACTTTTTTCCTCCTAATTTTTTCTTATAACCAAATTTCCTAAGCGTAATATCTAAGACCTCAGTTTTTATTTCATTTAGAGACTCCATTTTCTTTTCATCGGTTGAATTTTTGTAGGATGTAGTGTTCATTCTTCTGCTATACCTCTCATTAAGCATCTCACCTAAGAACTTTTCAGCCTCTCTAAACTTCTCATCACCTACTTGAGATTTTAACTCTTTCATTCTTGATGATGTTTTTGAGTAATCAGTTATTGATGGTAAGTTTCCGGTTTCTGCTAGTCTTGATATTTCAGTAACTACCGGATCATCGGATACAGTCTTTACTCTAGATCCTAGTAGTAGTACGGACATCGGACTTTCGGTTTCTATGTCTTTTCCTAGTACAGTCATTTTTCTAGGTAATCCCTGCCTGAGTCCGGGAATTGAAGATTTAACTGATTGTAGTGGTTTTTCTTTGTCTATCTGTCTCTCGTATTTATCTGTAGCTTTTGCGATGTCATAAACGAATGCCGGGATGGTTCTACCTCTTACAAAATCAACAAAGCCTTTCATAGCTTGATCTTTTACGGCTTTAGCACCCTCAAATTTAGTTCTATTTAGAGTCTCAAATACATCTTTTCCTACTTCTAATCCGGGAACTTTAGCAAGTTGCCTACCTGCTCCTAAGTAGTAGGAATACATAGCACTACCGGTGTCTTTACCGTATTTTTTAGCGTACAGCATTGCGACTAGCGGAGTTCCTACAGCACCAAAATAATCAAGAGAAACCCACTTGTTACCGATTTTTACTGAGTTGGTTGTAGCGTTCTGCAATTCTAGTAGTTCCTGTTCCTTAGCTGATACAGGGTACTCTCCTATAAAATCATCCGGATCAAATAATGATGCAATTATGAATGCGATTGTAGATCCAAGTCCGGCTCTCACTAGCTTTCGGGTATAACCCTCAAAAGCGTTTAGAGTGGCATCTGATAGAGTTTCACCATCTCGGATAGCTTTAACTACCTTACCGGCTCTAAGCAAAGTATCTATCGGTAGTAGTACACCTGAGGCATCTACTCCGGCTTGAACTACGTTTGCAGGAGTCTTTACAAAAGGCATCATCTGATCCCCTAGTTTCAAATCACCGGATGCAATGTTTAGTATTTTTCTTATTCCAAGTGCTATTTCTGATAATTTAGAATCGTTGGTATATGTAGCGTACTCGGCATCAGCTATAGCCTGTTCTCTAACGGCTCTGCCCTCCGGAGTAGCAGGAGTAATGTTTGTAGAGTCCTTGAATATCTCCAATGCCCTAGCTTTCAATTCAGCACCTTTTAATCCCTCTCCTTTAGCTAGTTTTGTACTAGCAAGGTTAGCGGAATCTGCAAAATGAACTGATGAGAATGCAACATCCGGAGATCCCATTAGCTTTTTGAAAACAATATCCTCATAAATTCTGCCTAGTTTTCTAACTTTACCCTTACCTTGAGCTGTAGTTATTTCCTCACCTCGGATCTTTTGCATTCCTTGTAGATCTCTCATTCTTGAAATGTCGTATCCGGTTTCATTGAATACCTTATTTACGAACTTTACATAATCTCTAGCGTACTCACCGTTTACAGCACCAAACTGACCGGTAACTAAACGTCTTTCAGCTCCGGCTAGGAATGCTTGAACGGTGTTTGATTCAATGTTGAGTAGTGGGGATTTTAGAGAGAATAGCATTGATCCTCTACCGATTATGGATGTAGCTACTTTTAATTGACTGCTAGGAGTTAGAGATTCTATGTAATTCTCCATCTCTTTTTTAGCCTTAAAATACTCTACTGTAGGAGTTCCAAATTCAGATTTTTTAGTAGATAGTTCCTCAATGGTTTTAGCTTTTTCAGCTATAGTAGAGGCTTCTTGTGCCGTTACGGTAATGCCTAATTTAGTAGCCACTAGATCTGATAAGAATGCCTCAGCGTTCTTAGGAGTTAGGACTCCCATTTCAGATAAGTTGTTTATTTTATCTAAAACATCTTTTTTCTTAGCCTTGCCTTTTTCACTACCACCAAATACCGATTCTGCCCATTTCTTTAGAGCTGTTTGCTGATCTGAGATCATAGCCTCCTCAAATCCGGCATTGATCTTTTGAGCTGTGTCGGTGTCTACCCATTTTTCAAATAGAGATCTACGCTGATCTGAGGTCATTTCGTACATCTCAGCGATGTTTATTTCACCCTTTACTGCAAGAGCTTTTAGTTTGTCTGCTAATTCTTTTACTAAACAAAAACCTTTTGCCATATTAACACCTCATTGCGTCTATAATATCCTGTGCTAGACGCACTTTCTTTTGCTCCTTTGAGAGAGTCTCTTTTAATTTTACAGTTTCTTTTTGTACTCGTTCCATTGTCTTTTTCTTAGGTGATGTTTTTTTCATTACAGCACCGATAGCTGTAACTAGATCATCTGATAATTTACCCATACGAGCATCTATAACTCTTTTAACGTAATTTTCAGCACTATCATCATTAAAATGACCTCTTAGTGTTACTATTTCCTGTCCCATTCTAGTAGACCTTAGAGATACTGAGTTTATTATATCTGTGTAAAGTTTATAGTTGCCCTCGTCTCTAGCTTTTAGAGCTGTAGCAAGTCCTATACCGTTGGCTGTCTGTCCTGATGGAGCATCAACTATTCCCAAACTTACAGCAATAGCTTTTTCCGGGTTTTTCTCTAGGAACGATACCGCTTTTTTAGCATCTTCCTCTAGGTTTAGCGTGTTGTATTTCCCTGTTATATCGTCAAACTCATACTTAACCGGATCTGTCATTAACAGTTGATCTCTAGTTCTCTTAAACAGGGCTGACTCTTTAACGTCTCCTTTTCCTACAGGTATATTTTCCTTTGATACAGCCTTTCTAGCCATCTTCTGATTGACCGGAGTAAGTATCTGCTCGTACATTTCGTCTATTTTAATAATGTCCTGATCGGATACTTGTTTCTTCTTAGGTTCTGATTTAGGAGTTTCTTTTACTTGCTTTTCTTTTGTCTGAGGCTTTTCTTCTGAGGCTTTTGGAGTTCCTTTTCTTCCCTCAAGGCGTTTATTAGCAGTTTTTGTAGTTTGCTTAATACCTTTATCATATAAATCAATTATAGCATTGCGATCTTTAACGGTGTCTAGTCCGGATCTTCTATCAACTTCACTTAGGATCTCATCAAATAAAGCTCTCTGAGCCGTTCTGTTTCCTGTAGGATAGGTTAGATCTTCTATTGTAGCTATTTTACCCAATACGGCATCAAATAACTTTTTAGACCTCAAATCCTCCGGAATCCATTTTGGAAATGTAGATGATATTCCTATTACTTTTGATTCGCTAGAGTCCGGTTGCTCTACAAAAATTCTCTGACCTGCCTCGGCTACTTCCATTTCTGCAAAAACTTCTCCTAAAGCGTTGTAAACTTTTTCCTCATTCTTTTTATAAACTTCTCGGATAGATTTTTCGTGATCTACAACTGTTCTCGGCTCACTTTTTACACTTTTTGAGCTGATTTCAGATTTACCCACCATTTTTTGAGTTTTTTGAGCTGTTGCCTTAGTTTTTGTTGTAGCTACGCCTTTTTTGACCTTTGTAATCTTAGGCTCTACAATGCCCTCTGTTGCGTTTTTCTTGACCTGAGGCTGTCTTATACCCTTTTTAGTAGCCTCTTTTGTTGCTATTTCCTCCTGAACTACCTGTTTTATATTTTTGATTAAATTTTTATCGTAAATTACATAAGTATCTTTAGATTTTATGTAAGCACCTCCGTAGGTCTTTTTAATTTCCTCAACTAGACCATCAATCCCACCAAACTTTGCAGATTCTTCTATAAACTCTAGAGGAGAATCGTATTGTTTTAGTTTCTTGAAATCTATATCGGCTTGAACTAGATCCCCATAATCAGATGCTTTACTTTCACCGGCAAGGTATACTCCTGTACCAAAATCTACCATCTCTGAACTAGGTCTAAATCCGGACTCTAATATAGATGGAATATTCTCGCCCTTAGTTCCGTGAAAAACGGTACGAATTTCCTCTTTATCCTCATCTTTTATCACTTCCGGAGACTGACCGCTACCTGTTCCGCTAGGCTGTTCTGTCGGCTTTTCCGCACCTGCTGTAGTTGGAGTTACCTCGGTAGTTGGAGAAACATCTTTACCTGTAGAGATTTCTCCCACCATAGCACCACTACCAATGATTGCTCCAAGTCCTAAGGATTCTAAAACACCCTCCCAAATATCATCTTTCTTAGTATTTATATTGCTTATAAGTTGCTGACCGGCTTCTTGAACACCCTCCCAAGTACCGGCATTAACTGTCTTTAATACTTTCTGTTTCAAACTCTTAATTGCAGGTTCACCGATGTTTTCAAATAACCCTGAGAACTTATTAAGTACAGCGTTCCAAGCTAGGTTTCCTATAAATGTTTTCCCGGATTGTACGAATGCCTCATTAACCGGCATACCTTTTTTCTTGCTTTCCTCATAGACTGTACCGGCTTCTCCCATTGATTCTAAGACCGTAGGTATAACAGCACCCCCTCCGGTTAAAATAGTAGCAATATAGAATCCTGCCATAGATCCCATACCCTGAACTAGCTGATCTGCAAACGTAGGGTTAGTAGGACTTACATCAGCAATGTATTTTTCCATTGTCTTTTGAAAAGGCTCTTTACCGGTCTCTATATTCTTTTTTATCTGATCCTCAGTTTCCTTTAGTGTAGGAGCATTAGGTCTTAGAGGATCTTTTCTATATCTAGGGCTGTACTGTTCAAGCAATGCCTGTTGCTCTGATTCCGGGATGTTTAGATCCTTGAAACCCTGTCTTATTAGCTCCTCCTGTTTGTTAGCAAAATCCTGATTACTCTTAAACTGCATCTCATATAAAGAGGCAATGCTATCAAATGTGCTTTTAGCCAATCCCACCATAGCACCTTTGAACTGTTGGATGTTTCTCTCATTAGAGTATTTTTGTCCGGCTAATATTCTCTTGCCCATACCCTTATCGGAGGTATCATTCATCGCAATTTCAATCTCGCTTATGTCTTTTGTGAGTTCCTGAATCTTTTTGTCTCTAGGTTTGGCTGATTTTCTTTCAAGATCTAGCTTGTTGTATTTATCCTCTAGAATAGGTTTTAGAATGGACTTACTTACATCCTGTTCCTCACCCTCTTTTTTTTTGAATAATCCGGAAACCCAAGTACCGGCTTTTTGGAATATATTTTGCTTAGGTTGCTCTTGAACTACAGGAGTTACTTGCACCGGTTGAACAGGAGCAGGTTGATACGTCTTAACTGCATCTAAAAGGGTATTTCTAAGATCTTCCGTAGTAGCAGGTCTTATAACCGGACTACTAATAGGCTGACCGCCTAGTTGCGTGTTTTTATTATTGGCTGTATTTATAGCGTCTTGTAATTGTTTTTGTAATTCTTCTCTTGTCATAATGACCTCCTACATACTCTCAAATGCCTCTTTAACTTTAGGACTCACAATACCGTAGGTATCCTGATTCCAATAGTTAGGATTGACAAATGATAGTGCGTAGAGATCATCAAACTGAGATGCTGTCATATATCCCAAGCTCACTATTTTGTTTCTAATGGCTGAGTAATCCTTACCGGAAACTTTACCATCGCTACCTGCTTGAGATGCTAGAGTTGATATTACGGTTTGTTGAACATCACTATCTTTGAGAGTAGATCCTCCGCTATTCTGCTTGTTTCCTACAGCACCTAGCGAACTCTGATTTATTACTTTCCCGGTATTACCATCCACTACTGACACGGTTACTACACCGTTATCACTTGTGGAGGTTATAACCTGAGGTTTCACCTGATCTTGTTTCATCTTAGTGATTATTCCATTTACCATTGAGGTACTCATTCCGGTTGCTTGTGCAATCTGAGCAATGTCTGATCCGGAGGCGTTCATTAAAGCACCGGTAGATATAAGTGTATTTAGTTTAGTGAGATTCCTCTGATATTGATCTGACTCTATATTGTATTGCTGAGTTGCGATGTTTATTTTAACCTGAGCATCAGCCTTTTTCTGATCTATCTGATATTGTAAAGTGTTTATTTCATCGTTGGCTTTTTCATCTAGTTTGGCTTGTTTACCAACCCTAGTTGCCTCAGAGTAAAACGGGTTATCGTTTATATTAGCACTAGCCTCATCCTTAGCTCTCTTTTTAGCATTCAATTCATCCTGTAGAGACTTTAGTTCGGGATCGTTCATAAGATCTGCATACATTTTGTTTAGATCTAAACTAGGAGTACCGCCTGAAAAATTAGATCCTAGACCGGATGCACCGGATGTAGATCCGCCAATGCCTAATTTAGCTTGAGTTTCAGCAGTAGTATTAGTGGATAGTTTATTTTTAGCATCTTGTACAGTTTTAGATCCGTATTTTTCGGGTTTTAGAACTTTTCTGAGATCTTCAGCTTTCCCTAATTCCTTACTAGTAGAGATAGAGTAACCTGCTTTTGAGGCTTTTTTAATAAAATCTGTGAGTTCATCATAGTTCATCTCACTTAATGGTTTGTTTCTAAAGTCCTTTGCTGATGCCATATTATTTTAGATCCTCCAAATTAAAATTACCGTATGTAGTTTTAGTTCTAGGAGCATAGTAATCGGGTACTACAAACTTAGGATG
>CAZULJ010000013.1:0-15400 GCA_964621195.1 uncultured Candidatus Saccharibacteria bacterium
ATATAGTAAATACTAGAAGAAGAATATATAATTTTAGAATGTTAACAAAGTCAGACTTTTTAATATATATAGAAGCACCATTACACCTCTGGGCAAAGAAGAACAAGCAATACCAAAGATCTCTTTCTGAATATGATCAACACCTTGTAAAGCAGGGATATGAAGTAGAAGCACTAGCCAGAGATTACATAAAAGAACATATCAATGGTGAAAAAGAGTTTCAGAAGGAATATAGGACGAAGGAACTACTAAGTAAAGCAGATATAGTAGTAAAAGAAGATAATAAAGAATATATCTATGAAGTAAAAAGTACTACCTCAATAGAAAAGGAGCACAAATATGATGTTCTCTTCCAATATTACACAGCATCAAAGATTACAAAGATAGAAAAGATCTATCTTGTATACCTTAATAAGGAGTACACCCTAGAGAGCAATTTAAATCTTTCGGAGCTATTCATCATTGAAGACATTACCGAGTATGTTAAAGAGAATTTAAATATCATAGAAGGATTGATAGAGGAGGCAATACTAGTTTCTAAAAAAGAGAACCCCAATGGTCTACTGGAGTGTTACAAGCCAAAGGAATGTCCATGTAAGGGACTTTGTCATCCCAATCTCCCAGAATACAGCATATACAATATTGCAATGGCAGATGAGAAAAAATTAAGGACTTTAAAAGAGATTGGGGTATTAGATATAAAGGAAGTGCCCTCGGACTTTAAATTAAGTTCAAGACAGAGAAAGCAAGTCGATGTTGCAAAAAGGAACAGAGTTGAAATTAATAGAGAGATGATTAAGAAAGATTTAGGAGAATTAACCAAACCAGTATACTTCCTCGATTATGAAACATACTCATGGGCAGTGCCAAGATACGAAAACCACAAGGTATATCAAAATGTTGTATTCCAATATTCAATCCATATTCTAAAAGAAGATGGTGAGATATTACACAAGGAGTTCATATCGACAACAAGAGAAGATCCAATAAAAGAGCTCTTATCAAATCTTAAAAATGACATTCCCTCGGAAGGTAGTATTCTAGTCTGGAATAAAACATTTGAAAAAGGATGTAACGAAGAAATGGCAAGAATATACCCAGAATACAAGACATTCCTAGAAGATCTAAACAATCGTATATATGATCTTGGAGATATCTTTAGTAAACAGATGTATATAGATCCAAAGTTCAAGGGAACTTGGAGTATAAAGAATGTATTACCAGTATTAATACCTGATCTAACATACAAAGGTATGAATATTTCAAATGGTACACAGGCAATGGTAGGGTGGGAGGATCTAGTTTACAAGAATATTACAAAAGAAGAGAAAGAGAAGATTAAAAATGATTTACTCAAATATTGTGAATTAGATACATATGCTATGTATAAAATCTATAGCTATTTACTAGATCTTCTATAGCAATCTATTTTCCCTTAGCTATTGCTCTACCAATTTCAAAAAAATCGTTAGGAATTGTCATAATAATCTTTTGAGCAGGATCTGCAGATATTTCCTTTAATGTTTGAAGGGTTCTTAAAGATAGTGCTCCTTGAGATTCTGATAATATCCTTGCAGCTTCAGAAAGCTTCACAGATGCCTCCTTTTCTCCTTCAGCTTTAATGATCCTGGCTTTTCGATCTCTTTCTGCCTCAGCTTGCTGAGCCATAGCTCTTTTCATATCATTTGGAATCTCAATATTTTGAATTTCAACTGAGAGTATATCTACACCCCAATTCTCTGCTGCCATGTCAACAATAGCTTTAATCTGTTCCGCAATCTTGGTTCTCTGAGATAGTAATTCATCAAGAGATACACTACCAATAATATCTCTTAGTGCAGTTTGAGATTTTGCAGATATTTGATTTAAATGATTTTGGACTTTAAATACAGCAACTTGTGGATTAACTACTTTAAATCTTACAACACCATCTACCATACAAGACACATTATCTAGCGTAATTGCCTCCTGCTTAGGTATATCCATAACTTGCTCCCTTATATCAACCTTTTGTACAGATTCAAAATATGGTATTAGGAAATTCAGACCTGGTTTTAATGTCCTTGAGTACTTACCTAGTGTAAGTACAAGACCACTGAAACCTTCTGGGATAATCCTTATACCAGATAGTATAGTAACAAATATTAAAACGACAGCTAAATATATAAATGGCATATCGGTTAGTAATCATCTTATATATTACAAATATATCTTAAAAGATACCTTCGTTCAATACTTTGCATACCAATGACCATTTGTATACAATATTTAGTAGAATGGATAGAAAAGATACTAAAACAGAGAGCATATTCGAAACAGGCGAAATTCAGTATGTCGTATTTGATGCAGATGATACCCTTTTTGATACTGGTCCATACTACAGGGAAGCAATGTTAGCTATGGGAGAGATGTCATCGATTTTAATATCCCCGAAACTTTCTGCAAAACATGAAGCAGAAAGAATCTTTCAAAGAGGTGTAGAGATACACAAACAAGTACAAAGACCAATGCTACTTAATCTTCTACTTGAGCAAGCAATAGAGAGCATATATGGGACTAACTACCCAAACAGAAACCATGTAGAAAACTACCTAAGGCATAGAGTTGATCAATTCTATAAACAATCACCAAGGATCTTACCTGGAGTACTACCCGTGTTAGAGATGTTAGATAGTAGGGGGATACAAATAGGCATACACTCCCATGCACAAGAAGAGTGGACAGAAATAAAGGTAGAATATCTAAGGAATCGTTTCTTTGATGCATACGGGAGGGAAATAACAGTACCATACTACACAACATCAATAGATTCACAAAAAAATGAATACGGCTGGAAAGATGCTATAAACTACTTTGGGTTTACGGTACAAAATACACTTGTAGTAGGAGACAATTTAAGGGACGATATCCTAGCTGCACATACAATTGGAGTCCCAAATCTTGTTTTAATATCTGGTAGCAGATATGCCTCAAATACTGCACTACCCTCTGATATCCAAATACTACGAGTAGAGCAAATAGAGGATATATTAAACCTCTAGAGCATACCGCGGCCAGCCATTACTCCTGTGACAGATGCCCCCGTTATTGATCCTGATAATCCTGCAGCATCTCCAGCAACAAAGAGACCCTTTATAGATGTTTCCATATTCTTCTTTGTATTTATCTTTGAAGATCTAAACTTTACTTCAGGTGCATAGAGTAGTGTAGATCCAGCATTTATACCAGGCATAACTTTGTCCAATAGTTCAAGCCCCTCTAAAATATTTAATACAATTCTATGAGGCATACCCATAGATATGTCCCCTGGGACAACATCCTTGAGCGATGGCTCTACAAAAGACTTCTCTAATCTCGACCAGGTACTTCTTCTTCCATCCCTTAAATCAGAAACACTCTGTAGTATTGGCTTACCACCACCAAGTAGTGATGTTAATTCTGCAACAGATTTAGCATATGCAATAGAGTTCTCTAAAGGTTCCTTAAGATTTACTTCACAAAGGAATGCAAAGTTAGAATTCTTACTACCATGATCTGAATTAGAATGACCATTTACACAAACATAGTTTTCATACTCCTCAATGGCAACAAACCCCTGAGGACAACTACAGAAAGTTCTAACAATATCCTGATATGTTTTTGTTCGAACACGATACACAGTCTCATACAAAGTCTGTGCCTGTCTTCTCATAACGGAGGAGGGGAACTCAACTCTAACACCAACCTCTACCTTGTCATATATATATTTAATACCGTACTTGTCAGCAAGGGTTTGTAACCATCTAGCGTTAACACGACCTGGGGCAAGTAAAACTTTCCCACCTTTTATCTCTTTTCCATCGGATGTAACAACCCCATATACCTGATCTTTCTTTACTAAAATATCATCAATCTTTGTCTTATCAATAATTTCAACACCATTTTTTACTAAATGCTGTTGGAATTTCTCTATGAACTTTTTCAATTTATCTGTTCCAACATGTCTAGCCTTTCTTGTTACAAGCTCAATATCATTTATATGTGCCTCCTCTATTAGATTCTTCAACTCCTCTGTCTCTTTTGGAAAATATTCAGAATCGATACCGAAAGCATTGAATTGAGTATCAACATAATCCAGGATTTTTTGATATTCAAATTTAGATATCAAATGAAAAGCCTTTTCGTGAGAGAGATTGGCAGTTAAGGTTAACTTCCCATCAGAAAATGTACCAGCACCACCAATACCTATCATGACCTCTATTGGTAATCTATCCTCTATCTTCTTCCCCATGTCAATGAGAGCAATCTTACCCTCTTTATCCTGTTTTAATATTTCATATGCTGCAAACATACCTGCTGGACCTGCACCTACAATGATGTAGTCATATTTTTTCATACTAGAGTTACTATATAGCTTAAACTGTAGAATATACTCTGTATCGATCTATTATTCAATATTTAAATTAATTGTTAATTGAATATATGGGAGATTTAAAAGATCAGAGTTTTGAGAAGCCAAGAGAAACATATTACAACGAGACAACAGGATCGTTGGATTTTGATTCATTTCTTGATGACACCTTTGCTGAATATACAGTCGAAGATTTAATACCTGCAATGGAGGCAATAGAGAGGGAGACATCGGTAGTAAAGGTAGGAAGTACAGAGGAGGAGAATTTAAAAAGTAGTACAGAATATCAAGCATCCACGGGAGTAGAAACAGGAGATAAAAGTCAAGCAGTTGATATTACAACCCGAAGAGTATTAAAACAGTTACCTGCAATAAATATATCAAGAGAGGATCCAAGGGGAAACGAATTGGCATTTGTATTACTCTTCGCAACAGTAAGACTAAATATCTTACCAGAGGAAGAAACTTTTTTAAGAAGGAAATTGACTACTAGGTTTGGAGAGCTACCCTTTGACCAATTATCAAGAGAGATGGGCAAACCTCTAAATATTCAAAGACATGTAAATATGGAAGAGATGGGCGTTGTACTGGGATACGTAAGAGATATATTTAATCAATATATTAGTAGTACTCAAGCTTAATAGAAAGACCGTTCTCGTCAATTTCAAAATAGTTTGCAACTCCATGGATAATACACCCGGAGTTTGCAAAAGTTCTTTCCTTATCTATAAGGGAGGTATGGGTATGTGCAAAAACTACCCACCTATTATCATCTGGTCCATATTTTTCAATAAACCTTTCATTTAGAGTTCCACCTACCTTCGAGTTTATCATCTGTTCACTAGATATAAAGTAACCAATTTTTTCAAGAGTATGAAGGAAATTGTATATAAACGATCTCATGAATGTTTTCTCTAAATATTGAAGTACAGCCGAGTATACTCTTAAGAACCCCTTATATGTTGTTGCTAAGTACTCATTACCATGAACAAAGTAATACTCAGTACCGAAGAAATTTATCTCATACTTTGAAGAATATACATTGCAAAATAGCTTACAACGATCATCTACTTCTTGTATTGGATCATGATTCCCAGTTATATATATACAATTTTTCTCCTTTAACAAAGGAAATAACTCTTGCCACTTGGAATTTATAAATTTATCAAATGTAGTAAACCAGTTGTCCCAAAAATCTCCATTAATAATTACCTGATCATATTCTGAAACTAATTTCTTTAAAAATTCTAATTTTCTTTTCTGTACGCGATGTGAAAGATGTAGATCTGATATTACTAGTACTCTATTCATTTTTTAATAGCGAAACTTATATAATTCCTACAAGATCAATATACTCTACCTTAAAGTATGAGTATTTCTCCTCTGGCATTAATAGTACCTTATCTATTCCCAATTTCCTAACAAATTCTGGTTCATGACTCACCATAATAATTGTACCTTTGTATTCTTTTAAAGCCTCTAACAGAACTTTCTGAGAATCAGGATCTAGATATGTAGTAGGTTCATCTAAAAGTAATACATTGTATCTTCCTGCAAAAAGCTTGGCTAAGGCTAATCTAGTTTTCTCTCCACCAGAGAGTGTCTTTATCTTTTGATTAACCATATTTCCAGTAAGAAGGAATCTTCCAAGAAAAGATCTCCTATCCATATCTCCCCAATCTAGACCGTATACATTCTCTAAAACAGTTTGGGAATAGTTTAAATCCTCATACTCTTGAGAATAGTAACCAACAGAAGTTCCAGCGCCCCAAGTATATTTACCACTACTTGGAGGTAGTTTACCTGCAAGGATTTTTAGAAGAGTTGTTTTTCCTGCACCATTTTTACCAATAATTGCAAACTTCTCTCTCTTCTCAACTTCGAAACTAATACTTTTTAAAACCTTTGTACCCTTTATATACTCTTTTGATATATCCTCAACTTTTAGTACCAATCGACTACAGTTATGAGGAGTAGGTATCGCTATCTTAATCTTTTTACTCTTAACCAACTTCTCAGCAATTGCTTTTGCTTTCTCTTTCTCCTTTTCTGCCAACTCGAACTTCCTAGCAGCTTTCATTTTTTCCTTGGTAGAACCCCTACCTGCAAGAGTCTTTGCACTCTCATATATACTCTTAGCTTTCCTCTCCTGAGCCTTCAATGTCTTAACTAAAAGCTCTTCTCTTTCTCCCATCTGTTTTAAAAATTGATCATAGTTACCCCTGTATACTTCAACATTCTTTTCTCTTTCATTTAAGTACCAGATTTTTGAGATACCACGATTCATAAGGCGAAGATCGTGAGATACAACTAAAACAGCATTAGGATATGAAGAAAGGTAAGACATTAACCACTGTGCTGAAGGGATATCAAGAAAGTTTGTAGGCTCATCAAGTATCAAAATATCTGTTTTCTCAAGAAGAATTCTTATCAATTCGACCTTTATCTTTTGACCACCAGAAAGCTCTTTCAAAATTGAGTTGCTGTTCTTGTCTGCCATGTTCATATGATTTAGAAGCTTGTTTATTTCCCACTCATCAACCTCAATTCCTCTCTCAACTATTAAATACTCTCCTATGCTTAGACGATATTCTTCACCGTCAATCTTAGACAAACTATCCTTACCAATTTCTTTGTGTACCTCTTGTGAAAGATATGACATAGTTCCAGAAAAGTGAATCTCTCCCTCATCCGGTTCCTCTATTCCTGCGATTAACTTTAGTAAAGTGGATTTTCCAGCACCATTGACACCAACAAGGCCAATCTTTTCCCCCTGGCCTAAAAAAAGAGATATGTTTTTTAATATATCTCTCTCACCTTTGGAAAGAGATATGTTTGATATGGTAATCATAGCCCCAGATTATATATTACTCTTGCATATATTTGAAATCTTTCATCAGATGGGGTTAAATAAAAGAAGTAAGTTTTTGTGAATACATATATGAAGAAATTTTTACTTTCACTCTTCTTACTATCTCTCCTATTTCTACCTTCACCAATATTTGCACAAGAAGAGACAACTAATCCTAGCTTATTACCCGGTAGTAGATTTTACTTTCTTAAGGATTGGTCAGAAAGAATATCCCTTTTCTTTACTTTTGATGAGGAAGAGAAGATAGAAAAAAGGTTACTTTTTGCTCAAGAAAGATTAGACGAGATAGAAGCCCTAGGAGAGAATGTCGACGAAGAAACAATTGAAAAACTAAAAGCAAGATATGAGGAACATATGATTAAGGCAGAAGAAATTGCTAAGAGGAGAGAAGAGAAGAAGGCAGAGAGAATACAAAGAATTCAGGAAGCAAGGGAAAGACATATCCTAAGAATGGAAGAGGTCATAGAGAATGCTCCAGAGGAAGCCCAACCAGGACTTAATAGAGCAATGGAAGAGGCACTTAAATCCTATGAGAAATTACCTGTAGAAATGGAGGGAGATGGAGTACCTGCTAGTAGAGAGGTATTTCAAGAGAGATTTAAAGAGATAAAAGAGAGAGTAAGCGAAAGAAGGGGGGTAGATAGAGATGAAGAGTAGTAATACAAAAGCAACACAGATTCTGGGATATTTAGTTATTACTCTCGGATTAACCTTACTTGGTGTATTTTCAATTTTATTTGTAGGCAGCACCCTATCTTCGCAGGAACTCTCGAATGGATATGATGAACCCTTTATCAATTCTAAATATATATCAGAGAATATTAATTCTGACACATATAATGCAGGAGTTACAGGTGGAGAAGAAATAGTTCAGGAGAATATGGTAGATGAAAAACAGGGTATCATTGCCACAGATGAAAATAGAAAGGTCGTTACCTTTGAGAGAGAATTAACAGAATCAGAGAAAAAGGATATAGAGGAGACATATGGTGTAACATTTGTAGAAGAGCAATCAGCCGGCGGAATATATGTTTTAAATATTTCTCAAGAAAGTAATGTATCCGAACTTTCAAAAAAATACTCTACAACCGTAGAAACAGATATTCCAGTTAAGATCTCTGCAGATACTGTTGATTGGGGAATCTCCAGAATTGGTGCAGACAAAGTATGGAGTACCGGTAGTGGTGCAGGCATTAAGATTGCAATAATTGATACCGGTGTACAGATAGACCATCCTGATCTAAGAGCTAATATCGTAGAAGGATATGACTTTGTAAATACAGATAATGATCCAAATGATGATAACGGGCATGGAACACATGTTGCTGGTATTGCGAGTGCTACACTAAATCAAAGTGGAACTATTGGAGCAGGATACAGTGCAAAAATAATGCCTGTAAAAGTGCTTAATAACCAAGGATATGGCTATCTTTCCGATGTTGCAAAGGGTATCTACTACGCAGCAGATAATGGTGCAAGAATAATCAATTTGAGTTTGGGAACACCATCAGATACTTACACATTAAGAAGTGCAATAACATATGCAGCAAACAAAGGTGTTTTGATTATCGCTGCAGCTGGAAACGACGGAGGTGCTCCATGTCTATATCCTGCAGCATATAGCTCAGCAGTATGTGTAATGGCAACAGACAGTAGTAATCAGTTAGCGAGTTTTAGTAATATCGGAGGAGAAATCTCAGCTCCCGGAGTATCCAACTATTCGACCTTTGTTGGTAGTTCTTACAGATACCTAAGTGGAACAAGTATGGCAACACCACACATATCAGGAGCTGCAGCATTGCTAATGTCAATCTGTACTGATTGTTCAACTTCAGAAATACGATCAATCTTAAGGGATACAGCAATAGATCTAGGAGAAACAGGCAAAGATATCCTCTTTGGATACGGGCTTGTAGATCTTGTTTCTGCAGTAAACTTTGTAAATCCACCAGAAACAGAAGAACCCCCAATTGAAGAAGAACCTACACAACCCGAGGAGCCAAATAATATTGAGCAGCCAAGTACTCCAGAACCTAGTCCAGCAAAGGAGACAAAACAAGAAGTAGATATACTTAATCCACTACCAAATAAGGGTAAGAAATATGTTCCAAAAATATCGGAAGATATAAAAGTAGAGTTTACGCTATCACCTCTTTCAGAGAGTAGTAAGTTAAAAGATATAGTACTTACACTGGATAATGAGGAGATATATACTACAACAGATCAAATGGGTGAATATCTTGTTACTAAGGACCTTCTGAATCATTCACAGCATTGGTTAACAGTAACTGCAACGTTTTCGGATGGTACTAAATCCATAGAAAAGATAATCATAGATCTTACATATCTTAGATCTCTTGAAAAAGTCTCCGCAAGAGATAAGTCAGTATTGGGAATATCATTCTCAATATTTGATTGGATTAATATCTTCTAGGATTGCACTCTTAGGTATTTATCACTTTTTGTGATAGAATCTAGGCTTGCGTATGGATCAAAAAGATATTAAACAAGAAAATATAAGAAACGTTGCTATCATAGCTCATGTAGATCACGGGAAGACAACCCTGGTGGATGCTTTGATGAAACAAACTCACCTTTTTAGAGAGAATCAAGATGAAATGTCCCAAAGTAGGATATTGGATAGTGGTGAACTCGAAAAAGAGAAAGGTATAACCATTAGGGCAAAAAATATTTCAATCAGATATGGTCAGTACAAAATCAATATCATTGATACACCAGGTCATGCAGACTTTGGTGGAGAGGTAGAAAGAACATTAAATATGGCAGATAGCTGTCTTCTTCTTGTAGATGCACAGGAAGGGCCTATGCCTCAAACAAAATTTGTTTTAAAGAAAGCGCTTGAGTTAGGTTTAAAACCAATTCTAGTTATTAACAAAATAGACAAAAAACTTGCGAATTGCACACGTACAATAAACAAGGTTCAAGACCTTTTCTTAGAATTAGCAACAGATTCCTCTCAATTAGACTTCCCCGTTTACTATGCAATAGCAAGAGAAGGGAAAATCTTTACAACAATACCTTCTGGAGATCTAACAAATACTGAGAATATTAAGGGAGATGTCTCTCCAATATTAGAAGAAATTGTAAAAAATACACCAGCCCCAAAGGGAGATCCCAATGGAAAGTTCCAAATGCAAGTAACTACGTTAGAATATGACAACCATCTCGGTAGATACCTAGTAGGAAGAATAAATAGAGGTTCTGTATCTCTTGATAACCCAATCGTTTTAATATCAAAGGAGGAGAAAGTACAAGGCAGAGTAAAAGAGCTTTTTGTAAAAGAGGGACTTGTATGGGAGCCTGCACAAAAAGCATCTGCAGGGGAGATTGTTGCAATTACAGGTATAGAATCTACAGCTATTGGTGCAACAATATGTGATATTAATCAACAAGAGGTATTACCAGATATAAATATTACACCACCTTCAGTTAAGGTAAAGTTTGAAGCAAATACTTCCCCATTTGCAGGAAAAGAGGGTAAGTTTGTTACAGCTAAGCAGTTAGAGCAAAGATTGGAACAGGAGAAGGATTTAAATATTAGTCTAAAAATTTCAAAGGTTGGTGGCTCAAGCTACTTTGTCGCTGGAAGAGGTGAACTACAGTTATCAATCCTAGTAGAGCAACTAAGAAGAGAGGGATACGAGTTTCAACTAAGTAAACCGGAGGTTGTATTAATAGAAAAAGATGGTATCACCTTAGAACCTTTAGAGGAGTTGATCATTGATTCTCCAAGTGAATATCTTAGTGTAGTTACACAAGAGGTAAGTGCACGTAATGGAGAAATGATAAATATTGAAACAGATCAAGATCAGACAAGATTCACATACAAAATTTTAACTAGAAACTTAATAGGTTTACACAGAGTCCTTATGAATGCTACAAAAGGTACTGCACTGATAAATAGTTTCGTATCAGAGTATATTCCTTACGAAAAGGGTAACGAGCTATTCAGAAAGGGTGTGATCATTTCTGCAGAAACAGGTACAGCATTGGGGTATGCACTTACTACCATACAAGAAAGAGGGCAACTCTTTGTAGGACCCTCTGAAGAGGTATATGAGGGAATGGTACTGGGAATTAACAATCATGAACAAGATTTAGAAGTAAACCCATGTAAAGCAAGGCACAAGACAAATGTAAGAATGTTAAGAAGCGAATTAACAGAAATATCTCTTAAATCCACAATACCTCTAACAATAGAGTATGCACTATCCTTTATTAATGATGATGAACTAATAGAGGTTACACCAGAAAACATTAGACTAAGAAAGAAGCTTTTAACAAATACACAAAGGACATGGGCAAAAAGAGACAATCTTACTGCATATGCTAAACAGCAAATGCAACAATCTCTTTAACTATTCATATCTCAAAGCCTTAACAGGATCAAGCTTTGCGGCCTTCATAGAAGGATAAAGACCCGCAATTATACCCACGACAATACTCCCAAGTGTAATTATCAATGCATTTACAGGTTGAAAATGGAAGAATTGATCTAAATCTGCAAAACCCTGTTCAGATAGAGCCTGAACAATGAATGGGTCAACAGCCTGCATCAGTGTGTATGTAATAACTAGTCCCAGAAGACCACCAAACAAACCTATCAATGTAGATTGGATTAAGAAGATAACTAATATCTGCAAGTCTGAAGCTCCAATTGCCTTCACAATACCAATCTCCCTAGTCTGTTCATAAATACTCATAATCATTGTATTTACAATTCCTATAGATGCTACAACAGCTGAGATAGCACCAAAAAGGATCAAAGCAAGTGTCAAACCAGAAGTAAATGTATCAATAAATCCTAGAATAGTATCAGAAGAAATTACAAACAACCCCATCTCCTCATCAATATACTTTTCTACCTCTTTGGTCTTCCCCTCTTGAGTTACAACATATAGTTGGAAATACCCAACCTTTTCTAAATACTCCTTAGATGATTCATAACCACCAAGATCAACTAATACCTCCAATGCGGTACTGTTATTAATCCAAAAAGCATCATTGCCACTCTCAACAACACCAATTATTGTAAATTCATACTCTTTATCTATCATACTTTTAGCAGAAGAAGAGAAGAAGGAGCCTGAGGAAGAACTTTTTGCAATAACCTTCTTACCTATAATCTCCTCATTCGTAGTTTCGAAGAAACTAACAACGAAATCGCTAACAAACATCTCATTCTCTCCTAATACATCTTTTTCACCATAGAAATTTTTATAGACATGGTGAGTACCTGGGAGATCAGAAGCTGCAACAGTCTTTATTGGATAGGGAGTTTCATCACCCTCAAGAAATATATCAAGACCATTCACAAAGAGTAGGGGCTGAATACTCTCTACCCCCTCTATATCACGAATCTCATTCTTTATCTCTTCTGTTAATATTACCTCCTCCTTAGTATTTCCATCTTTAGTAGGAGCAACAGCCATGCCACCGAAAGACATATTATCCCTACCAGATACATATAGATCTTGAGGATTAAATCTTGTTACTAGTTCGGACATAAGGGCACTCTTAAGATCAGTCATACCGAAAAGTATAAAAGTCATTAGCATAACCGCAATTGTAATTCCCAAACTAGTCAGGAATGTTCTAAACTTTCTTCTTAGTACTAAATTGAGTGCATACTTAAACATTTTTTCCATCAACCAAAGTTATAACCTTCTTTGTAAACTTTGCCACCTCTTTATCATGCGTAACAAGAAGGATTGTAATATTTTCCTTCTCATTCAACTCATCCAATAATTTCAATATTGCATCCCCAGTCTTACTATCTAAGTTTCCAGTAGGCTCATCTGCTAAAACAATCTTTGGAGAATCAATCAAAGCTCGTGCAATAGCTACCCTTTGTGCCTGACCTCCAGAGAGTTCTTTTGGTAGGTGCCTTCTTCGATCATTTAAACCAACCATATCTATTAAATAATCCAACCTTTGGGATACCTCGGATCCTCCTCTTCCCTGAAATTTCATAGGTAGAAGAATGTTCTCTTCAACAGTAAGAGAGGGTATTAGATAGAATTGCTGAAATATTGTTCCCACAATATATCTTCTGTAATAATTCGGATCATAACTCTTTATATTCTTCCCCTCAATTACAATATCTCCCGTATACTCCCAATCTAAACCTCCTAGAATATTTAGTAGTGTAGATTTACCAGATCCAGAAGAACCAACAACTGAGGTAAATGATCCTTTCTCTAATTCAAAACTTACTCCCTGCAAGGCTCCTACTTGGATATCCTTACCCATCTTGTAGACTCGCTTTAACTCTTTTACTTGAATATATGACATATCCCTCAACTCTATCTTAAACAAGCAAGATTTTCAATCCCGTATGATATAATTATGGCTATATATGGCAAAAATGTTAAAGATTTTACAAGTAAATAATGAGGAAGAATTAAAAACTCTTAGGGAGATTTCTAAAGATGTAACTATGGAGGAACTCAAAAGCGATGATTTCCAGAATTTTTTGGATGATTTGGTATTTACAGCTAAAAATACAGAAACAGAGGAAGGATACAGAGTAGCAGGATTAGCAGCAATTCAGGTTGGTGTTTCAAAGAGAGTTTTTTGTATCTTAAACGATGATGATGAGTTTGAAATCTTGATTAATCCTGAGATCAAGGTAATAAACAACAAACAGGTAATAGGATTAGAAGCCTGTTTAAGTATTCCTAAGATACAAGGTAATGTGCTTAGATCAAAAAAAATTAAGGTCTCTTACTTGGATAGGGATGGCAAAAAAATGAAAGAGAGATTTACAAACTGGGAATCAAGAGAAATTCAGCACGAATATGATCATCTTGAAGGAGTTCTTTTTACAGATAAAAGTATTGACTAGAATCTTTTACAATTTCCATATAGAATTGATAGTAGTTTAAATAACTAAGAACTGTCTAAATATGAAAAACTTCCTTCTATCAATAATACTGATCTCTCTCTTCCCCATTTACTCCTTAGCGGTTGAAGATACTCCGACCTCAGAATTGGTATCACAACCAGAAGTAAAAGCAGAAGAGATTACACAATTAGATCAAATCGAACAGGAGAGACAGAAAAACTTTGAAAATCAACTAGGTTTTACTTTACCAGAATATACCGACAATCCAAGCTATGTAATAACCTTTACAGACCCATCTCCTGATGCTAGTGGAGTACAGTTAGAAATAGATGGAAAGGAATATATTCAGATAAACTCGCCATACACTTTACCAGCTCTTACCATTGGAGAACATACATTGAAATTTAGATTTAATGATAAGGATGGTAATACTCAAACGCTTGAATATATATTAATAGTTGTACCAAGATCTCCAATAATTACCCCTCCCATTGTGTCGGAGGGCTCCATAACATTACGTGGTACTGGCCTTTCAAATTCCGAAATATTTATATTCCTCACATCAAACACATACAACTTTAAGGATGTTGTAACAACAAATGGAGAAGGGGAGTGGATGCTAGTTGTACAGCCGGAAGAGGGAATCTCAGAAGGTATATATACACTCACAAGCTTTACTAGAAAATATGGCTATGCCTCTGAATTCTCAAAACCTACGGTCTTTGAGGTTGGACAGAATTCTTCCCTAAAAAGTGATGATGGTAAAAAGGAAATCTTTTTTGCATTTTCGAGTATTGAGATATCAAAAGTAGGAGATACTGTTACAAAAAATCCTGATTTAGTAATTCTTTTAGTTTCTTCATTTTTAATAGGTGGGATACTGTTCCTACTTCTAAGGTCTTTAATAAAAGGAGCAAGAGAAGAGAATCTTTTAAAAAGAGTTGAATCCTCTATTGCAAAAACAGGTAAGAAGGAAGAGCAAAAAACCTTAAGAGAGCTTTTTGAGTCAAAGGAAGAGAAAGTTGAAGAAAAAAAGACGGAGATTAAACCTGAAGAAAAGGAAGATGTAGAACAAGAAGAAAAGAAGGAAGATAGGGTATATACGAAGGAGAATTTTCTTAAAGAATTTAAGGATGTAGACCCTGATGAAAACGGAGGAAAAGAGAAAACTCCAAAGAATATAAAAGTGAAGGTATCCCTAACATCAAGGGAAGAATAACCATTTCAAATATGATAGAATTCTCACAAGCCAGGATGGTGAAATTGGCAG
>CAZULJ010000014.1:0-10150 GCA_964621195.1 uncultured Candidatus Saccharibacteria bacterium
TCATTTCTGCTCCTTCACCTGACAGCGCACCTTCCGGCGCAACTCATCGTCTGTAAGCTGTGTGTAGTTCATCGCTTCATCCTCTCAGTGGGTGGCTAACCAGCATCATCCCAATTCACATTATCTCTAATCCACTTTGCCAGATACTGAATCCAACCCACCATACGAATATGTGCATCTTCTTGTGATAGCTTTATCGTAAATGCTTCAAGCTGTTCATCTGTCATTTCGGCAATGTCAATATTTTCTGCGCCAACTCTAACATACGCACCCGTTCTCATCGTCTCATCCTTTCAGTGGGCGGCTAACCCTCGTAATCCTAATTCACATTATCTCTGATCCACTTTGCCAGAGATTCTATCCATCCGCACATTCGTATGTGCATCTCCTCATGTTACATTACCTAAAGCGAACCATCCTCGTGGTTCATCTCCCCATCCATGATCACCTTTCCATTCTATTTGTGCGGCACCTACACCTCCTTCCTTGAAACCGAAGCGGCTCTTACCAAAAATAAGATAACCATGGTCCGGTGTTGGCGGAAGTCGGTTGTCTTTTCCCTGATCCGCCCATATCTGATTAGGATTGTATAGTAATACAATCATAGCAGCCATCGCTTCAGCTAATCCACTCCATCGAATATTATGGATACGTGGAATTCCTGAAACATACTGACGATTTAATTGAGACAATAAGATAACTGGCACTTTTGTTTTCTTTGCAAGCGTAGCACATTTTCTATATACCATTCCTACAGCTTGTTCGGAGTCTTCTTCAATCGACATTAGATCCGCAAAATCGATTCCAATAAGTGCGAGATCTTCTTGTGCCGCCATCTTAGTTGCTTCTGCGGACATCTGGCTTACATCCATGACCTCTGGACATACAATAAATCTTTGTTGTGTTTCTTTGCTGATCTTATTAACTTCAAGAAGTCTCTTTTTGATCTGACCCTCAGTCATTTCAAAACTATAAAGCAACACTTTCTTTTGCGCTGTTGATAAAACCATACTGTTAGCGATCTTTAATAGTAGAGAAGTTTTACCTGTCCCCGGAGGACCTGCTAACAATGTTAGACTGGCTTTAGGAATACCTCCCATATATTCATCAAATGGTGCATATCCTGTAGGTTGCCATGCATCATCTAGTGCTTTTACTTTATCAAGGGTAAGATACTTAGAGTCTTTGAAATCATCTTGAAGACGTGAGATGATAGAAAAGGAATCTACATCGCCTCCTTGTCTTAACTTCTTTGCTCCTCTATCAAGTATATCTGCGAGTTCTTCTTTGTTCTTTGCTCTTTCTAGATGGGCGATCCAATCATACGATTTATCTACTGAATTGGCTGCGGACTTTAAGGTAAGTAGTTTTTGCGTTCCTACTTTGTCTATAAAATCTGCAGGGTCTGCACCTTTATGTAACAGCTTTATTGCTTCTTGATAGTTTGGATGCACTAGACTAACACTCACATGTTCAGGTGAGATGGATCCCTCTAACGCAAGACCAACAACAATTTCTGAGCACTCTTGATAATTCATTTCATTCTCCTATGTAGCCAGACCCGCCGTGCTGTAAATTTGTCCTGCTAATTTCATAGCTTGTCCTTTTTCTAGCATTTGTGCTGGATCCTTAAAGCCCTCTGGATATACGAAAGGTAGTAATCTTCCTCTCCATCCTAGACTATTAGCTAATTCTGCTCCGGTATCTTCTTCTCCTTTATCTGGTAATACATAGATTGGCTTTCTATAATCTTCCAGCCACTCAGACTTGAAACTCAGTTTGCCTGCGGTTGTTGTTGCTACGGGAATTCGTAGTTCTGCTAGAGCTAAAGCATCAAACATACCATATACAATTACAATGTAGTTTGATTTCTCTAGTAAGTTCCAGTCGGGTACATACATAAGAGCAGGTTGTCCTTTGGGCATATGAAATCGTCTCCCTGTTGCTTTTTGTATAGCTAAAGACGCACGCATAACATAGCCCTCGAACTCATGACTCTTATTATAGATTGGTATCGTATACCATCCCTTGTTGTATCCTAACCGACAGGCTTCAAGTCTACCAAGAACACCTCTGCTTTCCAAATACCAACCTAACGATTCGATAAAATTAGACAGAGTTTGATGTGCTTCATCACAGAACCTTTCTTGTTCTGCTAGATTTAGAGAGGTAGTGACGGGAGACCATGCAGTTTCTTCTTGAGAGGGTGAGACACCCCACCCTCTCAGTTTGTTCCACAATCTTTTGTATTGACCAGATACACCACAAGCTAAACAACGGAACCATCCATCTTTATATACCATAAGAGACGGTGCATTATCCTCATGGAAAGGACAGATGCATGAAAAATAATTAGAGTACTCATGCACGTCAGTACATTTAGCTTTTATCTGATCATAAGAAATCATACTACTTCGCTTTCTTTGTAGATTTCTTAGGAGCTACTGCTTCCATACCATCTGGAAGAGAGGCAAGAGCATGGAAGTATCCCTTCTCATTAAGTTCTACAGTAACCGGAACTGATCTCTCTTTGAGAATGCGTTCAATATAGGGCAGTACATTATCACTCCATGGGATCTCGTCGGTAGCGAAATCCATTCCGCATCTCTGCAGGAAATCAATAACATTTCCCTGACCTTTACCACGAATAGCAGTCAGTGTTCCGCCTCCTTCTGCTGCTAATCCGAATGCATACCACAGTTCATATGATAAAGTCAGCCCCCTAAACTTTCCAGACTGAATTGTAAAGATCGGATAGAACGCCAGATGTTCTTCAAAGTAGATCTGTTTACCTGCACGTGAGGTAACACTACGACCTTCTACCCTTCGAGGCGTAGGTACTTGCTCATCTCTTCCTTTGCGAAATCCGGAGAAGACACATACATAAGATCGATTGCCGGGAGGATACACACCGAACAGGCGAGTACCTTCTGAGTTTAGCTTCACAGACATAGACTCCGCTCGATTATTATTTTCTGTAGTGATACGGGCGAGGATCTCATAGTATTCTGGAGCATCCTCTTTGAAGATATCAAATTGTCTGCCATCATCCATTTTCACAATGATCTTATTATTCAAAGCACGAACAGTAGCAGTACCACCCAAACCTTGATCACGAATAACTGGAATACCCATAATTAGCTCCTTTTGTTTTCTAAATAAGATTGATGTAGTTCATCAATTTTGGTCGCCATTAAATTAGCTACAAATACGGCACCTTCTGGCGTTAATACTACGATGTCATTTTCGTTGGATACAATATATTCTTTAGGAACATCAAACTCAACATACACATTGTCAAGTACGAAGTGAAGCATATACTGCTTATAGTTAGTACGATCCGGCATCATAGAATCCATTCGAATTCGAATAGTTTCGTAGTCTGATTTACTGTGCTTCATCTGTCGCCTCTAATATTGCTAGATATTTGTTTTGCAATTCAATATGCACCTCTGTAATTTTGAGTTCCATTTCCTTTTGTTTGATCGCTTGTTCAATACTGTTTAGCTGATCTCTGGTTTCAGTAAATAAATCTTGCAGTTGTGCCTTTCTTTCTGTTTCATTTTTTCCGATGATCTCTCCAGACAAGATAGCTTTTGATTCTTCTGCGATCAGCTTACGACTTACAGTATTGTGGTCAGCATAGAGGCTAGCTAACTGTTGTAGTAATTCGATCTTTTTATTCAAAAATATTCCGAAGTTTAATGCTACTTTTCGATAGGTTGGTAGTTCATACATTGATTATGGTCTCCTTTTTCAAATAACTAGATAGTCCATTGATGATACTGGTTTCAACTACATCGCTTTCTACAATAGAATCAAATACTACTCGTTTCGATTCTATTAGACGATGATGTTCTTCGTCTATGGTATCTTTCATTACGATGTAGTACGCACTGACTGCATTCTTCTGACCTAATCGATGGCAACGAGACTCTGCTTGCATTTCTCTACCCGGGTTCCATGATCGTTCAGCGAACACAATCTTATCCGCCTCATATAAATCTATTCCTTCACCTCCTGCTTCTGAGATTATCATAATCTGAATGGTATCTGTTGTCTGGAATAAATGGGAACGATGCTGTCTTTCTTTTTTGTCTACATCTCCTGTGATCTGTGACACTTTATAACGTTTGGATAATTCTTGTGTTAATGCGGAGACAACATCTTTGTGATGTGCATAAACAACTACTTTCTGTTCGGGGTCCATCATCATATCATCAATCAAATCTATTGTTGGTTTTACTTTGCACATCCCCATATATTTATAAACCACAAGCAGTGCTTCTGTTTCTCCTTTCAGCTTTGCTGCTTTGACTACCTTACGATATTCTTTATCATCAGTACCAATCAGATGTACGATCCGTTGTAGATTTGGCAATTGATCTTTTAGTTCTTTCTTCGTTCTGCGAATCATTAGATCTTTTACTCTCTCTCGTAGTTCCTCCTCATTGCTGTGTCCGTTATAATCCCAACCAAAGTAAGTCTCATGTGCATCACAATATCGCTTTGCATACTGAAACTTATTTGGATAGCTTATATAATCTAGAAGAGACAACATAGAAAACATTTCGATGGGGCGATTCAAGAACGGAGTTCCTGATAAGCCAATCAAGATAGGTACACCCCAAACTAATTGCTGGATGGCTCTCGTTCGTGCTGTTTTTTCGTTAGAGATATAGTGACACTCATCTAAAATGATTGCAGCAAAACGATGAGACTTCAGATCTTTTAGTTTGTTGACTGCAATTGCATAGGAACAGATATGAATTCGTGCATCCGGATCGAGCGAATCTTTCGTTGCAGATAGCACTTTATTCTGCCAGCCCAGCCATTTATCTATTTCAAACTTCCACTTATAAACTACATTAGCCGGGGATATAACTAATACGTTCGATACATCTTCATGCTTGAGATATGCCATGGTCTCAATTGTTTTGCCTAGTCCCATTTCATCTGCTATGATCGCCCTGCCTTTGTTTGATATTAAGAAAGCCACGCATTCTTTTTGATACGGTTTCAGTTTCTCATCGAAGATATCGATATTCTTTATATCTAGTTCGGGTCCTTGATTTGCCAATTTAGATACTGAGATATCTAAACGGAATCCATATTCATTCGCAAACGCACGTACTTTCTTTGCGTGAAAAGGAGAGGCGGGTAGGTGCCACACTTTTCTTTTACCATCCCATTTATAGTCTGGTAGTTCTTCTTTTATACGTGCAATTATTCCAGCACTATAGGGAAACGTTAGCAGTATTCTGTCATTGTCAACAAATGCTTCACGACTATTCATTCATTTAGGTTCTCCTATCTATATTATATCATGTATGTCAATACCCCTTCTTGACATTTGCATGTAGAATCTGTAAGATAATACTGTAGCAGTTTATTTCATTGTACGGAGGTTACTATGGCATATGGATATGATCAACTCAAACCATCCGAACTTCTCAAAGTAATAGAGGAGATCGAAGATGCAGAAGAAACAGTTACTTATCAATCAATTGCAAATCACTTACCTAAAAATCCAAAGACAGGTAAGACGTTTTCGCGGGAAGCTATTCGTCTTGCACTCAAAAAGTTTCCAGAAGGGCGGGCTATCTTTTCTGATGTAGTGCGACGCAAGTATGTGTTATCTTCTAAAGATAAAGACCGCCCTCCTATTATTGTACTCGAAAACGCCGACCAATTTTCTACTTTAGATTTTGAGATCGTCGCACTGAAAGACATCACTCCTCAACTAGTAACGGGAAGAGATGTATATGGTGATCTACCTGTTTCAATGGCGTCGTATGCAAAGTCTGTTTATTACATAGGAGGTATCAATGCCAATTTATATCGAGCGACAATCTCATCTCGTTCAGTCTAAAGAACTAGAAAAGCAATGGTCGGATGATTGGATCAAGCAGAAAAGCAAAGGCATTTGTGAGCACTGTCATCTTCGACCCTCTGTTTGTATACACGAGATAGTACCAAAGTCCTTATCTCCTGCTAGCTGGTGGTGGGATGAGAATCGTATTGCTTTGTGCAACGAGTGTCATACAATGGTACATACTAAAGGAACGAAGAAAATGGCGACACAGCTTTATTCTGATATTGATTATCGTTGCAATTTTTGATACAATATGTATGTTCATTTCAGTTCTCCTCCCTGACTACTACCCCGCACCCTCCGGGGTAGTAATCATTTAGTTCTAATGGCAAAGAATTTTGTAATTGTCCATGACAATATTTCTTCAGCATTTAACGGAGCAAGACCCCATACATCTTTATATGCTACCTCTTCTGCTTTATACATACGCTGAAATAGACAGGGAACACCTTCTTTTTTATAATAAATTTCTACCCATGCATAGGTTTCAAACGTATCATCGTCGATCATCAGTTGTGTTTGCATTGGTGACAGATGATAGTCAACTCTGCCCTCCAGTTCTGAATGGGCACATACGATTGGTAAAGATGGATCAAGCGCAGCTAGTCTTTCCATTAACTGACCTACAGTGTATTTTATTTTAGACATAATCAACTCCGATCTGTAAAGAAGTATACGGCAACGCTGGTTCTCCGTCGAGCAAGATTAGAGAATCATGCGCAGACAATGCTGCATCTCTAGATGGGTAAGTTATTAGATGGATCCCGTATTGATTTTGAATCGCGGCTACCCACTCTGTCTTTATCTTTAGTCGCACAGAGCTTGCTCCGCCATCATCACTTCTTACGGGAGTTTCGTCTGGCAGGTCTTTTATGTATTCACGCAGCTCACCTACTGTTTGGATGAGTTCCATTCTAGTCCTCTCTTTCTTTTTCTTTTACATCCTGTTATACTAAAAAGAAAACAGGAGTGTATTATGTTACCTATGCCACCTCAATCTGTACCACAAGAACAACCAATGCCAATGGAATCCGGTGCACCTCAGGGTGAAATGACACTAGAACAAGCTCAACAACTCATTATGGAAGCATTGTCACAACTAAAAGCAGTAGCTAATCAGTACGGTCTGGATCTTCAGTCTCTGCTCCAGCAAGTGCAGTAAGGATGTCGTTGTCTGTCAAGATATTACCTAATGCGATTGACATTCCAAACCCTACACAAAAGATTACTAGCTCAGTAGCTGCGGCTGCATAAGACGTGCAGAACTCTTTGATTATTCGTGGCGTATCTTGACTGTTTAGATAAGCAGTTATCACTTCGAAATCAAAAGGTAGAGGCTGGTTCTCTATCCTATATTGTGATGAGCATACTGCTGAGGTTTCAACCAAAGCTATTACTGTTGCTAGTTCTTCTGCGGTAATAGATATATCTTGGTTGTCGGGTGTCATTGCCTGCACGAAGTTGACCATACCTTGTATGCCAGCTTCCATATAACGATGAGCAATTATTACTGCAGACATCTTGTCTTTTGCACTTACGGCTTCAGAGTTATTTAGAATTCTGCTCATTGTTATCGCTTCATTCTTCAAATTCTGTAAGATCTGGTTCATTGTATCTCCTTTTATTTGCTTGTGTTTTTGATTTGCGTGGCTGTTTAGTACCTGTCCATTGCGGACACTTTCCTTGTTCCAGTTCCATAAAGAATCTGCGAATATTTATTTCCCAATAGTTATGGTCCCATGCATTTTTCCCATATAGATAGGGAATACCTGCTTCAATCATAGCACTGGTAAATCTATTCGCTTTCTTTCTTTGCCATGTATCTTCGAAGCCACGACTGGATGCTCCGCGCCCATCAATAACTGCATACTTATCATCTGGTAGTATGATCTTTGCTATCGGATAATAAAAATATCCGTCGAGTAATATCTCCTCTTTAGGTAGATATGCTTTACGTAAAGAATCCAGTATACGGTAAACTCGGATCATGGGAAGAGTCGGATGGTGAAGCAACTGTTGCTTTGCATACCATCTGTTATAACTAGAAAATCTAGGGGGCTTCCATTCTTTATTTTTTGTCATTATCCTCCTTCGCTCATTTCAGGAAAAATTCTGATAGACATTCTACTCCTCCATAGTAATAAGCCATTCAAGCAGTTCATTTACCTGCCACAATAACCACGAAATCACGCAGCGAGTTTCATAATTACCTGCTTCTAGTCCTTTTCGTAATAGAGTTTCGTGGTCAAATTCACTTAGAAAGTTTAGTAAATCTAAATTGAACTCAGCGAGATTCACATTACCACCTCCATGGTTGCCAGCTTAAGCCAGTTCGCTTCTTCTTCTGCTTTTGTGGTGTAATCAATCGTGCCTTTTGCTTCTTGAATACAATCTTCGGTGCCATAAAAACCATAGCAACTATCAATCTCTTCTTCTGTTTTTGGATCTATTATTCTATATCCATAAACATCTCCTCTTAGATAGCTATCATACGTTTTCACTTCGCTCTCAGCTATCTTGATCGCCTTGTCGCGCAGCGTTTGTGTAATCCTTTTTGTTCCCCAATTCTCACGCACATCTTTCTTGAGCAGAACGACAAAGCCAATCATTCCAGAATCCCATGGACAATTATATGGGTAAGAGAAAGAAGTACTGACTGACAGAGATCCATGAGAATAACCACGAACCGGGATCATATCTAGCACGTCATAGTTTCTCCGTATCCATTCTTTCACCTCGCTCCATGATTCTAGCTCTTTGAGTGGTACATCTAATTCATTAGGCAGACTGTATCGTTTGTGGGCAAAGCAAAATTTACTGAGGTTATCCCACTCTCTCGGGTCTTCTGCGAAATCATCTGGAACAATGTGTATCTCATATCCTTTATAATCAATCTTCTTGATGGTATCCATTTGTCATTCTCCTTCTAATATCAGATAATACTTCATTCAGTTTTTGATTGAAATCCTCTTCACTTAGTCTGCTCTTTTTTCTTCCTCCATCAATCCAGTTCAAGTGCTTTCCCGTGGTTGTACTCCAATAATTTTTTATTACATACAATTGTGCTCTATATCTAAAGGCAACAATAGTACTATACGAAAAGTACAAGTCAATGAACGTAAAGCTCATTCGCATACAATTAGATTGTGGTGTGTTTTCGCTATAGCTTTCAATCTCGGGTAGATCAAATGGTAGTATTTGATCTACAGCATGACATACAGCATAACCATATTCTTCGGCTGAGATAGGCTGACCGTTGGACCAATACTTATGATTAGATAATTCTGCACTCTCAATCATAGATTCTGCCCGCTCTTTAGCTGCACCTGAAAGCTCATTGTAATTATACAAATGAAAGGTAGAAGTAATTTTAGTTGACATATTATCCTCACCACATTTCTGCATCTAACTCTAGCCTTGATCCACAAATAGGACAGTATAGATTTGACTTGTCGTCGTAACCAAATAATAATTCAGACGGGAGCTGCTTTATTATGATTCGTGCAGGATCTTCTATAAATGACAACTGTTCCCGAGCAATGATGTCTACCGGATATGCTTTCCGGTATGCCTGCCACTCATCTTCATCTATTGCTAAGACGGTGACATCATTATCTCTAAAATCAAACTGGCAAAAGTTATCAAATACTCCATTGAATTTTACACACTCGTATCTATAGCCCGAATCGTGGGAATCCCATATCGTATCGCATCCATTACAATAGATTGACAGGGTCGGCGTAGTATTTATTCCATCATCTGTTTTTGATGTGAAAAAGAAAGGTGACGAAAATCCTGCCCGCGCATCGCAACCATTGTGTGATCGCACGACAATATGAAGATCGCCGTCGGCATCTTCGATCGTGCTCCATATAAAATCTTGATCAAATGCATTCTCATAGTTATAAGTATATCCAGAACTCAACAAAGTCCATTTCTTTTTATCTATATAGGCATCTAGTATAGAATCATAAGACTCAAATGGATCTTGTTTTGCGACAAAAGAATAAAAGCTGCGTGATGTTTTGCCATCGAACTCTAGATTATAATCTAACCAGTGTGCTAGACTTACCTTTAGATAAAAATCTTTGATACCTACCACGGCGCACACTGCTGGCTCATCAAATAAACTACGTGTCTGATTGCGTTGCCAGTGCCTACCATAGGCACCGCCGCTATCTAAGATATGGCTGCCTGTATTTTGCGTCAGCATTTCGATGATCGCTTTTTGTGTCTTTGTCAATTTCATTTCATCCTCCTATATTCTTAGGTAGA
>CAZULJ010000014.1:10250-14466 GCA_964621195.1 uncultured Candidatus Saccharibacteria bacterium
TTATCGGTTGGAACAACTATGTACTTGTTCATTCTTCTCCCGACTCGCACACAACTTTATATTTTATTTTGGTAGAAGTAACGGTTTCTTCGCCAATTGGAATAAGTTTACACACCGATCCGGAAGTATGTGCGCTGTACGTGCATTCAATCATAACACCGACAGTGCTGCCATCGAATTCAAAGGATCTGGTGTAAACAACGACGACTTGTTGCCTGTCATCGAGCTGATCTCTGAAGTCTTCTGCCCAGCCTAAGTCTGTAAACTTACGCTCGTGTTCTCCGATAAGAGCAGGATCATAAGGAAAGTACATCCACATATAAGTTAGGTCATCACTCATCCCGCACATAGATCTTACATCTATATCAAGTGGAAGTGCGTGTCTCATTTCGCGCTGAAATATATTTGTTGCAATGTGTGTGTCAGATATTCGCCTTACCAATAATTTTATTCTGTTATCCAATTCTTGTTGTACTGTATCTATTAGATCCATCTTACTCCTCCTCTTTCATTTGAACGTTTAGAATTAAATTAGCTGCCTTTTCTGCCTGAGTTGCCGCAGATATAATCATGGCTCGATCATCTCTAAGTGCACCTAGCCATGATTTACAATACGCTGCTTGGTTTGGAATCAGACGTGTAATGCCACAGTGCTGACACAGGATAGCTGCTCCCATCTCTGCTACCAGTTCTTCTTTTGCGTATGGTTCGGATCCAAATGACGGACTCATTACACTAGGTCGGTTCAATCGTGAGCTGTGTCCTGTAGAATGAATCAATTCATGGAACAGAACTGAGTAATAATTATCTGATGTTTCAAAGCCACTGAGGGGTGGAGTATGTACTTCATCAGAGGCTGGCTTGTAATATGCTTTACCCTGAACATCCTTCTTGATGATCGGCTTGCTTTTATATCCCTCTATTGTAGCCTCTGCTGTTGGAAATGTATCAGGAACAACAAGAGGCGGGAGTTCGATTCCTTCTACCTGAGCAACGTTGAATACTGTATAGTATCGCAAGAGAGGTACTAATTTATCTGGATCTTCAGCATCTTTGGGATGAATCATCTTCCACAAAACAACCTGAGTTCCGTGTTCTCCCTTCTTTACTCTACCTCCCATCTCTGCTGCTTTATTGTATGTAACCCACAAGGGTCTATCATAACCTTGATCATGCGCTACTACTTGCAAGATAAAACGATTGATACCTCTATAAAGATATCCGTTTGCAAAATTCTTGTGCATGCCAAATTTCCATCCGGCATCCCATGGCGGTGTTCCTTTATCGAGAGCATCTAATATCTTATTTGTTACAATTTCTACAATCTGTGTTTTCATTTCATTCTCCTATGGGGCAAATACATCTACCCAAAACTTCATACACACTGGATGAGAATAGAAGGTTGTCACCGCCCCATCCTATTATAGGCAAGATGCCATCGTTCAGTAACTCAATCACTGGTTCGTAATCATAAACATCCTCTTTATATCCAAAGTACTTACATAAATACATTGCGGCTATAGAAGAATCTACCCAATAACGATCGCTGATTGCTTTGTGTTCACGAACGCTATTCAATAATGAATAATATGTATCGTGACTGAGTTCTCTAATGAGTCCCATAAAGGCATGGTCAGCGTGCATACGCCTTAATGTGTCTTCCACTTTCCTTACTAACTCAGAATGGTATGATGGTAGAAACTGTCTAGGAACAATATTGAGCTGGTGTCCTGTTGCTTTGGGAAATATTTTCCTGATGTCAAATGTTTCGAGCCAGTTTTTTACCTGCACCCTATCATCAATTTCAGAATTTATCTGATCGACTTTTACTGACCGATCAAAAATATTGTACTCATACTTGTTACACATATCTTCATCTAACCCGTAGAAGTGGCAGATTCTGGAATGAGAATCATGCCCTCCATCGAGTGTCTTTCTAGAGTACCAATGAAAATAGAATCTTTTTCCTCCATGATTGACTGGGTCCGTTACAAAACTAAAAGTTTCACACATATCGTTCTCCTTTACTAATAATTTTCTGCTTCATAGCGGGTCAGAAATCCATGAATGCCGTGCGAACACTCATTCCATCTGTCATCATCCCACTTGTCAGGCTTTACGATTTCACCAACACGGTAAATGAAACCATCGTCATATTGCGATTTGCCTTCTTCTACCTGCTCATCTCTATCCCAAATTTCAAGCACTTTGGCAAATTCAACACGGCATTTCCTGCCAGTTGCGTTTGAACGTTTTGCTTCGGCGGGTACTAATAGCTTTGCGATTCTATCGCCCTCTAATTTCTTCAACAGTACGATTTCACCATCTGGAAGTATGTTCGTAACCGCAACAACATAGTCAGGAATGTTTTCGGCACCCCGCAAGTCGGCATCTTGCAAGTAGGCATTCTGCAAGTAGGCATTCTGCAAGTTGACACCCCGCAAGTCGGCATCCTGCAAGTTGGCACCAGACAAATTAGCACTCGACAAGTCGGCATTCCGCAAGTCGACATCCTGCAAGTTGGCACCCGACAAGTCGGCATACCGTAAGTAGGCACCCGACAAATTAGCACCCGACAAGTTTGCATACCGTAAGTAGGCACCCGACAAATTAGCACCCGACAAGTTTGCATACTGCAAGTAGGCACCCTGCAAGTAGGCACCCCGCAAGTCGGCACGCTTTCCTTCCGAATCATCTTTTAGCCACAACTCGTGCAGCCGGAGTATTTCGGCTAAACTTACACCGTCAATAATTATTTCGTCTGGTTGTCTCATTTCATTCTCCTTTTGTTAATTTGATTACAGATTGAAGAGTCGATATAATTTTGCGCCGTTCTTTGTATGCAGTGCGGGTATTTACAGGCGTGTTTTGAAAGGCACATAGTACCTTAGATACAGATGTTCGAATGGGATTGCCTCCTCTTTTTATAAGATTCTTAATTGCTATTGCATCTCCTTTTCGTGCATGTGAAAGTATATAGTCTACGGTAGACATCACAGCCTCCGAATTAATAAGTATTTATTATTAATAATTATTCTATTTATTTAGTAGGGATCATCATCAATGAGTTCTTCATCGTCTTCAATCCAATCATCTCTATCCAAATTTTCTGGCAGAGTTATTTCATCCCATTGAAGATAGCCTTCCCACTTTCCACTTGGCATCAGATCAAGGCGAACGGAAACAAATTTAGAATCGGAGGTAACTAACTTGTCGTAGATTTCTATTAGTCGAATGCTCGCTTCGACTAATGTATGCTCACTTATCTTGTTCAATTTTAGTTCTCGCATAGTATCCCTCCTATGAAGATATTGGATCGCCCTTTGAGTTCAGGAGTACACAATCTAATGATTCGTTGTGGCTGAATTGATAGACTTCTTGCCATATAAAATTGCAGGTCAAGCACGTGTGTCTTCGCCATGCATAGTCATCATCAGCGTTCCAGTCTCCCCAATTTATATGAGTTTCCTCTCCGCATTTAGGGCAAGATGACCACTGATGATTTGGTATTAAGAACAGTACAGTTACGTCGTATACATCACATGCTAGACCAAACTCAGGCATCCATGTGAAGTAAAAATCAGAATCTTCGGGCAACTCATAAACTACATCGGCATCTGCGCTCATTTCTGTTGCTTCGGTCTGCATTCTTGTCTTAAAGTTTTCGATGAGTTGTATCTCATCATCAATTAGATTGTCGGTCGTCTCATTGAAGAGATACCCCACAGCCCATGATGGTATTGGATATGTTTCTTTTCTGATGATTTTCATATCAGCCTCCGCTATTTTCTGGTTTGTATAGTCTACCCATACGTTTATAAGTTGCTCTGTAGTCGACTCCATAGTGATTGTCGATAATCTTCTCGACATTCTCAATTGGAACAAAGCCCCATCGTTGAGCGGTCACATAGAGACCTTTATTTAGTAGCTTCTTGTCATGCCGGCTGATTAGTGTTGGGTCTGGAAAGTATACGTCAACATGTGTGACAATATCTTCTGGCGTACACACCGCTAGATATTTAGACCGGGTCTGTATGTCAACTATAAATGTATCATTGCATACAAGTTCCGGTCTATCGATCTCTTGGTATATATTGAGAGTCTCTTGTATCCATTCTCTAACGGGGAAAGAGCAAGCAACCAGCCATTTTCCTTGCAAATCAAAGTACGCCAGTACACAAAGAACAAACGCCGAGATTAAGAATAAAGCATCCAT
>CAZULJ010000015.1:0-4298 GCA_964621195.1 uncultured Candidatus Saccharibacteria bacterium
GATTCCCACGCTGTAACTTTCATTGTGAAACCGGTGTCTGACACGCTAAAATCAAGCATCTCAGTAACCTCAATATCACCTGCTCCCTTGCCATAATCAACATAATTAGAGTGCCACTCAGTAGGATTTACGGTTACAACTTTATTGTCGTATGTAGTAGCCTGTACGATAACAATAGGAGCATATCCTATGTAGTGAGGAAACTCGTGATCTATAGCTCCGTTGGCATCTGTAGTATAGGTGTATTCTTTATAGTCTCTGAGTCCTAAAACACCTCTAGCTGAGGTAAAAATCATATTCTTGATGTCTGTTTCAGTTTTAACATCATATCCGGGTTTAGTTATTTTCAAGCCGTAGTTGCCTCTATTACTCCCGGTTAAATGACAAGATCTCTCAGCGTTTGCAGTATCCTTGCCTGTTAAAGTAGCCTCCCTAGATTCATATTTACCGGCTGATTGTATTGTTACATCTCTCTCAGAATTAGATCCTAGAGATCCGGTAGTTTTTGCAGATCTCTCGCTATCCGTGTCTACCTCCGGTATTGGTATAGTACCCATTAAATAGAAGTTAGTGGCTGTGTCCTCAATTTTACCCTCTATAATATTCCCGGATGCCTCAACAAAAGCGAAATAGTGATCCCCCCCACCCATATAAATATCCTCGCTAGATCCGTCTTTTCTAAGACCGTACAGACCTCCCCAATACTCCGGCTCAAAGACCTCTATAATAGCACCTGCTACTCCTGTTCCTAGTGAGGTTAGATTAGTCCAAGCTCCGGTAGTACTTAGAGATATATCCGTAGCGTTAGTGTTCATAGTAACACCGGATTTCATATATCCTATTAAATATAGTCTAGGGTAGTTTGATGTTACCCAAGCCTCAAATACCTCGGAATTATCCACACCAACAAAAGCAAATCCCCCCTGAGCAGACCAAACCCTATCGTCTGTACTACCATTTTTTCTTATTCCCCAATCATCGCTTGAATAGTTGTAGCAGATAGCCATTACAGCAGTATCAGATCCGGTATCACTAGATATATTTATATCAGTCCAAGCATCTCTAGTACTAGGAGTTTTCTCTACTGCATTGGTAAAAAATACCGCCTCCGATTCAAAGTACCCCACTAAATAAACAGACACGTTAGGGTAGTCATCGGTATACATCTCAAACTTGCGATTAGAATCAACACCAATAGCTCCCCATTGGTGTTGTCCATCGTTCATACCTCTACGCATATATGTATCGTCTGTAGATCCGTTTTTTCTAAACCCAATGTCCGGAGATATTCCACCATCCTCAGCCACTATATGTAAAACCACCCCTGTAGCACCGCTAGGGATGTAAGACGAGCAGTCTACGTCTGTCCAAGCATCATTTACTGATATTGATACTTCCACCGGAGTTATAAACTTCATACATTGCCCTCCTCATCGTAGAAAATATGGTACATATAGTCCAAGTCAAAAGCATAATCATCGGTTAAATAGGAGGCACTCAGTACAATGTATAGATTTACGGTATCTGCGTAGTAGTAATATAAATCTGCTACCTGTAAGCCTTGATATATCCACCTATTCCAATCGGAGTATCTAGGATGTACAGCCTCTCCCGGAGTATCAAAATACTCTCCGGATACGAAACAAACAGGGATATATCCTAAATTATGAGGAATGGTTACAGTAAAACCACCTGCACCAACAGCTTTAGAGGCTGTCCCTTGCCCGGATTTCTTTAGTTTCAACACCGGGTATTTAGTGTTCATTATCATATACTTTTCAGCCTCGGAGACATCTCTAGTATCTTTAGAGATCTTTATTCCGTAGTCTCCTAGTCCTCTAAGTCTTGATGATCTTGATGAGTTCGCTGTAGCCATTATGCGTAACAAATGAAGTAGTAATAATAACTACCTGCATCCTCCCCACCCGGTAAATACAAATAATCTGCATCAAACTCTGAGGCTACCGGGAAATTCTCGCCACTAGAGTCCTGCATAAACACTAAAGCCACTAAAGGAAATGCTACTGCGTTAGATAAAGCTATCTGAGACGAGTTTACTGCTGATATTTTTCCGTACTGCAAGATCTTGAGACACGCAAACTTTGAATTGAATATCTGATCCTTAGGTTCAGCAGTAGCTACATCGTGTCCGGATTTAGCTATTTTTATACCGTAGTTACCTGCACCGGTAATTAGAGCATCTCTATTAGCATTGGCTGTTGCCATTTTAGAATCCTCCCTGTTGGTATCCTATTAGTATGATGTCATCCGTACCATCGTTTATAATAATACGTTTGTTAGCACCATCAATCTGAACATTACCTCCACCGACTTCTACAGCACCGGAGATAAAAGCACCTGCTTGAATAGTACCTGCAAAAGTAGCATCACCGGTAGTTCCGTCTATGGCAAAAGTAGTGTCTCCATTGACGTTTTTAGCCACAATACCGTTAGGAGAAATTTTTACCTCTCCGGATTCACCGTAGACGTACTCGCCTACAGTAATCGCACCCAATACACCAAAAGAGAAATCACTTAGAATCTTTTTAGTTTTAGTATTTAGATTAGATCCGATTGTCTCTACCGCTATAGTTTTCATTGGAAATCTAACATTTACAGGAACTTTCTCAGCATAATTGACTCCACCTGAGGTAGACTCACCACTAGCTGTAGTAACCGGAGTCTCAACTTCGGGTAAAGCTACGCTATCTATTGTTTCGGGATAATAAACTTTATCAGCCATTATGCACTAAAAAAGGCTTGAATCTGTAGAACTTCCGGAGTGTAGTTTCCATTGGAATTTAGCACTACTTGAAGTTCTAGGATTTTTCCTTTATCTCCTATTAAAAATGTAGCCTCAGTTCCACCGGTTGTAGAATAGTTGCTACTACCATCAGTAGTATTACACCTGTACCACCCATCGGAGGTTACACCGGTTGCCGGAGTAGCTGACTCCACTTTATCTACCCTCCTCCAAACCTCTACCGTACAATTAGCCGGTAAAGGAGACATCTGTAATACCACGGTTTCAAAATTTACCGGTGATTGGTAAGTAACCGGAGCTTTCAGATCTAGAGATTGGTATGTACCCACCGCTTTAGCTGTCGTACTAACCTTTTTTACTCCATAATTAGTGCTAGTTTTGTAAGCAAATAAAATATCCGTTCCAATAACCTTTACTGCATTGATCTCATCACAATCAAACTGATATTCACAATTAAGAACGAAATCTGCATTTTTCCACTTTCTACCGTAGGAGTAGATACCTGATTTTCCTGTACCATTTCCATAAACTCCCATTAGTGCCATACCTTGATAGACATCCATTCCATCCGGATCTACTTGACCTCCTCCCGGAAACTGAGTTACCGGTAATTTAGAGGCATCTCCAAAGAAATACAAACCTCCGGATGATCCGTACTGAACTACTGCTACCTCAGTTTCTATCATTGCGTTTATAGATCCAAAAGGTAATTGCATCTTATCGTTGTAGTTCTGAGATATTGTATCCCAAATGTATATTGTAGATGGCTGACCTGCATCGGTTCTATTAGCACCTACTTTAGCATTCAATCCGGATTCCAATAACACCTTAGTGATGTTTCCGGGAATGAGCTGTAATGAATTATTAGTGTATGAATCATCGTATCCGACCATAGCTAAGGTGTTTGCATTGGCGATCTGTAAAGTACCGTTTATGATCTTCATCGTGTGCCACGAGGCACTTGTTAGATTAGTCTTAGGATATGTTTGAGAATTTACTGTAACATCAACATCAGACCACGGTTCTGAATTAGTATAACCTGTTCCTATTATTCTTTTTCTATGTAGTTTTGTAGCAGTTGCCCAATATAAAAACGTATCCCCTACATTGTTGTACCATTCACAAGCACCGGTTATAGCCTCTGAATCTGTGTAGACTAGAGTATAAGTACCATTTGAGGCTCTTTTGTATATTCTCCCGGATTCTAGGAAAAAATAGGTACTACCATCACTAGCAGGAACTATAAATCTAACCCTACCGTTGAGAGTTCCTGTAGCTAAATCATCGGCTAGAGCTTGTCCGGCTGATAAAGTATCTTTTCGTTTCCTAACATCTATGTTTTTGGCAAACTTAAAAGCACCGGCAATTCCCTTGTCCTCGTAGTCCGATAAACCTCCCTTAAATGATTTTATTAAAAAGCTATCCATATATTTATCTTAGTTTATAACTTTATACGCTGTCCACCTAAAACTTATTAGTATAAGTATTGCTCTGAGTAGAGTATTTACCATCACAATAGGTATTACCTTGAGGA
>CAZULJ010000015.1:4398-10742 GCA_964621195.1 uncultured Candidatus Saccharibacteria bacterium
GTTTTGCACCTCTTTCTGAATAAGCGCCTAATTTACCTGTAAGTTTAGATTCCCTTTCATCGTTGGTACTGAGTTTTCCTTTTACCTTAGCCTGTCTATCAGAATAAGCAGTATCAACACCGGAGATCTTAGCTGACCTGTATCCTATTATCATGTTTCCCGTTCCCGTTAGTTTTGCAGACCTCTCAGTTGTAACTCCGATGCCTCCTGTAGTCTTAGCAGATCTACTATCCTGAGATGTATCCTTACCGTGTATTTTGGCAGACATCTCGCTTGTAGATGTATCCTTACCAAATAGCTTAGATGCTCTCTCAGAATCAGCCGGAATGCCCGTACCTGTTATTTTTGCAGATCTCTCAGCGTTTGCAGGTAAAGAACCTGTTAGTTTAGCTCCTCTTTCGTCTTGGCTAGTATCTTTACCGGATAGCTTGGCACTTCTTGAGTCATTTGCGGTAGAAAACCCGGAGATTTTAGCACTTCTCTCATCATTAACTTGAACATTTCCTCCGAGCAAACCACCGTATGAAACTGATCCATAAGAGGCATTACCAAACATGTTAAATGCCCCCTCTCAAATTTACGATTTCACTTTTTTTTTTAATACTTTTTTGCTCATTGTTTTCATTAGTAATTAGTTCCGTACATATGTTATCCTATAAATAAGCACATACTAAACTAATTACGGTAGTACCATAGTCCCCCCTAACGTTAATACTGTCTAGGCCTGTAGTAGTTGCTGCAATATTAAGATACAATGTAGCTTTTGTAGTTATTTCTATTTGGTCTATGGCTGATGTAGGCATAATAGAGCCTAAGTTGCCGGAACTTGCAGCATGTTCTGCACTAATGGCACATGTATAAGTCATCTTAGCATTACTTTCACTATTATTAGCTGTGGATAATGTTATTAAAAAAACAGCATCCTCTAAGGAGTCATTATCAAAAAACTGTAGATTAGCCTTATAGTAGGCATCCCAACAACCAATAGGTGCTACTATATTAAGGTTAGTTAAATTATACCATGTAGATGCGGTTGGAGTAGTTTTAGTCCTTTGAGATGTATCTGTTTTTATCACTGTCCACTTAGACTTGGCTAAAGGAAACCCATGAGGCGCTTTCACCATTGAGTAGTAAGGGCTTGTAATTGCTCCATTTGCTAAGTCGTAGTCTGTTCCACCATAAACTGTAACTGTAGTGTTTGGGGATGAATAAGATACTGCTGTTATTATGAAATACTTGGCTGTAGTTTGAGTTAGTTTTATTCTCATTCCCGCACTATACTTACCTGTTTTATCACCACTTATAGTAAAAGTATAGGTTGGGTCATCAGCACTTGCATAAGTCCATGTTTCGTTGGCATCTATCCAACCATTCTCTATTTTTAATTGTTCGTTTCTTATCGCTGTATTTATATCGCTAAATGTCTTATAGGTAGGAGCTAATATCATTTTATATGTTTTACCGGCTATATTATGGTTTTTTGCTGTATTATCTGATGTTTCTCCGTTATAGGAATTTCCTACTGCCGGTCTAACTATTGTCAAGGTATCTGTTGTTCTAGCCGTTACTCTAGGTATCTCAACATCAGGATCATCAGCCGGATTGGGGTAGTCCGTTGCGTTCCACCAAACAAGATTAAAGTTAGCTACTGCCGGATCGGGTAGTTTTGCTCCATGTCCGGATTCTAGTACAACTGTCGTTGCACTATCATCATAGCCTGTGCTTACCTCAACTATTACAAAGTTCTTGATTGCATCTGACATATATTATTCCACGGTAACCAAAGACCAACTATTGTTAGTGTTGTTCTCATCTACCCAAATTGATAACTTTATCTTTACATCTCCAAATTCAGCACAATGCCCTAGATCGTACCAAGCACATATAGTGGTAAATAGATCCGGGTTAGCTTTATCATCTATATCCGAGGCATATCTCCTCTCAAGTGCTAACTTGCAAGGTTTTATACCTAGATCAAATGCCCTAAACTTTGGATTTTTCCCTAGTGAGTGCAGATTGAATGTTTTACCATCATCTGTATATAGGGATAAAGATGTAATAGTGAGGGAATTATCCTCAATATATTTTAATAACCTATTCCAAGGAGATAATTCTCCCGGAATAGTAACAAAGTCTCCCTTTTCCTCAAACAGAGTTTGTCCATTTGAGAGGGAGACTTGCCATTTAACTTTATGAACTTTTAGAGTCATATAAAAGCCTCCTAAATAATTTTGTACATAGTCTCCAAGAGCCTACGCTATTTACTTTTCAAGAACTTCCTATGCGTAGGTAAGTTCAATTCTAATCTTGAATGCAGTCTTTTCACCAACTGATTCAGGAGATGCACTAATACCAAAGTAGTAATCGTGAGATGTACTTGCAGTATCATCATTGATGGTTACTGCCGATCCACTACCCTCTGCGTTTGTCCAAGCAGAATCACCTTGCTCAAATGCTTGAAAGGTAACTCCTGTAGGAGCGTTTGTTGTGGTTGTCCCATCATACGCATACAATATCCCGTTTGACGTTGTAACCGAGGTGTCGTGTGAAAAGTTTATTTTCAACGGACAGTTCGCGGTTGACAGATCTCCCACGTTTGAAGATGCACCACCGTTTAATGACAATGTAGAGCTTGTTAAGTATTTAGTGTTATGAGGTGAATTACCGCTAGAATCGTTAGCACCGACACTTGACTCAACGTGAGTAGAGTCATTGTAAGATCCTACAGTTATAGCAGATCCAAAAGTTGCACCTGCAAATTGAATTTTATCTGTAGCCTCTATTGTTGTAGGGCTTGATCCCTGTAATGTCCAAGTAAAAGTAGCCATATTCTAATCCTTTCTTAGTAGGCTGTGCCTAAACTTACTCGCCTCCAATTTGCATCGTGGATAGTGTTATCCGCAATACAGGTGTACTCGTAAGTTGAAGTAAATACTTTTTGTCCCTTAGTTCCCGGAGTTCCGTCTACACCATCAGAAAGGGTTGTTACATCCTCCCCAAAAGTAAGGTGAGATGATTCCTCAGAAACCTCAATATCGTCTCCAATGACACCTTTTATCTTAGCGGACAAGGCTACGGTGTGGTTTGTAGTGCTAACCGTACCGGCTGTAACATCTGCATTTACTACCGTTCCGGTAGAGTAATTTGTACCCTCCCCGGTTTCGTGATTTAGAGCCTTTTTAATGTTCTCTAAAGTAGCATCAGCGTTAGCACCAATTAGGATCTCATCAACTACCGGATTTACCCCACTTGCTAATTTCCCCGTGCCACTAACGGTAATGTTATCGGCATCCTCAGTTAGGTCTAAGGCATTACCGGCAGTTCCGGGAACAAGTGCAGTAACGGTTAATACATAATCTGATTCAGATGATGCCGGAGTTCCGGCTGAAACATCAGCGTTTGCAACCGTACCCTCGGAGTACCCAACACCCAAAGCATCTTCATCACCGTTTATAGCATCTGCTAGGTTTTGCAAAGTAGCCTCACCATCAACACCAATTAAAACCTCATTAGCAACTGTAGGTTCAGTAGATAAGGCAGATACGAAAGTGTACGTTTCATCGCCAACTACTACCGTATCTTCTGCTGTAGGAACACCATTTGCAGTAGAGGTAATAGTGCCATTTGACTTAACCTCAGTAAGAGAGGTAACAAAAGTGTAGTCCCTACCATTTACAGTCAAAGTATCTTCCGCACTAGGGTTTGTGTTATCAGATGTTAGTGTTGCACTTGAGGAGACCGCATTAACCGGAGCATCTTCCGCATCGGTATCGGTTACATTCTCAAATGTATCTGTATCTACCCTTGTCCAAGTAGCAGATGTCTCATCCCCATCGTTTGTATAAAGACCGGAGTCATCTGCGTTTTTCTTGATAAAAATAGCACCTTTTTTGAATCCGGAATCCCCTGTAGGAATGTCATTTCCGGATGCTTTAACAATTAAGTCATTGGAATCTCTTAGTATTACCTCATTTACAAGATATGGAGCAAGAGCAGTTAAAAAATCTGCCTCAGACTGCAATCTCTGTGCAGATGGTATTGCTGAAATACGATCAATTTCATCTCTTGTAGCTTGAGGTAGATTTTCTTTTATTTTGAATGCACTCATATAATGTTTCCTTTGTTTCTTTCCGATAATCCCCTCCGGTGTTACCCGGAGGGAATAATCTAATTATTCAATTTTTAGAGCTTGAAGAATCCCTCAACTAAGGCTTTTCTTCTTTCATCAGCTACTTTAGCACCGTAAACATATAAGGATTTATATGCTTTACCAAAGTTACCGATTATATCTTGTTCCACTTGATTTCTAACTAATCCCATAGCGAAACAGATAGCTGATTTATGTCCACCTAAAACGTGGTATCCGTTAGTAGCGTCTCCGCTAATTCTCTCATCAGATACTTCATAGACATTAAATCCTGCGAACATTCCGGGTAGTCTACCGTTCTGTACAGCTTCTCTACCGCCCTCACTACCAATTCCAACAAATTCATCGGAGGTCTTGATTAAAGCACCGATTCTTGCAGGAACTACTAACCATCTATCCTCAGCAGGAATTTCGTTGTTGGTTAGAACAGTAGCCATTTCGGTAATTTTTGCGAATACAGTTGAATCAGTTACTTGAACTGCTGTATTAGCCTGAATGGTAAAGTCTGCACCGGCTGAGATTGCTCCGCCTGTGTAGGCTGATGTTTCATCATCCTTATCATCCTCAATCACAATTTCTGTAGTTGAGTTGTAGGTCTTGATTCTATACCACTTAGTATGTCCGACTGCCTTAAACCCTTTACCGACCATACCGGAACTAAAGATAGCACCGGAGGCTGTTACAACACCTGTAGTGTTAGCGACTTCTACGGTTATAGGAGTAGGAGTTTGAGCTGATCCAACTAAATCAGTACCGACTCTGTTACCGGAGGCAACATCACCGTAGAAACCAAGTACGAAAGTATCAACTACTTTCTTGATTTCATTACCGACTTGTTCAACAATCGTGTTTTCAGGATTCTTGATGTAGGATCTGAATGTATCCCAATCTTTCACCTTAAAGTAGAAGTATTTAGCTTGATCGGTTGTCAAAAGAGCATTGCTCTCTGTCAAGTCGTCAGCACTCATATCAGCACCGGTGTAGTTGTGGGATGACAATTTACCAAAAGTTAATACATTTAATTTAGAGGATTTATCTTTGATTTCACCCTCGTAGTCGCTGTTTGTTATAGCGTCAGCAACGGATCTTTGATAAAAGACCTTTAACGCTTGAGAGGCGAAAGCCTCAATAAGTTTTGTAGGATATGTAGCCATATCTGTAACCCTTTCTTAACTAAATAAATAATTTTCAATCAGGTTGCAGACTAGGCTTAAAAGACACTAGTTTAGCTTTATATCTAAATGTTAGATGATTATTTTATATTGTGTCAAGCGACAAGCTATAATTCTATGTTTATTTTACCGGCTTTTATAAGTCTCCTATATTCTTTAGGATCTTTTTCACGGATTCTAGCTACGTCATCCTCACTAAGTCCTGTAGGTTTAGGAGGTACAGCAGATCCATTACCACCGCCCAAAAGTAGGGATTTCTTATTCTTAGGAATTACCCTATCGGCACTATACAAGAACGATGCTACTAGATCATTAAGATCAACACCACGTCTAGTCTCTTTCATTGCGAATCGTCTAAACTCTTTACCTAAACTAGCTAAGCTAGGGTATTTTCCGGCATCAATAGACTCCTCAATAAAGGTGTCTACCTTTTTAGCCCAAGCATCAATCTGTTTAGATTCTTCTGTAACACTTTGAATTTTCTCTAATCTTTTTTCATTCAGGTATGTTTTCTTTAGAATGTTTTGAGAGAACTCATCAAGCTCATCGTAATCAGCACCTTGAGTCTTAGCGTAGGCTTTTAACTCGTCTACACTAGGTTCGGGCATTTTTGATGCTTCCTCTATGGTATCTACTAGTTTTTTGTTCTTGAAATGTAAAGCTGTAGCCTCTCTTGAAACATCGGTTAGTTTCTTCTCAATAGGTTCTTCCGGTTCTTTAGGAGTTGGTTCTTCCTCACTATCATCCTCAATTTCTTCTTCATCATCAAATCCGGGAATTTCTTGATCCTTTTGAGGTGTTGGAGTTGGTTCGGGATTATCGGTCTCTAACTCAGGTTCAGGAGTAGGATCAGGTAAAATATCTATATCGTCTAAATTTATGTCTTGTTTGTTTCTATTATCCATATTTTATCTTTCAACTGCCCGGTGTTATTCCGGGTTAGTAGATATTAAAATTATTACTTTTTCTTAGTAGTAGGTTTTTTCTTAACTACCTTGATTGGTTCGTCTAGCTCAGATGTTACA
>CAZULJ010000016.1:0-10594 GCA_964621195.1 uncultured Candidatus Saccharibacteria bacterium
GTCTTGTAAGGTATTTTACCACATTTATAATGTACTATTCTTCACGAGACCCTGTGTATTACCGGAAGAAGACCCTGAGAGACCGGTCCTGATTGCTAACTCCTGTGATGCTGCAATCTCACAGATTGTAGTATCTCCCAATGGGGACCTCAGGCCGTGCGTGGAACTACCAATCGTCGTGGGGAACATTCTCCGAGATGACCTATTCCAAGTCTGGCAGAACAATCCAGAGCTAATTAGGATTAGAGAATTCCGGAACACACCAACGACATGCCATACCTGCGAACTTGTCTCATATTGCCATGGTGGATGCAGAGCATCAGCCCTGAGCTACACTGGTAGTGAGACGGGTTTAGATCCGTTGATGGAGGAGTAAGATGAAAGTTAAAATCGTTCAAGGAGTCAAGCATCGCGGAGAAGCGTTTGGTGGAATCATCGAGAGTTCAGAAGGCATAACCTGTCTTCAAGAGGAGGAATACAACCGATTCCTGAACTTAACAAATTCCTCCAAAGAGGTGGATACCGATGAATTTCTACAAGAGCTACTCGACGCGAAAATCGTTGAACCTTTCGACCAGTAAAAGATCAAGAAGGGGGATGCCATATGGCTTCCAAACCAGGCATTCCCCTTCGAGATTTCCCCAATCCAAAACATATCTTTCTTCAGTAGCTTTTATTAAAACGTAAACTTTGAAATTCTTTTCAATTACTCGTTCCACTTAGGGAACGGTGTTCGAACCTTGTTTCCAAGAAACCCTTTACTTGTTTGTTGTTATTCTCGTCTCGTTCGAGTCCCATTCACCCCGCCAGCCTATAGTTGTTCCAATGAGACCCGTGTGCTATGTTAAGATATCCTTTCTGGGATTGAGTTTTTAGGCTTCAAAAAACAGACATTTCAAAATCAATAACCTGGTGGATAAAAAACCTCTAAAGGAGACCAAATTAAATACCCCTTGGTTCGAAGTAAGAATGTTGATTTAACACAATAATCACCGTATTACTAAAAACACCATCCTCGTTCGAGTCCTGCTTCTGTTTACTATATTGTGTGGATACTTCTTCTTATTCAAGAACCTTCATAACAGCAATATACTTTTCTTCTACCATTTCCTTTGCTTCGGGTATCATCTTCGCATAACTATCACTAAATTTCTTTCGAAGTTTTTGTTTACCCTCTTCAATATCACAACCAAGATCTTTGTATACGAAATAGAACATATCAGGAATACTTCTAAAATGTGCCATAGCGTCTCCAGAAGCTAAACATTTTGCCTCTATTGTTTTCTGAGGAATACCTGCACTACCTCTATGAGAGATAATACTATCTTTAATTATAGGAATCTTCCCAGAATCATACCCTAGGTTATTTAGTAATTCTTCTGCATACTTTGCACCTTCTATATGATGATTTTCATTTAAGCCGTCTATTCTAGCTATATCATGTAATAATGAAGCTATCTCTACTACTTCAACATCTGCACCTAGTTTATTTGCTAATGTTTTTGCATACTCAACAACATATCTAACGTGAGTGTCATACATATCCATACCTTCTGCATCATCTCTTTCTTGATATCTTTTTATTACATGTTTTCGAATTTCTTCAACTATATCCATAAATATAATTTACCGTAAATATATTAGAATTTAAAGAGTGACCTGTTTCACCTAGGAAACGATGCTCGGACCTTACCTTAAAAAAATCCCTTGTCTGTTTGATAATATTTCTTCTTGGTTCGAGTCCCGTCCATCCCGTATTCTTACTACTCCCCCATATTGTTAATTATAGGAAATTATTCCGCAAGTTCATATTCGTTTTCAAAATGCATGCCATGCTATATAATGTAAACCATGTTTATAAAGGCAAAGGCAGTCATATTTGACAGAGACGGTGTAATAATTGATACCGATACACTAGTAGGCCCATCGATAATTTATGGACTAAAAAAAGTTGGTATTGATGCTTCCGAGAATGATGTCCCGCCTATGGCTGGGAAAAGTATTGATACTCTTAAAGAGCTTTTGTTATCTAAATGGAATTTCAATTTTGATGAATTTCGCGCTATTCAAAGAAAATATTTTTATGATAATTTAGATAACGCCCCTTACTACATGGATATGGTTGAGTTTATAAAAAATCTACACTCCCAGAATAAAATTATTGCGCTAACAACATCTGCCGGATTAGAAGGAACAATTCTCATTCTCAAGAAAATTGGCTTAAACGATATGTTTAAGGTTATCATTGCAAAAGAAAATTGTACTAAGCTGAAACCTGATCCAGAACCATATCTGAAAACAGCTGAAAAACTTGGTATATTACCAGAGGACTGCATCGTAATCGAAGACTCAGCAATAGGTGTTGAAGCAGCAAAAAAAGCTAACATGAAATGCATTGCAATACCTAATAAACATACAAACAAACAGGATTTTTCCGTTGCAGATCTAGTAGCCAACTCCGTGGAAGATATAAAAAGCAATATCTTAATCTCTTAGAAACTTTGGGATATTAATAAGAACCTATGTTCCAGACTCGTATGTCCCGCCATATTCCTTTGGTTGCTACAAGACCCGTCCACTATCTCTAGGAATCCCTTGGTTGCTTCACTATTTTCCCGTTAAAAAGTTAATTATCAATTTCACATCCTGGTGGATGAAAATATCCATATTTTGAGTAGTTTTTACTATCCCACGGTTCGAAGGTAGAAGGTTGATGTGGTAGAGTAAAACACCGTTTTCCATAGGATTGTGAATATTCTTCTGATATAATCATACCTATGAATAAAGAGAATAGGAATCAAGAGAGACTTTTAAGTAAAGATATCCTTCGAGTACTATCTGAAAAACCCGGTATGAAATCTAGGGAAATCGCCGAAGTTCTTGATACAGAGAAACCTAATATCGATACTCTCCTTTATGGAGTGTTAAAATCTCAATGTTTTCAAGATCAAAACTACCTATGGTACCTAGAAAAAGATGCTCCAAAAGAAACCCAAAAGAAGAGAGTCGTTGAAAAGAACAAATTATCTGATTTAATAAACTACTATTTAGAATGCCTCAGTCAAGATGATGACGGATACAAAATTGGCACTTTTGCCCGAGACAAATATGGGAAAGCAGATTATGTCGAACTTGAAGAGTTGCCCAGCTCTGATCGTGGTTCAATTTTTAACAACACAGAAACTCAAGGTTTGATTAGTAAGATTAAAGGAGGTAAAGGAAGACTCCAAATGTATTTTGGGTATCCTAACTATTTACATAAGGTACAAAAACAAAATAAAGAAGAATTTTTCATCATAAGCCCACTTTTCTTTTACCCAATAGATATACAAGACAACACTTATACCCTCAGCGATAATATCCCTATTTTAAATCTCACTGTCCTAAAAAATATCACTGGTTTGAGTAATGAACAGGCGATAGACGAATTAGTTCAGCTTGAAGATGAACTAGGATTAAATTCCGAACAGAATATTACAGAATTAGATGATTTAGTTCAACGCTTACATAATATAAGACCTGAATGGTCATGGCGGGGAGAAATAAACCCGTCAAACCTTTCTTCGGAAGACAAATTCCAAGATATTGAGAAAACAGGTATATATAACAAAGCAATTCTTTTAATAGGAGAACGCTCCCCATTCACACAAGGTTTAGAATCTGAGTTAAGAACACTCTCAGAACTAAGCGAAGAAGAGTATAAAAATACGGCTTTAGGACAATGGCTAGATCTTTCTTCTAAAGAAAAAGATGAAAATCCTGATGGTACAAAACCTCTTTTGGAAGTATTACCGTTGAATACTGAACAAAGACAGGCCGTCAATCTTTCTCTTAAAGAAAATCTAACCGTTGTTACTGGACCCCCAGGAACAGGCAAGTCACAAGTAGTCACAGATCTTGTTATAAATGCTGTGTGGAGGGGAAAGAAAATCCTATTTGCAAGTAAAAACAATAAAGCTGTTGATGTAGTTGAATCTAGAATTAACAACTTTGGTACAAGACCAGTTCTTCTGCGAACAGGGTCTATGAATTATCAAAGAAATCTAGCTGAATATTTGGTGGGATTATTAACAATAACGGTTACAGAACACGATAAAAGTGAATACAAACTAGACCAAGAAAGCTATAAGGAATTAGAGAAGAACCTCGTAAGAATTCAAGAAGAAGAAAATGACTTAGTTGAACAAAGAAATAAAGTTGATAACCTCTCAAAGAAAATTGAAGATATTAGAGAAGAATCTGGTGAGGATTTATTTAATGTACTAAAGAAGATAGAGCCTAATGAGTACTCTGGCTTTCTAAGTGAGTTTAAAGTTAGATTGGATGATACAATAAGAGGAAATCAGAATATTTTCATTAGACTTTTCTGGGATAGATTGAAAAAGAAACGCTACGAATCCTTCAATTCTTATATTCCAAGAATACTCTCTTCTGCAATGGAGCTTGGTATCTTATCAGTACCAAAAGAAATTAATGACAAAAATATTTCTAAGTGGGAAAATCTCTATGAGGACTTTGATAACAAAAGAAAGTGGATAGAGGATATTAAGAAATACCTAAAATCTATTAAGAAATTACAAAAATTAAAATCCTTAGAAGATCTCGCCTCCGAACAAATCTCTTTAATCCAAGATATGTCTGAAAATGCCTTAAAATTATGGAAAGGATGGCTTAAATTACAGCCAGACAGATTATCAGAGGAAGATAGAATACTCCTAAACAGGTATCATGCTCTTCTCAAAATAGTACTTGATACACAAGGAGATCTTTACAACAACTTGGGAAAAAGAAGTTTTTTTGAGTACCAGAAGTTGAGTGAAAGAATATCTCATTTACTCCCTGCTTGGGCAGTTACTTCGCTTTCTGCAAGAGGAAAAATCCCCTTTCAAGGTGGCTATTTTGATCTTGTTGTTTTTGATGAGGCCAGTCAGTGTGACATTGCCTCTGCCCTACCACTCCTATATAGAGCAAAAAGAGCGGTAATAATAGGAGATCCTATGCAGCTCTCTCATATTACAAGCTTGAGAAAAGGTTACGATCAACAATTATTAGAGAAATACAATCTCGTATCAGACTTTGTAACATGGGCTTATTCGTATAATTCGCTATTTGATCTCGCTACAAGTGTTGTAAACGGTAATAACATGGTTAATCTTAAAGATCACCATCGTTCACATGCAGATATAATTGAATTTTCAAATCAAGAATTTTATGGAGGCTATTTAAGAATTGCAAGCAAATATGAAAACTTAAAACTGATAAATGACGAAGAAAATGCTGTCAGATGGATAGATGTTAAAGGAGAAGTAAACAGACCGAATTCGGGAAGCGCTTTGAATGAAAAAGAGGCAGAAGTCGTTATCTCGGAGATTAAAAAATTATTATTTGAAAAAAATTACCAAGGAAGCATAGGTGTTGTTACACCCTTTACGGCACAAGCAGGCTTAATTAAAAGATTGATTTCACAAGATTCAGAGCTTTCCTCAGCTCTGCTAAAACATGATTTTTTAGTTGAAACTGTACATAAATTCCAGGGTGACGAACGAGATGTAATGATATTTTCTCCAGTGGTATCAACAAACATACAACAAGGAGCACTTTCTTTCTTACGGAATACCGGGAATCTCTTTAATGTAGCTATAACTAGAGCAAGAGCATTTCTCCTTGTTGTTGGTGATATCAATATAATAAGTAAGTGTGGAGTAAAATATTTAGAACACTTTGCTCAATATGTTAAAAACCTAGAAAAGGCTGAAGACATAAAGATGGAAAAAGTTCCTATGAGATTTAATTCCAATTATCCGACAGTTTCCAATCCTGAAAATGTCTCTGAGTGGGAGAGAATGTTCTACAATGCACTATTTATTTCCGGGATAAAGACCATACCACAATATCAAATAGAAATGTACACCTTGGACTTCGCATTGTTCGACGATGAAAGGAAATTAAATATTGAAATTGATGGTGAGAGATATCACAAGGATATGACAGGAGAGTTATGCAAAAGAGACCAAATTCGTAATCAACGCTTATACGAGCTTGGCTGGGATGTACAAAGATTTTGGGTATATGAAATAAGAGATGATCTTGAAGGGTGTATTGAAAAAATAAAATTCTGGCTTGAAAACACAGAAAGGAAAGTACATTAGAAATATTTTAAATTTTCTAATTATATCTCTATGAATGAAATGCCAAGGACCGTAATAGAAGCTTATAGATCTTGGATAACAAGTTTCCCAGCCGATTATCATCCCTTTGATAGAAAAAGGTTCTATATTTTCCTCCATATACTCTTTTTTCGAGCCAGGAAAAGCCGCTCAAGAGAATGGTTCATTAAAAATTTGAAAGACGATACAAATCTCAATGACAAAGATATTGAAAGACTCGCTAATGAATACGAACTCTTACGAGATTTTATGTCTCAAAAAAATACTGCTTTAGGTGTATTACGATTGGAAAGAGAGGAAAAATTATTGAAAAGATAATCCCCTTTTTTATACTGTCTCTTTTGTCACATTTTAGGTTCCAGACTCGTATGTCCCGCCATTCTTTCAAGGTTGCGACAAGACCCGTCCACTATCTTTTAAAACCCTTATGGGAATTGAGTTATTTAAACCCTAAAAAGTGAAAGTCTCAAAAGTGAGGCCTGGTGTATGAAAAAAAGAAAGCGGCATTTACGCCGCTTTCTAGAAATTATTACCCCTCCTTAATAGAGATTCTCTTAGGTTTATACTGTTCTGCTTTTGGTAATTTAACTTCTAGAACACCATCCTTAAATTTCGCCTCTGCTTTTTCAGCATCAACTACCTTTGGTAGATTAAATGTTTGCTCAAAATGAGTTTCCATACTTCTAAAGTAGTATTTTTTATTTTTATCATCCTCCTTTTGGACTTTTTTGCCACCTTGAATTCTAATAATGTCAGACTCTATTTCAAGAACTACATCATCTTTGGATACTCCAGGAAGAGCCATTTTTACAAAGAAGTTCTCATCCTCCTCCCAAACATCAGCATTCAAAGTGTAGTAGTTAGGCATAATTGTTCTACTAAACATCTCGTCCATTAAGGAAGGCATTCTGAAAAAATCCTCAAACAAATCCCTAACAGGAGAGTATGCAGTATTTGCCAATTGATTGTTATTTTCTTCCCTTTTTATTATTTTCATAGCCAGCCTTCTAACAATTTAGATATAAAATTGTTTTCCCCTAATCTTTTAAAAGCCAGGGGAAATAGGCTTTCCAAAAAATCAAAATAGGGTACTGGATAGATATCCAGTAACAATTCAGACTTAATCTGAACTAACACATATTTTAAATTTTTTGGCAAAGATTTAAGCCATTATATAAGAACAACTCTCATAGTACTTAAAATTAATTAAGTAATACAAGATTCAGTAAACTTTGGGGAATTCAAAAGAGACTAAGCAAATAAGCAAAGAACTCTTTTTAGGAATTCCTTAATTATTTACCGCTAGCAGTCTACCATACAGAGTGCCAAGCTGTCAAGACCCTTTACAAAATCTTTAAGATATTTAATCTTTTTTCTTCTTAGAACCATTCACTTTTGATTGCAGAAAAACAACAGAGTCATTTTCATATAATACCCGAACACTCTTTCCTTTCTTAATTTCTCCTGAAAGCATTTTCGATGCAAGAGGATTTTCTATTTCCGTTCTAATACATCTTTTAAGCTCACGAGCACCATATTCCGGATGATATCCAATTTTTGCAAGATGATCAATAACTGATTCATCAATATCAAGCTCAATATCTTGCCCTTTGGCCAATCTTTCAACCCTTTTTAGTTGTAATACAACTATCTCTCTAATCTGATCCTGATTTAAAGGCTCGAAAAGAATAATCTCATCGATACGATTTAAGAACTCAGGTCTAAAATACTCCCTCAATTGCTCAATGACTTTGTTTTTAAGCTCAGCATATGATTCTTTTTTACCATCAGGGGCCGATAGGCTATCATATATCAACTTTGCTCCGACATTACTTGTTGCAATAATTATTGTATTGGTAAAATCTACTACCCTACCCTTACCATCTGTTAAACGTCCATCATCAAAAACTTGAAGTAAAATATTATGGACATCAGGATGTGCTTTCTCTATCTCATCAAGTAAAATTACACAGTATGGACGACGTCTCACTGCCTCTGTCAACTGACCTCCTTCTTCGTATCCAACATATCCAGGGGGAGAGCCAATTAATCTACTTACCGCGTGTCTCTCCATATATTCGCTCATATCAATTCGTATAATTGCCTCATCATCACCAAAAACTGTCCATGCTACTGCTTTTGCCAATTCTGTTTTACCAACCCCTGTAGGCCCTAAAAACATAAAATTTGCTATTGGGCGATTACCTTCAGTAAGCCCAGCTCTATTCATTCTGACAGCGTTTGAGACAGCACTTACTGCTTCATCTTGACCAACAACCCTTTCATGTAAGCGCTCTTCCATTTTTAATAATTTCTCCCTTTCTTCTTGGGTCAATTCACTTACAGGAATACCTGTTAAGTTAGAAACTATCTCTGCTACATGCATTGCTAATACAATTCTTGATGTTATACCTTTTTCGGTTCTCCACTTTTGTGCAAGTTCTTCCTTTTCAGCCGTTTTTTCCTTAATTTCTTTCTCTAATTTTTTAGCATCTTCAAATTTTTTATGAGTAGAAGCATACTCTTGTTCCAATTTAAGCCTATTAATTTCATCTTCTTTTTCTTCTATATCTTGAGTAAAAGTATCTGCACTAATCCTTACTCTTGAAGCTGCTTGATCAATTAAGTCAATTGCTTTATCTGGAAGAAAACGATTAGATATATATCGATCAGACAGCTCAACAGCTGCTACGATAGCTTCATCACTAATTTTTATCTTATGATGAGCTTCGTACTTATCTCTAAGTCCACGAAGTATTTCAATGGCTTGCTCTATAGTTGGCTCAGAAACAATAACTGGCTGAAAACGCCTTTCGAGTGCAGCATCCTTTTCTATGTACTTTTGGTATTCACTAAGAGTTGTAGCACCTATTAAATGTAGCTCACCCCTTGCAAGTGCTGGTTTAAGAACATTAGAAACATCTAATCCTCCCTCACCACCACCTTGCCCAGCTCCAACAATTGTATGTAATTCATCAACAAAAATTATTAAATCATCTTTGTTCTCAACAATCTCATCAACAACAGCTTTAATTCTTTCTTCAAATTCCCCCCTATACTTTGAGCCAGCAACAATAGCATTAAGATTCAATTCAATTACCCTTTTTCCCTGCAGAACTTGTGGAATTTTGCCACTTTCAATTCTTTGTGCTAATCCTTCAACTATTGCAGTTTTGCCAACACCTGGTTCTCCAATTAAAACAGGATTGTTTTTAGTACGTCTAGCCAATATCTCTATAGTGGTCGCAATCTCTTTAGATCTTCCAATTACAGGGTCTAGCTTACCAGCCCTTGCTAGAGCAGAGAGATCACGAGAATATTTGTCTAACTGAGGAGTGTTTGTTTTTGACTCCAACCTCCCCTCTTTTGCTCCTTTACCAACAACTTTAATCGTTTTCTGCCTTAAAGACTGAGAAGTTAAGCCATACTTTCTTAATACATCACTAGCCATACCTTCGTTCTCTTCTGACAAAGATATCAACAAGTGTTCAGGTCCAATATACCCATGACCTAACTCCCTAGATATTGAAAAAGCATTCTCTAAAACGGATTTTACTCTAGGAGATACGCTTATTTCGATCTTCTCTGCATCTATCTTAGTACCATCCTTTGGAGCATTTGCCTCAATATACCCTTTTAAATCCTTAGGATTGAGTTTGAACTGTTTGAGTGTTTCAGTAGTAACATCACTATCCATCAATGCGTAAAGCAAATGCTCAGTATCTATTTCCTTTCTTCCAAAATTAATAGTGGTTTCTGCTGCCTTCTGAATAATTTCTTTCGCATGTTTAGATAAATATTCTTCTATATTTGTTTCCTCTTTATCCGTAGAATAATCAATATTATCTGAGAAATCATTTTCCCAAACATTGTCGAAATCACCGAACATACCTATTGAATTCCTACCAAACAAAGAATCATATGGAGAACTATACCCTCTACTGCGCATCTTCATATAATCTTGATTACAAAGATACATTAATTTCCTACTATCTCCCTGTATAACCATAACTTTTTGCGTAGCTTCTCTTTTCTTACAAATATCACATAAACGATTAATCATATATGTAGTAAATCAAATAATCGTAAAATTATACCAAATCAAAAAAGAAATGTATTGGGGAATAATACGATTAATCAATAAAGTGGAATTTTACAAATTCTTGATGGAGGTATAAATTTACAAATAAATAGTAATTTCGGAGCATGGGGTACATGGGATATATGTGCAGGACACGCAATACTTTCTTACTTGGAAGGTGTAATGACTGATTATTATGGTAATGTTATTGATTACTCAAAACCTATGCTTGATAATGAATTTATAGCTTCAGATACTTTAGAGAGAATTAGCAGACTTCCTTGGATAAATTGGGTCTCGTGAAGAATAGTACATTATAAATGTGGTAAAATACCTTACAAGACTA
>CAZULJ010000017.1:0-7826 GCA_964621195.1 uncultured Candidatus Saccharibacteria bacterium
ATTCTGGTGCACTCGTAAGACTTTATCAGTCGGTACACCTAACCTCTCATGTACGCGATTGAACGCAACCGAGGTTGCCCTCATTTTTTGATTGAAAGCATTACGATACGCATTCATTATTCTACACTACCTTTCATATTCGGGGCAGCGCGGCTCATATCTGTAACTGCATCTGCCGTAGACGCGCCCGGTCTTACATTTGAGACCGCCTGAACTGGAGTCTCTCCGGTTTGTGATTGAGTTCCGGTCAATCCAGCAGCCCCGGCTGGCTTCATCTGATTATTCTCACCCATTAATGAAGGAAGCAACTGTTGCTTCATAGTCTCAAATGCCATTTGTGCAGCTAAGTCACCTTCCGCCGCTAATTGCTGAAGATGAACGAAGATTGTGTACTGCGTCATTGCTGGATGATTCATAGTCTGTTCTATTTCACGCTGCTCTATCTCATCACCAGCCTGCTGAATGTCAAAGTATTTCTCAATAATTGTCTTATCGGGGAGAATACCACGAACCTGCGTAGCCATGGCATGTTTTCTGGTCTGCTCACTGGCAAACAACGGATCCATTTCACACTCTACCTTGTATCCTAGTATCTCTCCGAGTGATAAGTAGTCTGCGAAACTATTTCGTTTAGTTCTTCCGTAAATATATACCACTTTGTCTTCACCAAAACTGCGAACGAGGTCGAGAACCTTCTCTGCCCATATAGTAAACATCAGTTTTAGGTGAGTAATTGGCTGTTCGAGGCGAATTCTGCCCTGATCCGCAAGCTGACTAAGTGCCCAGCCCGACTCAGTATCTGTTCCACCACCATACATAACCTCAGAATACCCAGTTTGCTGTACTCTGGAAGAAATAAACTGCAATTGTTTGTCTACATCGGGAGGCATTCCTTGCCATTGTGGAAAATACACACGCTCTCCCGGCGTAATATTGATCACCTCACCCAATCCAGCCCCTAATTTGACAGATCTGCCCGCTTGAGTTTCAGCAACAATGGGTAATGAGGCATAAACATCAATTAAACGCTGTCGCCGATTCACTCCACGCTCTAAAAGCATAACAGATTCTTCTAGTGGAGCGATAGCAGACAACCATCCCTTAGGATCGGTACGACTAATGGGCTTATAAAATCCAATATCATATGGAAGATTTTTGTATCCATCCATAATCCGAAGCGGAATTAGAAATTTATCATTTACTAACGTAGCATTTCTGATTTGTGTTATTTTTCTGGCTGGAATTGTGTCGATCTCCTGATCAGATTTCGCTACAGGTAGCGGAATATCATAGACGGCATCCCAATAATCTTTCAATGTTATATTAGTTGTTACCATTTCACTTAAAGTTAGCGAGTTATATGCCTCCGGAATCTTACCATAACGCATATAAACATCGTAAAGAGACATCTCGACTTCCCTAACCTGAGCAAGCCACCGACCTGAACCACCCGGAAGTACAAAAAGCGACAAAGGATCAACAGCTTCAACGTGAATGGGAAGATCTAAGAGTGCCTCAGTCTCCACAGTTTCACCCTGAAGAAGTACAGTATCCCGCTCAGAACTTTTTTCTATAGTTGAATCCCATACAGTGTAAAGGGCGGCACTGCCATCACGCACAAAATGAGTGTAGATCTCGTACAAAATGCTATATTCCCTACGTGCAGAATTTATATCAATGACGGCAGACAAAAATTTCTCTAGATCATCAGTATTTGTATTCTCAGAAAAAGAAGGATTGAAGCCTTTTGCTTGCCATGACATCCTATTTTTCAAGAATAATCCAACTGTCAGATCTACCGTATTAGTATATGTAGGATCTACGTACTGAATTTCTCCAGTTTTAGCACGAGATGAGTAATGTTTTCCGTCATACAATTCGCGCCAATGCTTAATTTGATCATGCCATCCCTTACTCAGTTCTTCTGCAGTTTGTATATTTCGTAAAACATACAACTCATCAGCTAACTGACGGTCTTCTCTAGACCCAAATTCTATTTTGTCTGTTTGTGTTTTAGATGATTTCATAATTACTCCTCACGAAATTGAAAAGGAAGTCGCATGTCAGGCTTCGACTCGCACATATCACTAAAGGGAGATTCGATCTCTATAACAGTTTGTGCATACCGAGCCATAACCTTGACCGCTAAATACGTACTAATAGCAGCAGCAATCGAAAAGTCCATAGGCTTAGAAGATGTTCTGTTCCGGTCTTTTACTAAACGGAATCCTCTACCTTCTTCCTGTGCTACTGTATTGAGAATATGAGAACGAACTTCATCATCAGGATATGCTTCATAGTTTTCAAATTTCAATAAATCATAAAAAGCCTGACTCGCCTCGACCATGTTCTTGGGCGTTTGATAAAATTCCTCCACAGGTAATCCTTTACCTTTTAGCTTCAACATAAGCTGTAAAATCCAAGATGGATCAAATCCAATCTTGACGACATTAAACATTCGGCACCGATCCTCGAGATAAGCTCCCAAAGTATTGTCAAGATCTAGTGGGTCTCCCGGTCGTGGTGTCCAGATCTTATGAAATAGCTGAATATATTTACCACGCTTCTGATCATAGGTACCACCTACAACAGCAGTGCAGTCATGCTTGATACTACCATCAACACCAATAAACACCTGACCGGAGCGGTATGGATCATCGACCCGATACTCTGCCGGAGAATCAAATTTGGTAGTAGCACGATCCCACCATTCCATCGGAATAAATGATTCTTTAGATGTTACCCATCTATTCTCATGGAAACGTAAATAAGCAGCAGGGCGCAGAGAAATCATTTCATCTGCATAATATTGAGGAGTCTGCCATGGCATAGTAGGAACATGATTCCAGTAAGTAAATAGTCTTCCGTTTCTCCAGCAAGGCAGATCTTCTAGTCCTGGTATCTTTTCTCCTCTTCCGTGATCATGTTCTTCTCTCCCTACACCTTCTATATATAACTGCCATAATAAGTCCGACTCATTAATAAAGCCAGCATAGGTAGCAATAAATCGAAGAGAGTTAGGAACAGTTGGAATGATTGTCAATTCATCCCACAAACGGCGTTGAGATTCCGACGTAAATGTCCAAAGCTCATCCCATGTAGTTAGTGCATGCCGACTACCTGCGCTGGATGCATAATCAGAAGCAATCGCTTGTATAAATGTATCATTCGGAAAAGTAATCAAATCTGCTGTTATCTTTACAGGTATAGCATCAGATCCCTTTAGTGAGGCATTGTATTTCCGATAATGATATTTTAGATCGCGCAAGATACGACCCTTTGCTTGATCCTTATCCGCAGCCAATACATATTGTTCTGTTCCTTCCAGTGCTTCGCAAGCGTACCACGCATTGATAGCTGCACCAATAGCGGACTTACCTGATTTTTTAGTTGTTCCGTATAAGATTGTAGAATATGGAAGTTCACCATTTTCATTTGGAGTTAGGCAGTGATCCAGAATCCGACGCTGGACAGGCTGCAGATGCATCCGCCCGGGTCCGATAAATTTACCAAGAGCATCATCCCACGCATCTCGAATATAAAAAGGTTCGTGTTCTATCCATTCGACAAAGGATCGCATTCGTTTGTACCCTTTCTGCTGATGCTGTGTTTGGATGTCTTAGCATACTCAAATGCCAAACGTATCGCCTGAGATCTTGAGTATCCTTCTTTCATTAATTTATCTATATTCGCCTTGATAGTTTTATCGTCGCTACCTGATTTTAGATTCATGGATGCCTCAAAGAAACGGTTTCTTTGATTATACATTCATGCAGCATAAAAAGCAAACACGTATCCTAATGAGAATAGGATACGTAGATATATCACAAAAATGAATATATACTAACATGACAGTTAGTATATATTCAAATTATACATAGATACAAACATGAGTTATTTACTTACAACTCCATCTGTCCGTACAAAATCCCGAACAGAAATCCACCGCTTCATGCGATCTCCAAGAAATGCTCTATCATTCTGGATGTCATAAATCTTAATAGCGGTGCGATTCCTAATAGTTCCGAGTTTCGGGTCGCTATCATTTGGTCCGGTGTAAAGAACTGCACTCAATCCTCCAGTATCGACACGCGCATAGAATGGGTGAAACAAATTCTTGCGGGCTGCTGGTTTGATGTTCTTGATCGATATACTAGATTCCTCTTTTACAATTATGTCATCAGATCCGGTGTAGACTAACGTAGCACCCAAGTATTCAGGAAGGGCAACCGGATCTGTTCCAGTTACCCATAATCTTACACCATGCATCCACAATGGGAACGTACCATCATCCTGCAAAAACCTAGACAACAAAAAGGAAGGATTCGCACGAACAATGGGAATTCCACGTTTGCCTGATTTTTCTTTTAGACTAGACATAAAAGCATTGAACGATTCCTGATTGGTTTTTGTGATCGGTCCATCGTCTCGATATAAAGATTCAATATCAATAACAATTGGAAGTGTATCTGAATAATCAAACATAGTGACAATTTCCAACTGACGAGTAGCGTTCAGACTGATATCGTATATGTGCAAGAGACCACAAGGAATATTAGGTAGTCTATTTCTACGTTGTTTGCTTCCCTGATGCTTTGTTACTCCAACAGATACGAGTAAGTAATAAAATGAATAAGGATCACCTTCACTACTTCGCCACGAGGAGAAAGCTGCTTTTGTAATATCGTGCTCTTTGCTTAGAACAGTACCTAGAATTTTCATTACTTTACCTCCACCGATGAAATAAATTTGACAAGTGCATCTTCGCTTCCATTGAAGATATCATATTCAGTTACAGCAGGAGTTCCGCTCAGTCGGACACGATCACCAGAAAATTGCCAGAAGTGCCATGGTTTCTGTCCGTCTCGAATCAGAGCTTCAAGATACATGTCATGCGCTGGAATGTGCTGATCCCTAAAGACCTTCCAACTGATGGGGCGTACGCCTTTAGCTATTTCGGCAAATGTGCGATTCTCTGCATACATATATTTATTTGTATAGTGTGCATACCACAGTGGGTACGAGAACATCCATGACTGCATGGGTGCAGCTTTGCCGAGTACAAAAGATTTACTGGTGTAGATTACGACGGGCTTCGATTGTTTTTCTTTGAGCTTATCACAAAATTGCTTTCCGGTACTGGATACGACATCCTTGCTCATAACAACTTCAATGTTGCCATACTTATTTGCTTTCTTTGCCATTTGTTTTCTGGTCTTCTTATCCCTGAATGACGAGAAGTGCACAGGATAAGTATTATCCTCGATATCAGCTACGTAGAAATCTACCAACTCATCCGGAGAATTACGCAAAAACCAATCCGCCTGTAGCTGTGGAGAATGCTGTGGAGTTACCCAGTGAAATACACCAGTAATCATCCCGAATTTCCGTGCGGTCTCAAGTTTACGAACGGCAGTGCTATCTACCCATGATGTACCTTCGGATAATTTAGCGATCACGAAACGCACCCCTTCATCTCGCAACTTACAAAAGTCATATTTTAGATCATCTTGATGGTGAGAAAAATCAATTCCAAGAGTATACATTGTCTTCCGCCTTTCTGAAACATAAGAATAGTCTCCCGTAATTTGGTTTATTAAATTTTTCGATACAGGTCTGAAGTACCAGAGGATATGCACCAGTATAAATTTCACGATAAACTTCGTTCGATCTCTGCCATGGTGCATTTGTATCTGCTAGAAGTTTCAGTCTTGAGTAGGGAGACGAAGCCATTTCTGCAGAGTACTCTCTGCGTTCTACCAGATCATAACATGTAATTATTTTCTCAAACGGGTTCAAGATGAACGCTTTTTTGTCAAGCATTATTTTAGTAAGCAGATTGAAACTAAAACGTGCATGCGAGAGAAGTCCCATGACATTATGCTCTTCTGCTGGTTTACGGAACAATGTCATTTTCCCTACCTCAGACACCACATATCCCGGTTGGTTTTCAGGTTGCGGCTCAATCAGAAACATCATCCCGAAAGTTTTTTCGCCATCTTCGAAGATCGAAGCCAGAGCCATATGACCTTTACGGATACAGAGTTGCAGCAAGACAGGAAGAGTAACCATCCAGATCCACCTACAACTCAATAGAATTAATTAAATAATTAATATTAATTAATAATTTATTTATTAATTCTGTACGTCTGTTGATCATCTGACTGATCTCAGATCTGGTTGCATCTGGCTCTGTCGCTACTTCTTCTGCTACTTCTGATGTTGGCTTTGCTGAAGAAACGGGTTGCAAGATATTAGCAAGATGTGCAAGTCTGCCGGACAAGTTCTCTATCACGTCATATTGTTTTTCAAGATCTAACTGGATTGTAGATCTTTTCGGTGTAGGTGTTGATTGGTCTTTCATCATTTCCTCCTGAGCGGTAATACTATAATAATTTTGATTAGAAAAAGCAAGCGTTACTTCCGTTTGAGAAACTTCATTTCAATAAATCTTCCATTGGATAGTACTGGAAGATACATAACATCTTTGAGTAGAACTGCACTGCCTACTTTGTTAGATCCGTATACCCGATGGACTAACCATGGATGCGTATCATGCGTTATGTTTTTTGCCGGGATCTTATTTTCATCCAGTCCTACTACCCTCCCCCACTTTCCTGTCGGAGAGATCCAGTCAATAAGTACTTGATTCTCATCTCCGGGTCCCGGGTACACCAGCATATTCAAGCGCAGCTTCCCGTTTTTTCTGAACCCCTTGCTTGGTCCATAATCCTTGCTGAAGATATGCTTCTGAGATTTTTCGCTTGGATTCATATAGATCAAGTGATTGATCATGTCTTGACCGTACATCTTTTCTTTCCCACTTCCTCTTGCCATTCGCGTATACAAGGGAATGACCAGAGGACCGGATGTCGTACCAGCTTTCCGGTAGTCATATGCAGCTTCTGTAAATATATAAAGGACTCCTGCCATAAATACCTCCTAGATATAGGATAGCACGCCCACGATGAAATGTCAAGCAAAATCGCGTAGAGATAAATTTTAGGGAACAAAACATAGAAATAGATAACAGATAATAGGTATCCCCCCTCCACCGCCCCCATGTTCGTAGTCTTATATCTGTATATGCATGCGCATGCCAGATACCTATACGCATGCGCATAGGTAAATATGCGTAGGTAAAATAAAATCCCGTCGTTGTTTGACGGGATTTTATTTGGACCGGTTATTCTTTCTTTGGGTAGACTGATATATAAGCCGTGCTACCGTCGGGTAAAATCATCTTACCCGCATAATGCGTGATACCGGACCGCTTGCTAACCGTTGCAACACAAGGTAATGAAGTTGCGGGTATATCGATCGTTCGTGTTGCCGGCAAGCTTGTTTGTTTGCTCTTTCCCGTCGCTTGCAATTTGCTTACAAGCGACAGAAGAGCTTGTACTTCTTTTTCTGATAATTGTTTTGTTGTTGCCATTGTATACACTCCCTAAAAAAGTAGTCGGTTGAAACATCAATCGCCAAATACTGTATAGCATATAACATTATTCGTTATTGACTCCATTAAATGGAAACAATAGAATTTTACGCTTGAAATTATAACTATACGCATAACAAGTGAAGGTTCAAAAACACCATACATGTATCCTGTTTATACCCGATCACTTGCCTTCCTGCCTGTCCGGTGCGATAACCCACCTGTCGGGCGAGTTCAGATACGCATATATAGGATGTAAAGAGCGGAGCCACTATTTATATAGGATGTATAGAAAGGAGGTGTCAAGTATTATCCGAGTACTCAATAAATGAGTAGTCAAAGAATGAGTAGTCAAAGAATGAATAAACAGGCTCCCGAATATTAGAGGCAC
>CAZULJ010000017.1:7926-9860 GCA_964621195.1 uncultured Candidatus Saccharibacteria bacterium
GCACGTCGTCTGAACCTTACTATATCTTGAAAGGAGAATTGAAATGAAAACACGCACTATCACTTTATTGTTCCGTAATCAATACTCTATCTGTGAGGCGGAACCCAAGCCTATCTATGATGAGTCCAGAGTTGAGGGGTTTCTGGCAAAACTTATCGTACGATACAAGAGTAAACATCCAGAAGCATCTCACACAGCTATTCAATCATATCTCTATTATGAGTGGGGAATCAAGGTAAGAACTCCATTCATTGCTAATATACTGAGAATGAGTGAGATATAAAGGGGGCGAAGATGGATGAGCGACGCTTTGAATTGTTATGCGATTTATCTACTGCCGCTACTACTTCAATGGTCGAAGTATCAAGCGAACTCGATATGTGCAGAGCTATTGGGCTGCGCGTTCCAGACGTACGTGAATTGAGTATCGATCTGAAAAGACAGCATCATGTATTGAGCCTGATCAATACATATGCACATGATCAAATCTACAATGGAGGCAGAAATGGATAAGCAAGGTAATTATGTGAGGGCACCTGAACCTATCAAGGCGGACAGACTCAAACGTAACCCAAGACTGGGCGACCTAAAATCATACTTTAACCACGTCGAAATACTCGACATGGAACAGTCGGAACTAGAAATAGATTTCTATTGTCGACGTTCATCAGATGATACATGGTTATCTTGCGATCATCTAATCAAATGCTGGTCCCCTAAACATGATCCTAACAACACAAAACTCTGGCTTTATTCAATCGCAGATAATGGTTACTTCTACGATAGCATGCCAGTTATCCCACTCAAAAATAGAATAGAGTGGACATTCAAACAAGACCTCACCCCACAAGATCCAGCACAAGAAGCAACGGTTTCTTCCGAAGAACTAGAAGCCGCTGTCAAATTTCTTCAGCAATATCTCAAACAAGAAATCTAACAACTAAGGAGAATAAAATGTACTACGACCCATCAAATTACACATACAATGGAATACCTGTAAATATTTTATTGGAGAGAGATGACGACTCTCCTCTCCGATTACAGGGTGCACAATTAGATGGTATATGTCTGGCTGGTTTGGATTTGAGTAAAGCAGATTTTTCAGGCGCGAGTCTTGTAGGTGCTGATTTGTCTAGAGCAAAACTGCAAGAGTCTAGCTTAGTCGAAGCCAACCTAAGTGATGCCACTCTCCACAGAGCAAATCTTGTAGGTGCAAATTTGTGCGGGGCTACTCTCAATAAGGCGAATCTGAGGAGAGCAAAACTCAAATATGCATATCTTACCAGTGCACACCTAGTAAATGCAAAGTTATCAGATGCAAATTGTACAAATGCTTATTTTGATTTTGCCGTGCTTGATAATGTCTTAATAATAAACGCTAAATTTGAATGGGCAAATTTTAGACATGCATCAATGCGTAATTCACATCTCTCCCGTGTTGATATGACTAATGTAATTGCATCACATGCGGATTTCAGCAAGACTGCTTTTGATAGAGTAAATTTCAACGAAGCGAGTCTGAAAAATGCAATACTGAACGATACAACATTAACCGACCTGACCCTAAATAAAACGGATTTGAGTGGGGTAACAGGTTTATTATCTTCTACTGAATGGCTTCTACAATTCGAAACAGACTTATTGGGAATCATCGTCTACAAAAGAATTGGACAAAACACAATGTACCGCCCACCCGAACATTGGATTATTGAACCTAACTCTTTTCTTACTGAAGAAGTCAATCCCGATAGAACAACAACGTGTGGTAATGGTGTAAATTTCGGGACACGAACATGGTGCGAACACAATATGAGGCATAACGATTTGTGGAAGTGCCGCATCCACTGGCAAGATCTATCCAGCGTAATTGTCCCATATAACACAGACGGCAAAGCAAGATGTGGTCGTCTTGAATTATTAAGCATAGTTGAACA
>CAZULJ010000018.1:0-1550 GCA_964621195.1 uncultured Candidatus Saccharibacteria bacterium
AAAGAAAAAGCCAGTACCTACAAAGGCTCCGCCTATACCTAACTGGATGAAAAATGCAGCAGTAAGTGGAATGAAAGGTATCGAAGCAATGAACAAAAGTCTTGATACTATTCCCGGAGTCAAAGAACTTAAGAAGGCAACTAGAAAAAGAAAGTGAGGAATTATGCGAACACGAGATGGAAGTCAGAGTAAATCTAGTAATTTACCAAAGGTAAGAAAAGAGAACGTATCTCTTATGCGTAAGAAAAAGAAGAGTTCAATCAATACCAAATTTCCATTGAACTCTAAAATTTCTCAATCAAATAAAGTAAATACGAAAGGAAAATAATATGACAACCGAACAAGTAATTTCAGTAGCTGTTGGTGTTATTGGTGTCCCTCTGGTCGGCTTTTTGAAGGCACAACTTAAATGGAGTGGAAAGAAAGCGTTGCTTCTCACTTCTATTGTTTCTGTGTTTCTGGCGATTCTTACTCTGTTTATTCTTCAGCAGATTAGTCTTGCGAGTTTTACGTGGGAAACAGTAGCTAACTCGTTTGGTTTGATTTTGGGTACGGCGACTATTATCTATAAAGCTATTCAAGAAGAAGAAGACGACGAATAACGGGAGGGGAAAACCCCTCCCTTTCATGGAGGCTACAATGCAAATTATCAGAGTAAGTAATGCACTCTGTCGTATTAATATGCAGAATGTGCATGCTGGCTGGAAGCAAAATTTCTTTCTGATTAGCGACATACATCTTGAAAGCCCTGCTTGTTTGCTTCATCGAGTCAAAGAAGATCTAGAATATGCCAAGAGCATCGATGCCCAAGTACTGATAAATGGTGATCTGTTTGATGCTACGGGTGGTAGAGACGATCCTCGCAGAAATCCCAACAACATTCGACCACAACTAAATAAGACTGACTATTTAGACAAGACACTAGATTTTGTTGATGAGTTCTTATCTCCGTATGCACATATGATTTTGTATATGGGATTAGGAAACCATGAAAATATAATTCGTAAGCATCATGGAACAAATCTGATTGAGAGGTTAGTCGAACGTTGGCGTGCGCGTGATATTTCACAATGTATCAATGGCGGGTACGGTGGGTTTATTCGGTTTGCCGTGTATGATGATACGCATGAAACCCCCACTGCATCATTTCGTATGTATGTTAATCACGGCAAAGGAAGCACAAGTGCTCCTGTTACTCGTGGTATGATCGAGACGAATAGGCAAGCTGTGTGGTTAGATAATATAGACTTAGTATGGAACGGTCACAACCATCAAGACTACTGGACTAAACTTCCATTATTATCTCTAAACAATAAAGATCAATTAGAAAATAAACATATTGCATTTGTACGAACCCCGGGGTATCTTATGCCTTGGCAAGATAGCGGCGAATGGGAAGATGACTATGCAATACAATCTAATATGGGACCATCTGCTACGGGTGGGATTGTATTACGTTTGGAATACAAGCGTATTAATGGAGATAGGGTTCTTGAAGATTACTACGAAGACAGAATTAAATAAAAAACGGGAGCGACTAGGCTCCCGTT
>CAZULJ010000018.1:1650-8291 GCA_964621195.1 uncultured Candidatus Saccharibacteria bacterium
TTCATTTCTGCTAATTTCTCTGCCATCTTTGTCTGCAGAGATTGGATAGGATCTATACCGATTGCCATGCCTGCTACAATCGCCATCATAATTACATCACCTAACTCTCTTCCCATTTTTGTCTGAAACTCTGCTAATGATAACTTGCGCTCTTTGTTTTTATCATTTCGGACAAAACCTCCTTGCTCCTGTAATTTGAGATCAAAGCACTCTCCAACCTCAGTAGCTAGAAATTCTAATGAATCGCCAAGTCCCGGGCGAATAAGCCCGCGTGCATCAAAGTACTTTCTGACATCTTCAACTACCAGTGTTGCGTTATTCATTACTGTAATATTCTGTTCTTTTACCATGCTATTTTCCTATTCTTTATATATGATTTCTGCTATATCAAAACTATCCAGATCGCCAAGTTCTTCTGTATACCACAGCATAACTTTCTTTTCTATTGGCTGATCGGCGAAAACGTAGGCACGAGATCTTGCTTCTTCCAGAGATTCAGCACATACCAACAGCGATCTCGTAGTTGTACTATTACATTCAAGATTAATAAGATAAAGTTTATCTAGCATATAGTCTCTCCCTAGGTATTCTCCTCACACAAACTAAAAGCCAACAGTGCCATTGGAATAGAATCTGCGGCGTTCCCGTCAATGTTTACCCACATGGCTTTACCGGACAATTTGCCGTGTCCCAATACTTTCTTGCGAATGGTAGCCGGAGGAAGTTTTATAATTGTATGGTCAGCAGATCTCGATGCAACGATAAATCCAGATCGATTTTCAGCTAGAGCTACTTGTCCATATTTATCTCCATAACTAGCACCCTCGATTACTACAACTTGAGTATTACTAAAGGTTGCTAGTATTTCATTCATGGCTTCATAACTCTTAAATGCTGGCTCATCTTTTATGTTGTTATTGATTGTGCCGTGAAACGATAATACCCTCCTCTCCCACGGGAAGATAGTCAACCCGAAATTTACTCCGGGATCGACTCCAATTCCAACAAAAGGATAATCTTTGTCGATGATTTGCTCTTCAGATATATATGCTACGTACTTTACTCTATTCGTCGACGGCAGCAGGTTCGAGTTCGCTGTCGACTTCCCGAGCTTCGCCATCTGAAACGTCAGTGGAATCGTCAGTGTCTTGAGTCGGAACGATTCCGGATAATCTATAATCATTTAGCACCTCGTAGAATGGTTCAAACTTATCATGCTTACGCTCTCTTGCATACTCATACAATTTAGAAATGTAACCAATAGACTCTTTGCCTATTTTGACTGTAGCTCCTCGTGTTGCTAGACCATAACGGAAACAATCAAAGACGACACTCAGATCTGGATTGACTCCCATACCTGATAAATTCACAAACGAAAATTTTCTACCCTTTCCTCCGTATCGATTTTTATTGACTGTCCCTTCAAGCAGATACCCAACAACTGTATCTTTTATTTTGAGTACTTCTTTTTCCCATAATGAGATGCGACAGGCAGACAGAAATTTATGCGTAGTTCCTCCGGGAGTAGTATTGCCATATCCACCTAACACAGCTTGCTGGTGATTGATCGTGATAAATATACTAGGTTGTTCTTTGAACATGAGCGCAGTTGTGATCCTACGGATAACTTGTCCTACTAACTTAGCTCGTCTTCCCATGAATGCTTCTTCGAAGTCTCCTTCGCTTTCGACCATAGGAATTGTGGCACCGACTGAGTCCCATAGTCCTACATTATATTTTGGGTCGTACATAAAGATCTGCACAGCCTCTTGTAGCATCTCACCGTGAGAACGTAGCTCAGATTTCTTCTTGCCAGTTATAGGAATAAGTTTGACTTTGCCTGTCCAGTTAGCCGACTGAAGGCATTCTTGTAGATAATCTTTATCTAAGCCTTCTAGATCACAGATAACGAGATCTGAGTGCGGAACTCGAGTTGCCATAAAATAACCGAGTGTAGATTTTCCTACATGGGTTGGACCAGATATCTCATAGATCGTTCGCATAGGTATACCCGGCTTTCCTTTCGATCCCAATGCAAGATCTAACGAAAGCAAACCAGTTTCCCAGTGATCTATGTCTGGATAATCTCCTTCGAATACGATACCAGTATCCATTAGTCCTCCAGTATTCCAGACGAATTTACAATCCGATCTATGGCTTTTACATTAATATCATTTGAGGGATCTCGCATGAGATATCCTAGAGGGACTCGATCATTCTCTCTGTATGCAACAAGCTCTCCTGTTCGCATTAGTTTAATCGTAATACGTGTGCTAGATGAAGTAGCTTTACCTCGCGCCGCCCGGACTACCTGTTGTACCTCTGCATGAGTGGAAGTTTCAAGTACTTCTTGCCACTCCACCGAACCCTCATTAGCGGCTGCGGTCAAGACTAAGAGAGATTTTACAGGTCTGCCTAGCAACTGTTTCTTTACATCTTCTGGTATTGTATTGTTATCAAATATGGCACGCCACATTGCAATATACTTGCGTGTCGTTGCGGGAGCGGAGCCAAGTTCTGAATACATAACATCTACAAAATCATCTTCTATTCCAGCAGAAGTATATTGGTCCCAATGATCATTGATTCTGGTTAGCAGCTTTGCGAATGCTACGCCACTAATCTGCATATTACGCTTGATAACTCTACCAAATTTCAGAACACTTCTTAGATCTCCTGAAATCAGTGATCGATCTACATATTCGTCTACTTCATTTAGAAGCATTAGATCATTGTCTGTCAATAATACTGGAAGTTCCATGCTACTTGTTTCTGTCATAATTTATCCTCCTATCCAATGACATCTTTGAGGTGTTGTAATGAAATTCTTACTTCACCTATTACACTATGAAAAGCGGAAGCAGGATTAACGGAAGCAATTACTGGAACCTTTAATGGAACGATAAGGAGATCACGCACATCTAATCCAGTAACATCTTCTACTTTGTGTCCCGTGAGCGTACGAACGCATTCTGACCCCGCAATCAATATTGCCTTTTTGTTCTTTGTCTTTTTATAAAACTCCTCAATAAAGAATGGATTGTGGTTCTCGATTATTTTCTCTCTTCCTTTCTCTTTCTCTGCAGGATATTGATGCAGCCATAGATTTGTAAACAGGAACTGTTGATAGACCAGTCCTACTCTTGCTAACTCAATATTCAAAAGCTGACTCATCTGACCGACCATAGCATATCCCTGCTTTATTTCCTCAAACCCGGGATATGATCCTGCTATCATATATGGAGCACTGACCGATCCTCTATCGGCAACCATCCAATAATCACACTTTGGGCATTTTTCTCTTGCCATCTTTTCCTCCAGTAAAAATCAGATACTGCTCTTCATACGATGCTAGTTTTGTAGAATTCAAAACGGATGAGATAAAGAATCCAACAGCATCACATAATACCTCTTGAATTTTTGGCGTGAGTAATTTATCTAATCTATATTGATCTAATAAAACGTGCATGATTTCATGCCATATAACTCTAATTGTTAAAGCTGGCGGGTACGTACAATCAATATAGATTGTTCCAGAGTCGGACATATATAAACCAAGGCATGTCATATGATTACGATTGACTAAATTAGTCCCAAACCGTAGTGTATAATCTGCCAAACCTATAGTCAGTACGTTAGTAAATGATTCTTCAAACGATTCAAAATCTCGATTGTCTAGTGGCGGGATCTTCATTGTTTACAACTCCAGTTTTCTCCTTGAAATACTTCAGCCTCAAATGGAACTGAGGGATATAATTCTTGCCCTACCTGTTGAATAGTTTTATGTAGGAGCTTTCGTAAAAACTCTGCGTCTTCTTGTGGGTGGTCAAAGATAACTTCATCATGTACCATCATAATGAGAGGGAACGGTTTATTTAGTTTACGATATTCTTGCCAAATTGCAATACACCATTTTTTAGTTAGGTCCGCGGCACCTCCTTGACATGGAGCATTGATCGCATTATTCATTGCTGATTGACCGTAGGGATTGATATGTAACCTGCGACCTATTGCAGTTTCTACATATCCATATCTAGCGGCTCGCTCGTGCTGCTTACGTACCCATGTTTGTATTCCGGGAAAGGCACGAAAGTAATTGTTGAGAAACTCCTGCGCTTCTTTTTCAGTAAGAAACCGTTGCTTATTTGGATCCTTCTCGTCTGGAACCTTGATCTTTTTCATCAGCCCTTTTGGTGTAAGTCCATAGGATGTACCAAGACCAATAGTTTTTCCGGTATTTCTGCGTACGTCATGCTTATCTGTTATCTCCTCTCGATATGCTGCGCTTGCTACCTGTAAATGGATGTCTTTACCTGTAATAAAGATATCTCGAAACTTTGGATCATTAGAGATATCAGCTAAAATTCGTGGCTCCTGTTGGCTAATATCGGAAACGGTTATCATTCCCTTAGATTGGATAAACTTTTCTCGAAATGCTTTAGTCTTTCGTGTTGGAATATTTTGTAGGTTTGGTTTGGAGCAGGCGGGGCGGCTTGTTTCTGCTCTGCATATCATCCAGTTCGCTCGAACATAATCATCAGGATCTACATTGTCTTTGATCCATTTGTATCCGTATTTCGATACGGAATCTCGATAGCTTCTGGCATCCATAATATCAGAAAACAATTCATCATCATATTCTGCCATCGTTTCTTTTCTAGTATCCTGCAATTCAATGCCTAATGCACTTTTTATTTTGTTCTTAACCTGCCGTGTAGATTTAGAATTTAGACCAAGTTGTGTTTCTAGTAGCTCCCCGATTGCAGCAAACTCGTCTGTCATTTTCAGCCAGCCTGCCCGATCTACTTTAGCGGGCTGCATATCTAGAACTACCCATATCATCGGCATATCAATTTCCCAGTATGATCTCAGGTCGAGTGCATTCTGCTGAATATACTCTTCTTGCTTCTGTCTTATTTGCAGTGTTGCAACTACATCTTCTACCGCATACATAAGTTGTTCTTGTGTTAGAGTAGTTGAAGTCGCAAAAGTTTCGCGCACTTGTTTATCCATATACCTACGGAGCCACCGTCGAACTAGATCATCTAAACCAAATGAAGCGTAGTATCCTGCAAACAGATTCTGCTCCATTAACATAGTATCCCATATATTAAACATAGGATCAAACGAGAACCATCTACGTAGCTGTCGAATATCATACAGTAGATTATGTCCACACACATACTTGCAAATGTGAAACTTTGCCAGTGCTTTTTCAATTAATGTATGATTTGTCAGTACGTAGTTTACAGGATTTCCTTCTATTGCAATTTGAACACAAGCAAGTGTACCTTCCGGATGGTGCAGTCTGTCTTTATGTTGCCCGAACATTTCAATATCTACTGCTACTATATCTCCTTTCTTTATAGGAACTGCGACATTCATTACGTATTCGCCCATACTAAATATCCTCCTTGTTCTCTTTATTATCCAAAGGAATCCCCCATGAGATTATTCTTGTGGACTCTCTCCGAAGCATCGGATACGCAGTAGGAATGCTGCCTTTGTCTACATCTGGAAAGAAAGAAGAAGACAAGGTAACAACTAATACATCCTGCTCCGGGTCTAAGTGCACATCTTCGATATAGACATTTCCTATGTCTGAAGTATCCAACTGGAATCTTTCCACAAATAATTGTGTGGATATTTCTATCTTGACTGCTCTCATCATTCACCTCCCATCACTTTTTTCCATGCCTGTGCTCTCTGTTCTGCGGTTGCGGTAATCAACAGAAACCTGCTGGGAGCATAACGACCATCTTCATATTTTTTGAACAGCACATCGCCAAGAGCCACTTCTCGCTCAACATACTTGTAATAGGCGTATTGCTTTTCTTCCGGTATCATCATTTCCAGTTCGTGCATGAGGTCAAGGGAGGATGAAAAGCGAATATCAACCGACTTGCCATCTTTATCTATCCACCATTCACCACCCAAAACAGCGTCACGAAATGCGAATTTCTTATACCCCAATATCTGCGCTATCTGAATGTCAATGTCGCTCATCTGTCACTCCTGTTTTCTCAACTGCTCATGCAGATGCAGGGCTTCATAAGCATCAAGATTTGGAATCTCAGTTTCAACGTCACATTCCCAACGTAATTCTTTAGCCAACCTATCCGCATCCTCATTCGCCAGCCGTAACTGTTCGGTAAGGGTGGCGAATTTATTCCGCAAATCACAAATGTATCCAGCTATTGTTCCTGTATATCGTGTTTCTGCTTCTTCGTGAAGCCAGTCAAACAATTCTTTTGTATCCATAGTGTCTAGCAAATTATCAATACCAACAATATTTTTCATTTCTCCTCCGGTGGTTCTGGCAGGGGTCGCCAATGGGTAGGTGGTTCGTCAACGTATACGAATTTACTTTCTCCAAAATTCCACACTTCCCATTGTTTGTACTCAAATCCAATGACTTGATATTCTTCGGTTTCGGTTTCAAGAAACCAGCATCCGACTGTTTTTTCATCTTCCCCAAATATCACTGATACGTATTCCCCTTCTTCCGGCAACCTCTCGCTGACAGGTATCCATCGTTGCTGTTCTTCCAGTTCACGGATGCGCTGACGCAGTTTACAATTTTCATTAATGGCATGGTTTCCCTTTTCTATCAACTCTTCCATGTTTCTAATACGATTCGC
>CAZULJ010000019.1:0-7692 GCA_964621195.1 uncultured Candidatus Saccharibacteria bacterium
GTATTTGTTGAAGCTGGGGATGCAGTGCCAGATACGGAAGTCCTATATTCTACTGCTATTCTTCCAGCTCCTGCGGCTGCTCCTGGTCTTGTACCACCACCTGCGGCTCCCCCCGATGCATTCACTATACTTGTTCCCATACTTACTGTATTCCCAACTATCTTAACTGACCCTCCAGATCCAGCTCCTCCTCCACCAGAGAAATATAAGCCTGATCCTGCTCCGTTTGTTCCCGAATATCCTACTGAACTTATTCCTAACCCTGATGTAGTAATTGTATTACCGTGTACCAAAACAATTCCACCTCCGACTCCACCATTTCCTCCTGCACTTCCGGCCCATGTACCACCACCACCACCACCACCTGAACCGAAGTAAAGTTTTGAAAGATTCGCGTCTCCATATGTACCACCACCTCCACCACCACCAGCATCACTACTGCTTGTACCTGCTCCACCAGCACCACTAGTATTTGTTCCTCCGTTCACTCCTGCTCTTTCACCTGTGTATCCAAATGTTCCATATCCAGCACCTGCACCAGATCCACCTCTTGCGGGATTTCCACCACCCTGTCCTGCACCACCTCCTGCACCTCCCCTTGCAACGCCTGCACCTCCAACACCGTAATTTGCATTTATGGAACCACCACCTCCTCCACCTCCACAAACACCTGCTGTACCATTGTATCCTACTCCATATCCACCACCTCTACCTGCACCGTTTGTTCCACAGTAAGATTCCCCTCCATAACCAAATCCAGTTGTATCGACGGTTGTTCCTCCAGTACCACCTCTATATCCTCTTGCATCTGCAGATATTTTCCCAGAAGCTCCGAATGATATTGTACCGCTTGATTCAAAAGCTATTACTCCTCCCTTTACTCCATTCCATGCACTTGGGTGTACTGTTGCATTGAGGGTTACATTTGTGTAGTTTGGTACTCTTTGAAGCATTACCCTTTGATTGGAAGTTGCGGTTCCGAGATTTGTATCATCACTTGCTCCATTTCCATAGTACTTTGTTTTGTTAGTTTTGAAGTTCACTGTTGTTCCAGATACACTCAGGACTTCAAGAATTTCATAGTTACCAACATTAGTGAAGTATGAAGAAGTACCTTGAAGATTTATTAGCAGTACATCATCTCCTGCCACTAAGCATCCAGGTGCTACAGAGACAGAAACTGTTGCTGAGCTTGAAGTCAACGCTGTTACTGAATAGTTAACGGCATCTCCTCCTTGTGAGCAAGATCTTCCACTTATTAAGTTTGTTGTATTTAAATCTGTAGTTGCAGATACAGTAATTGCACCATCAGCTCCGTCACTTTCTGTATATGCGGTTGTTGAAAGAGTACCATTACCATTTGCACTTGAGGTTGAACCTGTAAGAGTATCGTGAGTATGAGTAGATACTATTGATGTTCCTCCGTATGTAGAGGAACCTCTTGGTAGTTTTGTATCTAAAGCAGAGAAACGGGTCCATCCGGTTGGTACTGTAGCATCAAAAAGGGATATTAGATTTGTAGGTATTGTAAACCTATTGTTGTAACACATTATCATATCCAGATATGGGGGAAACAAATTTATAATTCCAGTTGTTGATGCTGTAACATTGTTATGGTAGTGGGTTGAACCTACTCCCGAAAAACTCCCTGAGGATGGGCCAGAGGCTGTTGCTCCTAATGTATTCATATCATCTACCTCGCAGGTCATTGGATCATGTGAGTGACCAGATGATCCTCCAGTTCCTCCATATGTACTGTAACCTTGAATAAATCTTGCATCCATTGCCGAATTTCTTGTCCAACCAGAGGGACAAGATGCATCTGCAAGTAATGTCACATATCCAGACCAAGTGAGAGAACCTTTCGTTGCCGATGGGTTTCCGTAGTACACATAGATGGTTTTTCCTCCGGATGGAAGACTTGGTATTCGTACCCATATTTTTGTAGAGCTTGTATTACAGTCATCTTCTATCCAGTAGCTAAGTATTGTTGAATCATCAGAATCTACCAATCGAAGGTCATCACAGTCCGATTGGAGTTTTGACTGCGATACTAAAGTCGCAGTATCTATTGTTACAAGGACATCCTCGTTCGTTAATGTTGAACTCCCATTACCAGATACTGTTATAGCTTTCCTATACATCCAGCTCGAGCTATACCATGCTCTTCCATCTTCTTGGCTTCTAATCCAAAGGAAAGCTATAGCCGGTATACCTATTAAGATTACTAGTATTGCTGCGAGTATTATTGATTTCTTTGATATCTTGAAACGGGCTTTTTTCATCTACTGATATGATATCAAATATACTGTATGATTCTAACTCTCTCTGGTTATTTCATACAGAATTATTGATGCACAATTGGCAACATTCAAAGACTCTTTTAATCCCCTCATTGGTATATATATCTTCTTATCTACTCTCCTAAGTAGATTTTCGTCTACTCCTCTTTTCTCATGTCCTAGAAGTATTGCTATTTTATTAGGATATTCTATCTTTTGAAAATGTTGAGCATCTTCTGTTAGTTCCACTGCATAGAGGGGAATACCCATCTCTTTTATTTCATCTATTGCGTCTTCCGTTGTATCGTAATGATCTGAAGGTATCATTTCTGTTGCCCCTAGTGCAGTTTTATCTAATTTCGGGTTATTAATTTCTGTAGTTATTCCACAAAGATATATTTTCTTTACACTACCAGCACCATCTGCAGATCTAAAGATACTTCCTACATTGAAAGCTGATCTTATGTTATCTAGTATTATGTGTATTTCCATTATCTAAAAAGATTTTCATAAATATATTCTAGATCGATATTATCTCTCTTTAGTATTTCTCTTGCAACAATCTTTGTTCTTTTGAAGAGCTCTAAATCTGTTAGAGAGGCAATTTTAAATTGTGGTATTCCAGATTGTTTAATACCATAGACCTCTCCTGGGCCTCTCCTTTCAAGATCATACTCTGCAACATCAAAACCGGAACTATGTGAAGAGAAATATTTTAATCTCTCTACTGCACTACTATCCTCTTCCTCTTTACCAGCCAATACAAAACAGTAAGATTGTAAATTTCCACGACCTACTCTTCCTCTTAATTGGTGTAGTTGTGCTAATCCAAATCTATGAGCATCTTCTATAACCATGATTGTTGCATCTGTAATATCAATTCCTACCTCTATTACAGAAGTTGTTATTAATATGTTGAATTCTTTTTTACTAAATCTATCTAATATATCTGTTTTCTCTTTGTCTTTTAATCTACCGTGTAATATCTCAACCTTTATATCTTTGAAATTATTGTTTCTTAGATTCTCAAACTCAGTTAGAACAGCTTTTGCCTCTAAGTTTGAAGATTCTTCAATTAGTGGGTATACAACAAATGCTTGTTGAGAAAAATTGCTTTCTATTATCTTTTGGGCAACCCAATTAAAACAATCTTCTCTTTTTTTGTATGGTACATATTTAGTTTCTATTTCTTTTCTGTTTTTTGGTTTCTCTTTTATTATGCTAACCTGTGTATTACCAAATACAATCTCTGTTAGGCTTCTTGGTATTGGTGTTGCAGTCATGGTTAGGTAATGTGGAATAGTATCTTTTGATTTTAAGAACTTTTCTCTCTGTTCTACTCCAAATCTATGTTGTTCATCTACAACAACTAAGTTGAGATTTTCTGGTATGTCCTGTTTAAAAAGGATGGCATGCGTTCCAACAATGACCTTGTTTGGAGAGGTGCTTTTACTTTTCTTTGATGATATCCATAGCTCTATCTCTATATCGAATGGTTTTAAGAATTTACTAAAAGTTTCGTAATGTTGTTGTGCTAATACTGTTGTTGGAGCAATAACTATGGAGCTGTATCCATTGCGAATACTTTGTAGTATACATAGAGCTGCTACAACGGTCTTTCCACTTCCAACATCTCCATTTAGTAGTCTATTCATAGGCACCTCTTTAGAGATATCGATTAGAATCTCTTCTAAGGACTTTGTTTGATCATTTGTTAATTCAAATGGGAGTGATGTAAGGAAGTCTTCTGTTAAAACTTTGTCCTCTAATATTTTGTGCGCTTTCAATTTTGATCTTTCTAGCTTATTTTTCTCTAATGGTAATGCTATTGAAAGCATTTCATCAAAAGCAAGTCTCTTCCTTGCTACATCTATGCTCTCTCTATCTTTAGGAAAATGTATTTTCGAAATGGAATCTTGTATGGAGAGAAGATCTTCCTCTAGGAACTCCTTTATTGGATCCTCAAGTATTGTTTTTATATCTTTCTTTAATGTGGAGAGTAAATTGCGTATCTGTCTTGAGGTGATTCCCTCTGTTTCGTGGTAAATTCCAATTATTTTCCCTAGGTGTTTCTGTTTTGATATGTCACCTGTATATTTTTCATACTTGGGGTTGTATATGTTTTTTGCTTTCCCCTTTTCTGTAATCTTACCGTCAAATATATACCATTCATTTGGTTTTAATACTTTTGATAGGTAGCTTTGATTGAAAAAGGAGATATCTAGGAAATCTTGACCATCTGTTACTTTTGTTTTTGTAAGAACTTTTCCTGTTCTTGTATATATATTTTTTGTTTCTATGATTTGAGCCAAGAAAGTACCTTCTTGCAAACTTTTAAAATCAGATATGTTGAGTATCTCTGATGTATCTCTATACCTAAAGGGTATATGAAAGAGTAATTCTTTGATATTTGTAATACCTAACTTCTGAAATTTGTTAGATTGTGCCTGTCCTACTCCCTTTAACTCTTCTAATTTAGTAGAAGATATCATTTTAAAGGGAATCAAATATTGTGAGTAATATTGGTACTAGTAAGCTTGCAATCATCATTATTGCAATGAAAATGCTAAAAGCTTTTGTTAGAAAGGATGTTGTTTTCTTCTTCATATTTTTGATTTTACTAGGATCTAGCCTTTTTTCCAAGTTTTTTGAATCTTGGCTTGTACGCTTGGTGAATTAGCATATCGTACCCAGTCGGGATTTGCCTGTTTTTTCCCTGCTTGAGTTTTTATTTCAATCACATCTCCTGTCTTTATCTTGTAATCCAGTTTTACTGGTTTGCCATTTACCTTTGCAGAAACCATACTATTTCCGATATCTGTGTGTACTGTGTATGCGAAATCTACTACTGTATCTCCTTTGTCTAGTTGTAGTATCTTCCCTTTTGGGGTGAATGCAAATACGTTCTCTGAAAAGATTTCAACATTAATCGGAGAGGAAATTTTGTTTTCTCTGGACGAGATATTTTGATCTATTTGTTTGTGTATTTTTTCTATCCAATTGTATTTATCTGTTGGTTTTGCATATCTACTTTTACTCTCTTTGTATGCTATGTGTGAGGCTGCTCCATAGGTGTTGTAGTAGTACATATCTTGTGTCATTATTTGTATCTCTGCCTTCTTATTAGATATTTCTGGAAGTATTACAGGACCTTGTAGTGCCATATATCCATTTGGTTTGGGATGGGTAATGTAATCTGTAAAATCCTCTGTTATTACCTCTCCGTTATCCATTATCAATTCCAAAACCTTAAAACAATCATCTTCACTTTCGGTAATAACCCTTAGGCCTATGATATCGTCGATATTTGATATGGACATAGGTAGACCTTCTTTAAGATACTTCTTTTGTTTATTGTAAATACTGTATATGCTTTTTATTCTTCCATGGACGTTCTGTTCTCCTGGTATCCCTTTTAGTAGCTTTTCAAGGTATGTAATGTAGCGATCTCTTTCTTTTACAGTATATCCTTGTTCCAAGAGCATCTTAGAGATATTTTGATACTCTTCAGGTCTATATATTTGTAATGCTTTTTCTTCTAATTCTTTTTTTATCAGATCCAAATTAAGGTATTCTGCTAACGGTCCGTATATATTGAATATCTTTTGTATCTCTCCTCCAATTTTCTCTGAGGGCATATATTCTATTGTTCTTACATTGTCTAAGGTATCTGCTAATTTTATGAGTACAGATCTTAAGTCGCTAGATTTATTTAAGATGTATTTCTTTATAATCTTATGATCTGTCTCCAGGCTACCTGTAGCTTTGCTCACATCCTCACAGGCTAAGACTAAGTTTAGAACATCTTCTCCGAAATCTTTTGCTAGTATTTTTGATATGTCATCTCTTTTATCAGAGTTCCTTTCAAGTATATCGTGGAAGAGACCTCCGAGTATTGTATTTGTTTCTAAACCCATCTGTGCGAGATTGTTTGCACACCTTATTACGTGATTTACATATGGTTCTCCCGAAAGCCTTGTTTGTCCTTGGTGGTATCTCTTTGCGAATTCTATACCGTTAGAGACAGTATCTTTAAAATTACTTGGTGAGTTTTTCTTTAGTTGTGTTTCTAGTTTCTTTGTGTCTGTCATTAGAAAAAATCCCCTATGATTGGGGATTAAAATATATTTATTTTCGCCCCCGTCATTTAGCTTGATACTTAATTTGGTATACATGTCTTCCACATTTAAGTATGCATGGCTTTTCATCAGTTAGAGTCAGGATGTTATTCCAATCTTCTATTTTCTCCTCGTTTATTTTCACAGCACCCTGTTCTATTAATCTTCTAGCTTTAGACTTACTGTCTGTAATGTCTAGGTCGACAAGTAACTGGGTTAATGGGATTGTCTCGGATTTGATTTCCCTGAGTGGGATCTCTCCATCTGCATCTATTTTTTGGAATACACTCTCAAAGTATTTAGAAGCAGAAATTGCATCTTCCTCGCCCTTAATTTCTTTCGTAATTTGTAATGCCAATTCCTTCTTTAGGTTGATGGGGTTTTCGCCTGCCTTAAGACGCTCTTCAATTTCTTCAACCTGTGATATTTCGTAGTTTGTAAGTATCTCAAAACCAATTAATATTTGTTCATCGGTAAATGCCATAACCTTGCCAAAGATATCATTTGCATCATCTGAGAGTTTAATCATATTACCTTCTGATTTACCCATTTTCTTTCCATCTGAAGTAGATAGCAGTTTTCCTGATACTACAATCTTCTCTTTGTTAAGTCTGCTTTTGATTAAATCTCTTCCTGCAAGCATATTAAAGAGTTGGTCGTTGCCTCCCACTTCAACATCAATATCCATCATTACAGAGTCATATCCCTGCATTAAAGGGTAAAGGAATTCATTGAGATATATGGGACGATCTTCTTCTAATCTCTTTTGGAACATACTTCTTTTAAGCATCTGTTGAACTGTAAACTCAGAAGCAAGCTCAATGATGTCTCCAAAATTTAAAGGATCCAACCATTGGCTATTGTATACTACCTTTACAGGGTTTTCCTTGTTAAAGATATCAATTATGGAAGAAGCTTGTTCAACATACTTCTTCATGTTCTCCTCCACTTGCTCTTTGGTTTGTTTTACCCTTGCTGAGGTCTTATCTGAAGGGTCCCCTATTCTTGCAGTAAAATCACCGATGACAAAATATACTTGATGACCTAGCTTTCTAAAATCTTCAAGTTTTCTCATGCCTACGGTATGTCCAATATGAAGTGTTGGAGCTGTAGGATCAAATCCTTGATATACATTTATTCTTTTACCAGACATTAGAAGAGCTTTTAAGTTCTCTTTTGAAGGTAAGATTTGTTCTACTCCCTTCTCTAATATCCTGTTTATTATCTTTTTGTCTTTTTGAATCTCCATGCTTTTGTATTATATATTCTGATTTGAGATTTTACAAAGGTAT
>CAZULJ010000020.1:0-6852 GCA_964621195.1 uncultured Candidatus Saccharibacteria bacterium
GTCTTGTAAGGTATTTTACCACATTTATAATGTACTATTCTTCACGAGACCCTGTATTTATCTAACTGATGAGTCCATTAAGGACGAAAGATTAAATTAAAGGGAACACATATGTGTTCCCTTTTTTGTTATATATACTACTGGAAATATTATTTACTATGGGGTATAATTGTAACGTTAAATATGAAAAAAATATATTTTACACTAACAACTGAAATAGCAAAGATATTAATTACTTTGATAGTAATACTAGCCGCATTAAACTACGGCCTATTCTATGTACAAGCTAATTACAATATCTATCCAAAACAAACACCAGCAAGCCTAGTAGTTGATTTTGGCCCATATGGGACATACTCTCCATATTACGATATCGACAGAGGGCAGTGGACATTAGGTCTATGGGAGGAAGGTGCAATATATGCTGGAGAGAAAACAATAAAGGATTTACAAACTGAGGGTGGTAGGGTTGTATTTCAAATGCCATATGATGGAGAGATAAATAATAGTGGGGGAGAGATATTAGTAGATGGAAAGAAATGGAGCAATGGTAATCCTGTTAAAGATGTAGAGGAAAATAGCCTTATCCAAAAGGGGCAGAAAGTTGAAATCATTTATGCACCAGAAAGCCCATCAGCAGGATTCCAAATTTGGTTTAAGAAGTAATAGCTATTTTATTACTTTTCTTGATATCTCAAATATTTTCATAAAGATAGAAGGGGGAAATATCCCTAATATTCTTACTCCAATTTTTTGAACATTCCAAAGTATTAATTCTCTAGTAGTAGGCTTGATACCTAACTCCTTTATAGCCCATTCCCTTACCTCACTAGTCTTATTAAAATGCTCTATCATCTTAGACTGACTTTGAGTATTGTATGTCATACGGTATTTCAATACTGTATCAGTGAGGTTCGCAAATCTCCCGACCTTACTAAGCAAAAAGAAAAATTTTACATCCTCTACCTTCCACATGTTTTCTGGATATAGACCAACTTCCTCAACAGAGGATTTTCTTAGTGTAACTGCAGGGTGAGCAAATGGTTGAAAAAGGAACATATTCTTTCTAAGCTCTTCATCGCTAGTTGAGTACTCCCTATGACCGGTTATTTCGCCACTCTCGTTTATGATATCTATCTGTCCTCCAACTGCTACACATTCTGGATTCTTCTCTAAAAAACTAACCTGCTTTTCTATACGGGTTGGGTACATGACATCATCAGCATCCATTCTAGCTATATATTTACCCCGAGATGCTCTAATACCAATATTGATTACATTACCCAATCCATTCTGTTTCTCTACAGAAATTACAATTATTCTATTTCCATATTCTTTCAGTATCTTTAGTGTACTATCCTCCGACTTATCATCCACGACTATTACTTCTATATCCTTGTATGTTTGATTTAAACAGCTATCAATTGCCTCTTTTATGTACTTTTCCCCATTGTGTACTGGTATAACGATAGAAACGAGTGGATTAGTTTTTTCCATATTTTTTTCTTTCTTTAAATAAAGATATCAAAGTAAAGGACAACACAAGAAGAATCACGAAATATCCAAAATATGATAAAAGGTTTGGCCAGTAGAAGATGTAGATCATATCAAAATCCCCAATGCCATATATGTCCCACCCCTGTTTCCATCCATCTACGTAAACAATATCTTTTTCTTCTAAAATACCGAGACTTCCATTGCCAATTTTTACTCCAACCCACCCATGAGATTTGGACTGTGGAATTGTTAATATGTCCTTTTTATCTTCCGTTTTCTCATATCTGTAAATTGTTGTATAAGGCGAGTTGGAGATAGCTTCGGCTTCTACCTCGTCATATTCATCAGATATTATTGGGGAATAATTGAAATTGAACCATTCAGATGGTACAGGGATGACAATAAAGGTTTTAAGAACATTTGCTGATTCAGAAGCAAAACTAATAGAGTTATACGAAGCCTCTAGGTTTTCGTATCCATTCTCAGATGGAGCAAACAGTTGAGAAGCTGAGCTTTCAATATCTGGATAAAATGTATCGTCCAACCAACACTTATCATCACCGGAGTATGTAAGACAAAGGGTTGCTGGGATATTTGATCTGTTCTCTCCCCTCCAATACCAAAGATACTTGTTTTTGGGTGTCGTTTTTAAAAGCTTTTGATACTGATTCATATACTGATTAAAGACCTCTTGTTTCATACCACTTTCCGCCGATACGGAATAAAGTAATGTACTATCTTCAGACAATGAGGGTTGCCACAGCAGTGACTCGTTAAGTTTGTAGTCGTATATATAGGACGATTCAGAGTCTATTATTGGAATATTTACCCTATATACTTCATTTTTCTTGAGAGAAACAATCTTAGAAGTATCCCCCTGTTTACTTGTAGTTACCGGTATAGTTTCTATATCAGATGAAAATGATATTGCTAGTTTCTTAACAGCAACGGAGGTCTTCACACCCTTAGCATTCAATCCATAAATTGTTAAAGAAAGAGTATCTTCTCCGGATATTACAGAGGGGAATAGATATGAGATCTCACCGAATCCATTCTTAGCATAAAGGAATTTACTTTTGTTAATACAATCCCCTTTCTCTTGAGAGTACAAACAGAATCCTAGATGATTACCTTCTGAAGATTCCCAGTTTATTTCTAACTTCCCAATAAAATCTTTCCCTTCAGTTAACTTTATCTTCTCGTATACACAAGGTAAGTCTGTACTGCCGGAAAGAACAAAACCAGAAGAATTCTTCTCTCTTTCAACTGAAGGTGACACTGCGAAATCCTCCCCAGAACAATCGTGACCCTCTAGCTCTGCAAAAATATCAGTATACTCTGTCTTCTGTACCGTATTACCTCTCACAAAAGAGAGGTTACTAATATCTTTCCAAAGAGTACTTGAATTAACACCCTCGAGGAGATCAGAAGAGGAATATACTTTGTTTCCAAGAATATAGTAGCCATCAGATAAAGAGGCTGAAAAGGTCTTAACAATTTCAATCTCTACATCATTTATATTTGGCAGGAGGGGTCTTACTTCGACAACATCTCCTTTAATTTGCCATCTTGTAGGTAACAGATTAATATCAATATCCTCAATGTTGCTATATATACGAGTATCCTCCCCATGATATATGAAAGGTTTAGAAAGGTAGCCATTTTCATAGATAGCACCTTTCATATCTAATGAAAAAATATTGATTCTAGGATCCTTTGGAATCTCCCTTTTAAAATAACTTTTTACGCTTCTATCCGAGTCATCCAAAGTTTCGGAGATATCCCTACGGAGAGTTTTTGTGAATTCATATAGCTCTAGAGTTCCTGAAGACCATAACAACTCTTTATCTGATAAAAACTCCTCTAACGATTCCCAATTCATTTCATGTCCATAACGACCCTTTATCAAACTTTTGTCTACTAATATGTACCTGACATCATATTTATTAAGATCGTAATTTAATTCTTGTAAGTTTCCAGAATTAAAAGAATTTTTTATTTCCAAAACCGCCTTTTCACCGACATCAGACCCCACAGCCAGAGACATATCTATGATTGGATTTGGGATTATGTATCCTAAAAATTGAGAACCAACAAACCCCCATTCGTACTCCCTAAAATATCCATTGTTAGCCGGTGGAGCATAGAAGATTCTTCCACTAGGATCTTTCTCTAAGTACTTGGCCAACTCGTAGTATTGATTAGGGAGTTCTACAGTTGCACGTTTGGTAAATAGATCTCCTTTTACAATATATTCAGAAAAGAACAGAATTGGACCTAGAAACAACAGCAATAGCAATATAGACAACAATCTTCTAGATCCTTTTTGTAAAAAGGAACCCCAGAACTCTAAAAGAGAAACAAACCCAATAGCCCCTGTAATAACTAGAAGTACAAGGTAGATCTGGCCTAACTTGGATGATACCCATCTAAATACCTGGGTAAAGATTCCGAAATTCTCCTGTAAGAAAGCATACACAAACCCAAAGGGAGGATTTAAATTTGTAATCATAAGGAGTGCTCCAAAAAGCATTACCCAAATGGGAATTAACCTCCATCTCCTTTGGAAAAGAATAAATGTTAGACCAATTACAGAGAGTACAAATGGGAGGAGGGCAACTGCCTTGTAAAAATCATACCCTATATATTCCTCTGACATTGGGAAAATATAGCTATCTATAGAGGGGTCATCTACGGTACCTAACAATCTTGTATAGAATCTTGCAGAGTTAACAAATGTCATCATCTGCTTTTCTAAATCGATAGTATTAGATGTAATTGTCCTATTTGTATATGAATCTATTACATCACTGCTTGTGGATACCGTATATTGAATAAATGGTAAGAGCCAGAATAACTGCATTGAGAGAAATAGCAGAATAGAAAGGAAGAATCTCTTGAAATCAATCTTTCCCAAATACGAGAAGACAGCAAATATGATAGATATAAATAGAATGTTTACAAAAAATAGGGTAGCTATAACAAAGGTAGAGGTTAATAGTAGTGTAGAGAGGAGAAAGAAGAAAATATTTTTGGAGTTCCAATCTTTCAACAATATATAACCGGTTAACAGCACAAGTGGGAGAAATCCATACTGAGTTATATACGGCATCATGTTGAAGTTAAAAACCCATGCGGTCCATAACGTTGTAACATATATTGTCCCCGAAACAATAAATACAACATTGTCATACTTAGTATTAATATTGTCTCTGACAATTCGTGTAGTTAAGGATGCAATACTAAAGGAACCCACCCACAAACAAACCAAAGAGAAGAACTGAGAAAGACTCCAGGAAGGTAGAGCAAATGACGACAACCAGTATATTAATGATCTAAAGATATCTGATTGTTCACTGTCAGATGCAAAACCTAATACTCTGTACGATCTCCAAGCTGGAGACTCTAAATATCTGAAGAATGACATTAAAGGATTCAGCTCGGGCGAGTAGTTGTCGTTTGATAGTAGGTATTCCCCATATTTAATAGATAGAATGCTTATGGAGATTAAAATAATTGTTAGTAATAATTGTCCATATCTTCTTTTAACAATAGATAATGTTTTAGAAAATATGGACATTTTTTTGTTCTTCATATTAAAAATAATATATCAAATCTGGCAGTATTAACAAACGATAAAATTGTTTTGAACAATATATTGACATTAATCAAATCTCTCTCTAATATATATCTAGGTGTAAATTTACAGTAATAAGTAATGGACTCTGCCCCACAAAATATGTCTTCATTACTACAAAGTAGTGAGGATTTGCTTCAGGAGAAGTTAGATTCGTTTATCAGGGAGATGCAATCTCTTGGTTTGAACAATGAACAAATAGAGAGTATTGCAACAAGTATCTCAACGACTGCCACGAAACAAACGATGGCAAAGGTTAGTGCTTTAATGGATGAGAAAGAGTTTGAAAGTTGGAAGAACTTAGTAGATACAGGTGCAAATGTTGCCCAGCAATTAATAGTAATGAATAGACTCCTTTTAAATAAAACAGGTAAGGATTTAGATGCTATCCATATGGAGATAGTAGATGGCCTTATTAAAAATGCATTGAGTGAAATTGCAAATATTAAAGATCTTAATCTTAAGGTTGCTCAACTTTCACCTGAAGAGGTAGAGAAAGCGAAGGCATTGTTGGAAGAAGGGGATTATGATGGTGCAGATAGAATTATAAATAAAGAGGAATAATATTATTTATACACATTAAAAGAATATGGGAGAGCCTACATTTACAGAAGAGATACTAGGGGGGCCTGGTACACCAAGAGAAAATGCCAATGCCATTGTAGACGCAGAGATAACAAAATTCTCCAAAGGAACACAAACAGAGGAAGGCTCTTCGCAAAGTCCCACTTCTGATCCAAGAGGTAAATACAAGAATATGGGTGCAGATAGACCTAGTAGACCAAGAGAGGATGGAGATACAAATCGTGGGATGAGTGATAAAGATTATCGTAATCCAGATATTAGAACAAATTCATATTACGGACCTGTAAATGCATCTCCCGAAATGCAAGCTGCCTTAAGTGCTCAAGATGAATTGGCAAGATCCCTTAAGGGTATCGCCGATACTCCAACTGAAGAGGCTCCTGCAAGAAGTACAACACAAGAGGTATTGGATGGGTTGAATGCAGATTTAAAAAAGCAGCAAGAGGAAGATGCAGAGAGAGCAGCCAATTCCCCAGATGTCCCCCAGTTTATACTAGATGCTCAAGCTAGAAGAAAAGCACAAGAAGAGGAAGTTACTTCAACAACGACAGTTGATTTACATCAGCAGGCTTTGGAATCTAATAACAAAGCAAACCAAGGTTTCGACGGAAGAAGTGGTCTCTCAGAGCAAGGACAGCAGGCTCTACGAGATCAAGACCTTATTTCACAAGATTTAAAAAATCCACAACAACTCGATTCTCTTATGACCCCAGAAGAGGCAGACAGATACAACAAAGCACAGGTCGGAGGTGAAACCCCAGTGGACTTACATCAGCAGGCTTTGGAATCTAATAACAAAGCAAACCAAGGTTTCGATGGTAAATCAAGCCTCTCAGAGCAAGGACAGCAGGCTCTACGAGATCAAGACCTTATTTCACAAGATTTAAAAAATCCACAACAACTCGATTCTCTTATGACCCCAGAAGAAGCTGCTAGATATGAAAATTCTTTTGGACAAATTGAAAATGCTAAGAGCTTAGATGATATTTTGGCGGAAGTAAGAGCTAATATAGCAAATGCAACACAGAGTAACGATACTCCTTCATTAGATACTGCTCCTCAGGCAGAAACTCCTGAAGTAAAACAAGATACACAGGCAGAAACAATAAAAGCTCAAGCAGAGTTAATACAGG
>CAZULJ010000021.1:0-6761 GCA_964621195.1 uncultured Candidatus Saccharibacteria bacterium
CCCTGCTTATACGTTGTAAAAGGCGAAGATAAGGTGGGGCGTTTAGCAATCTAGCAGTGCAAGTCCGACGACCTACAAAGTTGTATACAATACAACTCCATTTTTAAGTTCCATGCACTTTAATATCGCCCACCATTGTATTCCATTTCTGATATAATCCTAATTATGGATTCATACAAAAAATCTATTTTTGTACTTCTCTTTGTATCCTTTCTTTTTGGCATATTTGATTTTCACTATCAAAATACAATATCTCCATTATTTATTAAAATATTTGGTGATAGTAGTAACCCGTTACTTCTAATTCCTTTATTTGTATACATGCTATTACCATGGTACATACTTAGTATCTATGCATTGCAGATTACGAAGAAAAATTCCTCATATACTCTAAGAACACTATTGCTGAATAACACACTTAGTTACCTAGTATCAGTAATCTCATATTACATTCATTATGTATTTCTATTGTTCTTTATTGGACTCCCAAATTTTGAAAATATTAAATTCGTATTTACAAAAGAGAACATTGAATATGCGTTAAATGCATTATTCCTACCTGGGATTATAGAATGGGGAATAGGGGCAATAATACTGGGTTCTATAGTATCAGTATTTAATTATTTTATAATTTCAAAAATAGAGAAACTACTGAAAGGAATCTCTATAAAGAAGAAGTATTAGTGTAACTTTATTTTTAAGTTCCATACCAGAAAGTGTAGCCCACCATTACAAATTTCCTGATATAATAAGCATATGGTTACAGACAACTTTGACAGTTTCGCATCTTCGCTAATAGAACAGATACCTTTTGATGTGTCTAAATTGGAATTAGATCACTTCGGTTATCAAACATCCTCTGCACAAGATTATGAGGATCTTAAGGAACAATCTCTTACTCTTGGTCAATTAATATCTGAGAATATTGTGAGTGGTAGAAGAGTTGCAATTTTTAGATTCTCAAACCCATATGAATATGAAAGTTATAGAATACTAGGATTTGAATTAGTTGAACCTAAAGAAAGGCAAATATGTGAATCTGAATTAGACCATTTAGAATTTGTTATACCTGTTTCTTTTGATGAATTTTTAAAGATACATAATAATGCTAAATGGGATCTATATGCCAAAGATAGAGATGAATTTCCAAAGATAACCTTGCAATTAAACAATGGAAAAAGTGTAAAATTCCATACCAAAGATATCTTTGAGGAAATTCCTGATTAGATATTAATGAATAAAGTTAAAAGTTTTTTAAGTTCCAAGCTATTCAACACATCCCACCATTTTCTGATACAATACTTCTCATGATAATAACAAAAGAAAATATAGCTTGTTTATTAATTAATCCAGAGAAGAAGTTCTTACTAATACAAAGAGCTCCTAAAGACGACTCACTTCCAGGATTCTGGGAATTACCATCTGGAGGAATAGATGAAGGAGAAAATATGGAAACAAGTGTAATAAGAGAAGTAAAAGAAGAATCTGGAATAGATATATCTAATGAAGGTCTCAAACTAGTAGATTCAGAAAGTTATAGCTTTACAAAAGAGAATGGAGATATTAAGAATGTTACAGAAACTACATACTTAGTATCTTTGGATAATACTCCAGAGGTAATACTTTCAGATGAACATGTGAATTACCAATGGGTATCACTACTAGAATTAGAAGATGTATTTGAAGATAAGGAAGATCTAATATACAAGAGGGTTAATAGAATTTTCAAACAAGAAAATTTATAATCAATAGTAGGTCGGTTGTGAGTTGGTAGAAGCTCACATTGCAAGTCTCTGCTTATACGCTGTGAAAAGCGAAGATAAGGTGAGGCGTTTAGAAATCTAGCGGTGCAAGTCCGACGACCTACAAAGTTGTATACAATACAATTTCATTTTTAAGTTCCATGCGTTTTAATATCGCCCACCAAGTCCCATAGTCTTCATTTTCTCAAATGTTTGCTGTAGAATAGAGCGTTGTGTAGCTCTTTTCAAAAATCCACAAAGGAAAAAATACCCATGAACAACCTGCAATGGCAAGAGATGCATCCAAACCTGTTTCTAGTTCAGCAAGACGGAATAGGTGTCGTATATTCCCCATTACTTGGTAAGTTCTTTTATGCCAATAGTGATGGGATGGCGATTATTGCGGGGTACTTACAGTTAGGAAAGCCGGAGAATCATCCTTTTCATGAACATCTGAAAAGTAATGGCTTCTTCCAAACTGTAGAACTCCCAAGAACCGCTAATGATGGCCGGTTTAACAGCCGTGAGCTAACAGTATCTGTGACCTCTGCCTGCAATCTTCGCTGTGTATATTGCTATGCAAACGCTGGTGTGAACTTTCTAGACCTACCGTGGTCTGTAATAGAAAGATCCATTAAGCAGATGTATGCATATGCGGAGATCAGGGGTGATAAAGAAGTGGAACTGAGCTTTCACGGAACTGGAGAGACAACAGTCAAATGGAGAGTAATGGTAAAAGCCGTAAACTACGCTTTGAGTCTATTACCCAAAGAGTGGAAGATCAAATTTACACTCGTTACAAATGGGACCTTAATAGATGATGAAAAAGCGGAATTTTTGGCCAAACATAACTACTCAGTAGTCCTCTCCATGGACGGGACTGAAACCGTTCAAAATAAGCTCCGTCCAAAGGCCGATGGGTCCGGATCTTATCAAGCAGCAATCAAAGGGGCTCAAGCGCTCGTTAAGCACGGAGTATTCTTTGCCATGAGGTCCACGATAACTGGGCTGAATCAGGACTCCATGCTTGATTTCCTTGAAATCTGTGCATCAATCGGCTGTCAAGAAATCAGTGTGGCACCATTCTCTCTTACAGGCCGAGGGGAGGAAGGGGTACCTGATATTGATGCAGAGGAGTTCATCGCACACTACATTGTCGCAAAGAAGAGGGCAAAAGAATTGGGAGTAATTTTCCTAATGCCATCTGACTACTTGGATAATGTAAGTGCAAGATACTGCAATGCAGATGGAGAGTCCTTCGCAGTAATGCCGCAAGGGATTATCTCTACCTGCACAAGGGTAACCCAAACTGAGGATGCCCTCAGTTGTACATTCATAATAGGAGAGGTTACTCCAGACGAGGTTATCATTAACCAGCAAAGGGTTGATGATTTAAAAGGCCTCAATCTGTACAACTTTCCTGAGTGTGCTGGGTGCTTTGCTAAATTCACATGCGCTGGGGGATGCCACCATACTCGCCTAATAAGCGGAGGTAGGCAACCTCAGAACTACTGTGAAATTATGCAAGGTGTCCTTTGGGAGACCCTTAAAGAAGCGGCCTTGAATGGATAATATTGCCAGGACGGACTGATTACCTTATAATAGCGTACTTTCTACCGAAAGGAGGTGAGGCAAATGTCCGCATTTGGTAAAACTGTGACCGTAAAGGTCCAGAACCACAACCGTGGTTGCAAGGGCGATAAACAGTGTAGTTGCCGTGGTAGCAAATAACTACAAACGCCTTTTGTGATCACAAAAGCTGGAGATGGTTGCAATTAGCAACAAGCAAAACCAACCATCTCCAGTCTGAACTTTCCTTAAAGAAGATTCTCATGCAAATACCTGAACTGTGTGTCTTTACCAATTAAAAGTTCTTTCGGAATCTGAGAAACCATATGATTTGGTTTGAAAGATTCTCCAAGTTTGTAACCTTTGAATGTAAAAGTCCTTGTAGATGTGAAAATTGTTATATCGGAGTTTGGTAATTCAAAGCTTCTAACCTGGCCATAGTGTGTAGGATTACCGTGTGGTATATCTCCCACACTAATTACATCTTTCACTTTTGATAGCTGAATCAAATTGTAAACTGCAGATGAGTAGGTATCAGCACCTACTAAAACAAAAACTCTAATTCTGTTTTGTTCCCTCTTTATATAACTCAATAGAGGATTAAGAACATCTGAATCTCCCCCTTTATTATTTCGCAAATCAATAATTAAGTTTGACATATTGTAAGATTCAATATCCTTTACAGCCTGCTTCATCGTATAGTCCCCTCTCTCCTCGCAATCATTATATTGAAGATATACTGCACCTAACTCTGGCATACTTTTAACCCAATAGGTTTCTTTTTCGTCTAAAGTCTTGTCTAATTCCTTAACTGTGTCTCTAATATCAAGAAGCTCTGTATTATAGTCAAGAGCAGTAACCTCTACAGTAGATTTCTTCCTATCTTTTTGAAATACAAACTCCGAAGAGTTACCATTGGTAATTCCGAAATAGTTTAGAATCTTTGGTTCTACTAGTTTGGTAGGAAGATAATATTTCAGAGATGTTTCATTTTCAATAGGGATTACCAAACCCAGAAGATTCTCAATCTCATTCATAGACTTATCATTTATCCCTAGTAATTTTAATCCCAGGTACTTCTTATATTCTTTGGATGCACGAATGACGTAATAACCGTCAGTAATGTATTTAAACTTAAAAGGGTAGTTTAAAGTACCAAGTACATCATCTGAAGCCCCAATCTCTGTATGCCCATCGTTCAATCTTGCTAGTAGCTTCATCAATCTAATGCCAAATTCTGCAAGTTTAAGATTTCCCGAAGTGGCTTTAATCTCCTCTATATGCGATAAAATCTCCCCCTCAGTAATATACTTAAAAGGGTTGGGATGCATCTCAACTAACTTTTTATGGAAATAATCTAGATCTGCAGCTAATTGCTTTTGTGTAAGTGTTTTCATTTTGCCTATTATATACTATTCCCTTTGAGAATGTCATAATTCATATCACGACAATAAGTGCTATTCTGTTTTTAAGTTCCATGTCTGAAAGTGTAGCCCACCATTTTGATTAATAAAAACTTCTGTTAGAATACCCCTATGTACAAGATACACAATGTATCCCCCCAAAGAAGCACCAATGCAGAGATACCACTTTCAGGTGGCCATAGTACCAATGGGATTGTGAGAATAGGAGAAACTGTACGTAGGCCTTTAAATTCGAATTCAGAATTCATCCACAATCTTCTTTTACTCTTAGAGAAAAAAGGGTATACTCATTCTCCAAAATTTCTCGGCATAGATGAGAAAGGAAGAGAAATACTAACATACATTGAAGGAAGAATCCCAAGAGGAGATATGGTATGGACGGAAGAACAGCTTCTTTGCATTGTTAGAATGATTAAAGGTTTTCATAACGCAACGGAAGGATCAGAGCTATCAGAAGATAAGGAGGTGGTATGTCACAACGATCTTGCACCATGGAATCTTGTTTTACAAAAAAACAAACCGGTTGCCTTTATCGATTATGATGACTGTGCACCAGGATATCGTATAGATGACTTTGCATATTTTCTTTGGACTTTCTTAGATATAGGGAAAGACATACCTGTAAACATACAAATTGAAAGAATTAAACCTCTATTTGATGAATACAAAGCTTTTACGCCGAAGGATCTAACTGAAGCATTAATCAAGCAGCAAGAGAAGATTCTTAGAAAAAGAATCTCTCTGTCAATTAATGCTAAAACAGAAGAAGAGAGAGCCTTTTCAAAGGAAAGAATAGAGAAAATAAAATCAGAGATAGAGTGGGTCAAAGTAAATAGGAAATATATCGAAGAAAACCTAAATAGTTAAATCGATTTCACTAGAATACCTCCTAATACCTTGCTATTATCCACTAAATATTAAATTAATCCCTTTTACAAATGGGAGAATTACATGCAATTCAAATGTTAATTTTAAGAGAGCTACTCTTTAATCCAAATTCAAAATTCTCCAAACTAAATATAAAAGGGTTAAGCTCAGATCATTTCTCCTACCATGTTAATACACTGATTAAAGATGGATATGTAACAAAAGATGACCAAAGATACTCACTAACAACAAAAGGTAAGGAATATGCCAACAGAATGGATACCGACGAGGCGTCACTTGAGAGACAACCAAAAGTTGCAGTTATGATAGTTGGAGTAAAGAAAAATAAAGGAGGAAAATTACTCCTTGTACAAGAAAGAACTAAAGAACCATATTATGGATACAAAGGCTTTATAACAGGAAAAATTAGATTTGGAGAAAAAGTTTTAGAAGCAGCGAAGAGAGAATTAAAAGAAGAAACAGGATTGGAGTGTGAAGAACTACATTTGAAAAGAATTGTGCATAATCACGTTGTACTCAATGAAACAGGAGAATTAGTCGAAGACAAGATGTTTTACATAGTTACAGCAGTAAATCCTACAGGAGAATTAATAGATACAAAATCTGGAAAAAACAGCTGGATAACAGAAGATGATTTTTACTCCCTAGATAAAAAATATTACGACGAAGATAATGTTTACAAACATTCTCAAGAAAATGAAGATATGGAATTTGTCGAAGAGGTCTACTTTATAAATGAGTTTTAATCTTGAAGTATTATACTCCTGATTCTTTTAACTGCCATTGGCATATTCCTTCTACCTTGACCAACAGGATAGTAGGTGGGATATACAGAAAAACCATTTAGCTGTTCAAACTCTAAATCTTTGTAATTACTAACAGAGATATTTCTACTTAGTAGTATTGAAGATACTTGATTACCAAAAGTTATAATCTTTTGAGGATTAACAATACTGATCTCCTCAAGAACAAGATTGAGGTAATCTCTAAAAATGGTATTACTAAGAGGCCTTGCATCTATCTGTGTACACTTTGCCAAGTTAGTAATATATACACCCCTTTCTTCAATATCCTTGTAAACCTTATTACAGAAATCAATATCCCAATCCAATGGCTTCTTTCGAACAATATCAGAGTA
>CAZULJ010000022.1:0-6344 GCA_964621195.1 uncultured Candidatus Saccharibacteria bacterium
AAGTGCTGATGAGAGAGTTGAGTAAAAATCCTCTCTAATCTTCACAAGACCCTTTTTAATGTATGAAAATATACTCTCAAAGGCATCCAAATACCGTTGGTTTCCACTGATTGTATCCATATATAACAAAATCTCTATACTCCTGAGTATCCTTGAAATCAATAAGTGGATACTCTCTCTTTTCAAATCGAGCTAGGACAGTATCAACATTTGGAACCGGTCTATACTGATGTCTATCTATCCTTTTAAGGATGTTCATTGAATAGAACGGTTGTAATAATATAGAAGCTTGAGAATCCCTTGCTCCTAGAGACTTCCCCATAAATCTCTCAGCTGCTAAATCCTGCATTATTAAATATGAGTCCTGGGGAGAGTTTGAGGATACGAGGATTTTATCTAATATACGACTGGTATATTCAAATGGGATATTAGAAAATATTTTGTATTTGTAATTAGGTAAAGACCACTTTAGAAAATCTCCTGTTATTATTTCAACATTGTGAGAGTTAGAAAACTTTTCTTCTAACTTTTGTGCAAGTGTCTCGTCATATTCTATGCCAATAACTTTATCAGCTTTCTCTAAAAGCTGTTCAGTTATAATTCCCTTCCCAGGACCAATCTCAATTACTGTATCTCCAGAGGTAATATCTGCCATATCTACTAAAGAAGCAACAAACTGTGAATCATGGAGAAAATTTTGTGAATGCCAAAAGCTATCTTTCTGATTATTAGTGTATTTCTTGTACATATACTAATAATATCAAAAATGAGACACTTTATACTCCCTTTTTTATACTACTTTTACTGAGATATTTTTTATCATCTCCTTTTGATAACAAAAACTTCTGGAAGTAATCCTCCTTCGTTAACTCTAATTACACTCTTTATACTCCATTTTTCATTATTAAATATTTCTCTAAGAAGTTTTTTCTCCTGAGTTAGTAATACTAATATACCCTTTCTTCTAAGTAATTTATTTGCTAAAAATTCTAATGATTTATATATCTCAATATTTTCATTATGCTCTCCTACTCTAATACCAAATGGTAAATTACTAACCATTTTATCAACATTTCTTTTAGTTAGTTTTATATCTTTAATATCACTCTTAAACAGTTTATACTTCTCTTCCTCAATTTCTGCTGCTTTAAAATTTTTTTTACTTGCATATACAGCTTTACTACTAATATCAGAACAGATTACTCTTTTGATATCAAAATACTTTAATGCAGTGATAGGGATAACACTAGATCCACAAAAAGGATCAAACAGTATATCCTCTTTTTCAAGTTTAGCAATCATACAAAGGATATATGCAAGTGATGGATTAATACCAGCTGGAACAAATCTCTTCCTCCAACCTCTCCTTGAGAGATTAAGTATTCTTCCATTATCATCTTCTATATGTGTTGGAGAGTATAGATTCCTAAAATTCTCAACACTGTTTTCTTTACTTGTAAATACGATCTCTAATTCATTTTTTTTAACAATCTTAACATCAGAATATTTTTCTTGAAGTTCTTGATATATATAGTCTGATGTCCCTCTTAAGAATTTCAGCTTATATGTTGATTGTTCCATTATAAAAGAATTATACTATAGCACAATGATTTTGTCAGAAGAATTATTAATTCGCAAAGTAGGTAACTATGTACACATCCTTAATCCCTATTCAGGATCCTTAATATCTTTGACTTTAAAAGATTATGAAAACATCTCAAAAGTAACAAGCGAAGAGATAGATGATGAAATTCTAGAAACAATAAAAATCCCAAAAGATTCCTCTATGAACTCTCGTTTATTTAGATCATCGTTAATAACATTAGGTTCAGAATATAAGTTCCCAACAATTGTGAATATTGAGCTAACAAGAAGATGTCTACTTGATTGTAAACATTGTTATATAACCTCAGAGGAGCATAAAAGTAATGAAATAAAAGGTATTGAGTTATTATCAGAGAAGGAAATCGATGATTTGATAAGTAATCTTCATGATATGGGCGTCTTTCTAATAGTACTTACGGGGGGAGAACCATTAATAGCAAAAAATATCCAATTTTTCATTCATGCATGTCAAAAATACAATATTGCATTTGAGCTGTTTTCTTGTCTTCAGGTTATTCCTAATTGGCTAAATAAAGATCTCAAAAATTTGGCAAGAATACAAGTTTCTGTATATTCTCTCAAAGAAAATGTACATGATTTTATTACACAGAAACAGGGTTCATTAAAAGTAACATTAAAAAATATTGAAAAACTAAGTAAAGAAAACTTTTATATTGAAATTGCAACACCTCTAATGAAAATAAACTTTGAAGATAGAAAGAGTATTTCAAAATATTTTAAAGATAGAGGTATAAGGCAGAATTTTTCTTGGCCAATACTAAATGAGTACTATTCAGAAAAAACAGATAAGTCCTTATTAAACGTATCAAAAGAACAGTTCGCACTTTTTGTTAAAGAAAATCCTGATTATATAATTGATTGTAAATGGAAAGATAAAAATAGTCCTATCTGTGAGGCTGGAATATCTGTCTTTTCCATCACAGCTGATGGTTGCGTATTTCCATGTAGCCAATATCCTAAAGAAGTAGGGAATATTTTTGAAAATAATGCTAAAGATATATACAAAGGAGAGAGAATGTTTGAAGCAATATCCTATACACCAAATGATTTATGTTCTGATTGTAAATACTATAATTTTTGTATAGGTAATAATTATTCAGAGACAGGAGATCCTTTAAAACAACCGCCCTTCATGGTAGAATCTTTGATATATGCAAAAGCAAATCTCTTAAAGAAAGGAGGTAAAAATAAAATATGAAAATAAAAGCTATCAAGAAAGTTCAAACTCCATCAAATTGTACGAACTGTGCTTCTAGAAGTTCAACACATTAAGGTGAGAAATCGATAATTACCCTTATAGAGACTACTTGTCTCTTGTGTGTGTTTTGTTTTAAATAAGTAATAATAAACACTTTCCACATTTTTATACTGTTTTTTTTGTCTCATTTTGGTACCAGACGTGTATGTCCCGCCATTTTCAATATGTTCCAACAAGACCCTCAACAATATTTACAACCATTGCCTTTCACCTTGTCAATTATATTGTCAATTAACTTGACAATTATTTTACATATCCATATAATTGATTATGATAAATAATAAGTACAAACTAAGCCAAAAACTCTTAGAAAATATCTCCTATATTGAGAGACTCTATGGCCAATTAGAATCACAAGTAGTTCCGAAAGAATTACTTCTTAATCTAGAAAAACATAACCTCGTTAAATCCTCTTTCTCTTCAAACAGTATTGAAGGAAACCCACTTTCTCAAGAAGAAGTTACCAACTTAATACTAGGTGGTAGAGTCCCTGCAAATAGAGATGAAAAAGAAGTAAAAAACTATTTTGATATCCTTAAACAGATAGGGAAAGAATATAATACTTTGAATATAGATACCATACTTACTATTCACAAACAACTTTTGCAAGGAGTTGAGAATCAAATAGGTGGTGAGATTAGAAATAGTAAGGTTGTTGTAGGAAATCCTTCACAAGATGGAAACATCGTAATCAAACATGAACCACCTAAACATACCAAGGAAGAAATTACAAAACTTCTAGAGGAATTAATAGAATGGACAAATATGTCGGAAGAATTACCCATACTTAAAGCTGGAATATATCATCATGAGTTTGTATATATCCATCCATTTGTAGATGGCAATGGAAGAACTTGTAGGTTAACTACTACACTCCTTTTGAATAAGTTAGGATACAAGATAAATAAGTATTTTATACTTGATGACTACTATGATATAGATAGAATTCAATACTCAGACTCCTTACATTCTGCTGATAGTGGTGATAAAACAGAATGGTTAGAGTATTTTACAGATGGTGTTAAATATTCTTTACAATCTGCATTAGCTAAGATAGAGGAAGGACTAAAGAACATCTCTTTTGATATGCGACCTACAAACAGAGAGAAGGATGTTTTGGAATTAATAAAGAAGTACAAAGAGATTACTTCTTCTGATGTTGCAAAGGATCTTGATGTATCTAGGCAACAGGCTTTTAATCTTTTAGATGGTTTAGTTTCAAAGGGTTATTTAGAGAAACAGGGTAGTACTAAGAATAGCTTTTATATATTAAAGTAGTTTTTTTGTCTCATTCTCATTTTACTTAGGTTCCCGACATATATGTTTCGCCATTTTCAACATGTTCCAATAAAACCTGTGCTAAACTTCTTAAGATGCTTTAAAACCAATAGTAGTATACATAAAGTATTTATTTATACTCTCTTGTGTGGAGTTATACTCATTATCATACTTAAAAAAATCTACCCATATCTCTCTCATTCTTAGCAATTCTTTGTATTGAGGATATGTAAATTTAGAATTTTTTGATAAATCAAATAGCTCTAAAGATTTAATAAAAGCCAATTGTGCATACTCTTCATTACCCTTGTTTCTCCAATTAATAGCTCTATATACCTCACTACCTATATTAGCCATCTGTTCTAAAAATGGTTTCTTAATCCACTCTCCCTGAGCTTGTTTTTTATGTTGGATATTTTCCATTATTCAATAATTTTAGAATTAACAATATCTAGAATCTTTTTCTGAATCTCTTCATTTTCTACCCCTCTTGAACTATTTCCCTGTGAAGGTCTTAAATTTATCATAGAGTCAAACTCTATTCTCTCTTCCTTTGTTAAATCTGGATATATATTTATACCCCAAAGATTTTCTTGCTTAGAACCTAATTGAAGTAAATATGCTTCTTGATCTGAATGTAATTCTGCATCAATAACTAGAATTCCTTTTTCTACATCTACTACTGCCTTAACTAAATTACCAAACATCTTAGAAGACATTTCCTTTAATTCGTTAATACTTATATTTTCTTTTACTATTCTCATACCTTAATTATATCAGGAATATGTTTATTTTTTATACTAAAAAACAAAAAAGAGAAGATATAAATACCTTCTCTAAGTTTTGTAACAATATATATTAGAGTTATTCCTCTAATAGTTTGATATTGGTAGCATTGAGTCCCTTAGGAGTTTCTTCAACTTCAAAGGTAACAACATCACCTACTTTTAGTTTTCTTACTGCAAGTTCACCTTCCAAAGAATTCTCGTGATAGAAAATGTCTTTCTCAGCTCCCTCTTTAGCAATAAAACCAAAGCCTTTATCAGTTACTGTTTTTACAGTTCCTTGTTCCATGATAAATGTTTATTTAAATTAATTAAAGCTAAAAGAGTACTAAGAAATTTGTTTATGAAATTCTAAATATCTAAATAACTACAATACATTCTAACAGAAAGAGAGATAAATAGCGAATTGTTTATGATATAATCCCATTATGTACAAACTTTTAACTAAATATGATTGGTTAAAGATTTTTGATTTACCCAAAGATTATACAATTGATGCTCTTTTAGTTTCTGGTGTTGCATATAAAGATAGAGAGATTGAGATATTTAATAATGTACTATCAAATTTCCCTAAATTTAAAGATGAAGATAGTCTTAAAGACTCTTTCTTTAAACAGGTAAGAGTTTTAAGAATGGGGGAAAAGAAAATATGGTTTGATACTGTATATGGTGGAACATACTTATCAGAGTTAACTCATATTGCCTGTATGCTTGGTTCTAAGGCTAATATTTTAGTTGGGAGTTGTGGTGGATTACAAAACAATCTTCAAACTGGAGATTTAATAATACCTACATATTCATACGGTGATGATAGTGTTACTAGGACATATCAAAAAGAGAACTTAACTAACAAACACATTCCAAGTAAGAAATTAACACAGGATATCACAGGATTAATAAAACAAGATATAACTATGCACGAAGGCCCTATTATTACCTGCCAAGCTATGATGGGTGAAACAAAAGAACAGATTGATGAGTGGGAGAGAGATGGTTACCTTGGAGTAGAGATGGAGAGTGCAACTCTCTTTGCTGTATCTAATAGTTTCAATGTAGATAGTACTGCAATATTACATGTTTCAGATAACCTAATTAGAAATGAGTTGGTAGGAGGAAAGACTCATACTGATACAAAAGAGATTAGAGATAATATCAGAAAGTATAAATATGAAGTAATATTGAAATACTTTACGCAGAGTATTAAATGATTGCGGTTGTCTCTGAATGATACCCTTCTTTTCCTGTATCCTTAATAATCTCTGAGATTAACTCTGGTTCTTCTAAAATTCCCATATGTCCACAATTAGGAATAACTCTTGTTTCTACTCCAATTTCATCTTTAAATGGGTCTTGTGAAGATTAGAGAGGATTTTTACTCAACTCTCTCATCAGCACTT
>CAZULJ010000023.1:0-2764 GCA_964621195.1 uncultured Candidatus Saccharibacteria bacterium
CCTAAAGAGACTATCATTTCTCCCGGAATTATAGAGCTAGTTTCTGTTGATGGTAATCCTGTTCCTACCTTAACGAGTGATTTTGTGAGACTTGGAACGTTAGTGTGGGAGCTAAAGCCCGGAGTTCCGACTGTAGTTCCTTTATCTATTGCTAACCAGTATCGTGATATGATGAGAGCACGTACAGAACTAGAACGACGCAGTGGGGCATTAGAATTGAAAAATGGGATTATGGAACCTAAGCATGAACAGAATACATTAATCAATGAGCAGAGAAAGATTGATCAGGAATTTGGAACAAAGAATGCTCAGTTTCCATTAATCTAGTGGAGGTTATTATGACAATTAGCACAGCACAAAAGATAACGGGTGCACAAGCAAATAAAGAAAAGAGAGTACTTTCGCTTACTATTGATACAAGCGCGGCTGCTCTTAGTTCTGCATTTGAGTTGGGATTCCGTAAGATAGAGTCTGTTATTTTAGATACAGGCATATCAGCTACGACTCTAACATTTCAGAGTTCAGAGACTTCTGCCTCTTCAGACTTCAAAGAGTTACGATCCTCAACCGGATTATTTAAGCTAACAGTTGCGGCAAATCAGCATGTCAGCTTAAGTGAAGTACAGTCAGATGTATTTAGAGGATCGCGTTGGCTTAAGGTCAGACTTGGAACAAGTACAGGGGCAGTTCAACAGACGTCTCCTCGTACTCTCCGAATTCTAACTCGCAAAGCATAGGAGGTGCGTATGTCTCGACCTACGGTAACTAGAGCCGCGCTGCGTCGGGCTATTGGTTTGCATCTTGAAATGCCGTTCTATCAGATATTTGGAGAAGGGTCTAATTTGTTTACTGGAGGATCTTCGTCTGTTCCTCAGGATACCAAACTAGTACAGGCGACTGGTTACTGGAATAACACATGGCTAATGGCTCTGTCTACCGGGGCGGCGAATGGCGAAGTTAGGAAAGTTTCGACATTTGTGAATTCTTCTGGTGGTCAGCTAATCACTCTTGATCGAAGTATATCTCAGACACCCCCTGCCGCCTCCTCTGATCCCGCTATTTCTTATGAGCTAACTACAGTATTCTCTCCGCACGAAATACACAGCGCAATTAACAGAGCAATCAAATCCGCTTTTCCTGCGTTCTTCGATGTAGTAGAAGACGACTCATTAGTTATTTGTACTGACAAAATGACATACGATCTTACTGGTCTTACAACAGATATTTATACACCTCTGCGCGTGTGGCTAGAAACCAGCAATTCTAATCTCTCTGGTAATGTAGTATCGTCTGGTGATACTACTGCTGTGCTTCCTGATTCCGTAGATCTAACTTCGGTTGATTCTAATTACTACATATCTATTTATGAAGGTACCGGAGCCGGACAATTACGACGGGTTGATTCCGTGTTAGGGCAAGAGGTAACAGTAGCAGATGAATGGACTATCAATCCAAATACTACGTCTAAATTTAGAGTATGGAATCCAGAATCTACAGGAATGGATTGGTATGAAATTCGCGGCGTACGTTTTAGCTCAACTGAATATCCTAATTTTATGCGGCTGGTAGGTACATATTCAGGTAATGAAGGTTTGCGAATTCGTATTCAGTATGTTGCAGAGCCTGCAGCATTATTTGCCGACTCGGACACAACGATTGTGCCAGAAGAGTATATCATTCATAAAGCATGCGCTATTCTATTTGGCAACATCTTGAATAATAATAAGGCAGATCGAGATAAGTGGGAGAGATCTGAGGCACGCCATTTACAGATGGCAGAAGAATTCAAACAAACGAATCGATGGGCTATTCCTTCTCAGTCCGTATGGTTAGCAGAAGATCCTGCAGCTTATACTCGGAGTGACCGGGGCGGTCCGTTAGGATGGTAGCATATGGCACAGACTGTCGGTGAAGTCCAGATTAACGGAGATCGTTTCAGAATAGATTTGAAGTCTTACAAGATGAAGGATATGTCGGACTTCTCTCCGCGTGCCAGTACTCCGGGTGGATCTATTGTCGTATCGGAATTGGGCTTGTATCAGGTCCAGATGCAACAAGATTTTCGTCATGGTTTTGGTTATCATCGATACGAAGATGCCATGGGCTATCAGAAGACCGAAGGAAACATAGACACACGCCACGAGGCTGCTGTTTTACTATATACGGCTGCTGTATCTTCTGATACTGACAATGCCAGAAAAGATGGGATGTGTCAATTTAATGGTGACATTTATACGTGGGGTGCCAGTGGATTGCGTAAATATTCAGGAGGAAGTTGGACATCTGTATATTCAACATTACCTGTAAATCATGCGCTGCCTACTAAGACTTATTTATTCTTTGCTCCTGATGGGGGCAGAATTCAAAAGTTAGACACAGCCGGTACTGTGACCGATGCTGGATCTGGTACAGGAACACAAGACTTCAAACGGTTTGCTGTGTTTCAGGGATTCCTTTATGGATTTGTAGACGGTACTAACGAGGTTCATTACTCCTCTAAAGTAGATATGTCAGACATGGAGGGGGTCACAACAGATCCTAACATCATATATTGTGGATCAGATGGACTTCCTATCCTTGACTTTATATCTTATGCAGGACAGTTATATGCAGTAAAGGGTAATGGTATTTGGCTGTTGGCTGAAGATAAGAAGTCGTTTCGCCCTGTTTTAGATTACAAGTCAGAATACTCTACAAACAATTTTGCAGGTATTACTGTATTCAATGGTATGGTTTACTACTCTTTGCGAAATCAAGTCATTTC
>CAZULJ010000023.1:2864-5532 GCA_964621195.1 uncultured Candidatus Saccharibacteria bacterium
TATTTACTCCCGGTGGAAATCGTACTGTTGAGTACGAGACAATCCAATATCGGATTAAGTTTGTTACGGATAGTGCAGCGCAGTCGCCCGTTCTTACTCGGGTGTGGTTTGATTTACTAATGAGACCAGATGAGTTTTACGGATTCGGATTCAATGTCATAGTCGGAGACTCGCTTGTTGGTATGGAACAACAGCAAGATTCCAGGACAACTAGAGAAGTTGTAGAAGATCTGATTGCTGCACGTGCGTCTAAGTCTCCGATTACATTTGTATGTCCAGAAGGTATTACTCATTATTGCTATGTGACATCAGTTCTTATGGTAGGTGTCGAGATGGACCCGAATGATCAAGGTCTGTACCCTCGATTTGAGCGTGTTGCTCAGATAAATTTGGTAGAGGTAAAACCAAATGGCTAGAAAAAAATCAGTGTATGTTCCTGTCTATGACGTTCCGCATCCAACTGTAGGTACTCGCATTAGAATTCCACAGCCGAAGTATCGACCTATTAAGCTGTTTGCAAAAGATGCCGTAAAGAGGGAAGCACTGAAAGGTAATTCTCAGTGGTTCGTATTACATAGACGCGGACTGATGCGACCTAATCTTGGTGAAGATCCACAAGAAAAAAGAGCGGTTCCTGATACATACGTGCGCGGATCTCTTGGGGAAAGAATCGTATTCAAATCACTAATGACTTTTGGTTTCGTTCCCGATCTGGATTTTGACTTTCAGTCATCGCAGAGCGGAGGCAGAATGGAATTTGGTGGTATCGTTGCTGACTTTCTCTTTGAGATGTTGCGAGTAATTTTGCAGGTACAGAGTGACTTCCATACATTTCCGTTGCAGGCTAAACGAGACGAAGAGCAACTTATGATCTTAACTGACATGGGGTACGCCGTATATTATTTAGAGGATGCTGTAATCAAGAACGAGTTTCGTCTTGAAAATGAACTTCGTAGAATTTTTGGTTTCAATATGTCGACTTCTCATGGTGCTGTTGATTTGGGTGTAGACCATGATGATATATGGACTCATGTCTATCAAGAAACGGTGAATACTTATACTTTAGTACAGGAGTTGAAAGACGCATGGCTCGTACCGTAGACGATGTTTTATCAAAGTTAGATGAGATTCAGGCTGAACTAGATGCTCTTCGGAATCAGACTATCTCTCCGCGCCAGATTATCATTCCGGGTGGCATATCTGATCTTACAGATAATCTAGGAATTATTCGCAGTGGTGGATTATATGCATTAGAGAAAGGAAGTTCTCCATCTGATAAGGAAGCTATCGGCGTATTTGTAAGTGCTACTGGTGAGTATTTCTTAGGTGTACCGTGGGCAATTGGCGGAGTAAACAAAGGCGTACTTATGTTTGGGCTAGATGCTAGAACTGGTCGCGCATTGTTTGCGGGCGGAAGGGGTGTTATTGACGATGAAGGAATCTCCCTACAAGGATTAACTGCTGGTATCACCCAAGAGGCGACAATCATCGATGAGTATGATAAGGAGATTACGCGTTATGGTAATTTAGAAATGTGGCTTCCGGATGGTAGCAGAACTCCTGTATTTGGACTAGTCTATAAGGATGATGCGATTGGTGATAACTTTATTACAAACGGAAATTTTGAGGCTAGTCAGGATGAATTGACAGGATGGACAGCAAGTGCTGGAGAGAGTTCATACTTCGGTATAGCACTAGAGGGAGGACCTACTCGAGTAGGAAAAGTATGTATGTACTCAGCGACTCGCGGTTCTACTCAAGATGGAGAAACACTGACTGCGATATGTAATACTGCAGTTACACCAGAAAAAGATTACGAATTTACATTTTGGACTCGAGACTTCTACAAAGAGACTATCATTCCTGTTGTATCTAATGTTGTAATTGATGAATCAAATCCAGATTTTGCATGGGGAAGTGTAGCAAATCCAGCTTCTAATGCATGGCTTGCTGCTGGTTATTATTCTGGACAGCTTACACAAAAAGCCTTGCTTCGATTTGCAGTTCCTTCATTCTTAGATGTCATTGAGCAGGTAGATAGAGCGAGTTGGAGATTTTATGTACAAAAAGATGGTGGTCTTACTTTAGGATCTACTACCATATCAATGCGTAGGTTGATTGAAGATTATGAACATACGCAGGTAACTTATAACAAACGTAATACTAGCACGAGTTGGACTACGGCGGGTGCTTCTGGTTCCGGTACAGATCGTGAAGCGACAGCCATAGGCACATTGGCTGTCTCTGCTGCATCTACATTAGAGGGATACAATGATATGCCTTTAACTGCGGCAAAAATTCAAGAGTGGTTTGACGAAACCAACACAGATTATTCTGTCGTAGTGGAGGGATCTGCGACTTCTGGAAATAATGCAGTAGATATAGGCATGATTGAAACAGAGTACGGTTCTTTCATAGAAGTCATAGAAAGATCTAAATACAAAGTAGAAGCGAAGTGGTATACAGGAGCTGGAGGAACTGGATCTCTGATTCGAATTGATACACTATGTCACAACAATGATGTGGTGTCATGGAATAAAAGATCAATTGTGTTAAAGGCACCAGTTGGAGCTGCTAGCTTTACTTTAGTTATTACAGGTTATCGCGGCAGAGAATTTCAATTGGATGATATAGAAGTTAAGGAGATTGGAATTGTATCTAAATTATT
>CAZULJ010000024.1:0-5014 GCA_964621195.1 uncultured Candidatus Saccharibacteria bacterium
CCCAAATCTGCTTGAAGACTGGCCATAGGATGGCCCAGATATCAAGTTCTATCATCTTGGCCTCCTTTGGCTATTGATTTTTTAATTTCCGACAGAGAAGTTTCCCTGCTTTTGTGAGAGACGCTTTTTTGTCGGAAATTAATAGACCGGTAAATTTTTCCCTATTCACTTTTTAAAGAACAGGGGCAGTCTCCGTTGAGACTACAGGTCAGTGTCTAATCTATGTATTCGACACTAAACATGTAAGTAAAAATACCGTGTCTACAACAGTATCGCAATTATATATTTAGCAACACTATAAGTCAATCTGAGGAGGTCTTGCCCATACTCCCCCTTTATGCAACAATCAAGTAATAAATTGCTGATAGAAATTATGAAAATTCGAAACATACAAGCCATTGAAATCTTAGATTCTAGAGGAATACCTACAATATCAACAGAAATAGAGCTATGGAGTGGAGACAAGGCAAGAGGAGAAGTACCATCAGGTGCATCTACCGGTGAAAACGAAGTATTAGAATTAAGAGATGAGGATAAAGGCAGATACAATGGAGATGGCGTATTAAAAGCAGTTGAGATAGTAAATACAGTAATAAAGGAAGCTGTTGTTGATAGAGAATTTGAATCACAGAAAGAGTTTGACCAATTTCTAATCGATCTTGATGGAACAAAGAACAAATCAAAATTAGGGGGAAACTCTATACTCTCCGTTTCAATGGCGTTTTGTAGAGCAAGTGCACAAAGAGTAGGACTACAACTTTACGAATATCTAGGAATGATTTACTGGGACAGAGAGTACAATGAAAACAAATTTAAACTTCCAAGACCAATGATACTTCTAATGGAAGGTGGGAAGCATGGCAATTGGGCTACCGACATACAGGAGTTTATGATAATCCCAAAAGAGAATGCATTTCCAAATTTTAGAGAGACACTAAGAGCAAGCAGTGAGATATTCCATGCGATACACGACATACTACATCAGAAAGAATACTCAGTAGGAGTTGGATATGAAGGTGCATACGCCCCTAAAGAACTCACTTCAAACAGAGAACCACTGGACATTATGATGTCTGGAATAGAGTCAAAAGGATATGCAAATCAATTTGAATTAGCAGTAGATGTGGCATCATCGGAATTCTTTAACAAAGAAACTGGAATGTATGATCTAAAAAGCGAGAAAAGATCTCTAACCGCAAGAGAGTGGATAGATTTGCAAAAGAGCTGGTATACAATGTATCCAACCTACTCTGTAGAAGACATCTTGGACCAAAATGCTTGGAATGATTGGAAGATCTTTATGGAAGAAATGGGTAGTAATCATCAAGTAGTTGGAGATGATCTCTTAGTGACAAATACAACACTCATACAAAAAGGTATAGATATGAAAGCAATGAATGCTGTCCTTATAAAATTGAATCAGATAGGGAGTGTTACAGAGACATTAGATGCGATAAAGATGACAGTTGATAACGGTATGAATGCAATTATTTCTCATAGAGGCGGAGAAACAAACGATTCATTTATTGCAGACCTCGTGGTAGGTACTCCCGCTCAACAATCAAAATTCGGAGGACCAGATCGAGGCGAAAGATTGGCAAAATACAATAGATTGCTTGAGATCGAGGAGATAATTTCAAAATAGGAAATACCAGTAGTAGGAGCAAAAGAAGGGAGAGCCCTCACTTTCGGTTTGTAACGACCGTGCTCCTACTACTGTCCACCGACAAAGGCGGGCTGGGAAGGATTCGAACCTCCGATCCCTGCGTTTCGAGCGCAGTGGGATGACCACTTCCCTACCAGCCCCCTTGTGGAAACTATCGGATTATATCCTAACTAATTGAAAACTGTCAAAGCGAAAGCCTTGGATCTCTATCTAGCTCCTGAATATCTTTTTCTTTGGTAAGATATCTTTCTTGTAATATATTCATATATGCACTCACTCCTATCATAGCCGCGTTATCACTCCTGTACTCTATTTCTGGATAGTAATAGTTAAGATTGTACGATCTTACAACAGTACCTACCCTTCTTAGTATCTCCTCGCTATTAAACACACCACCACCTACAAATACACTCTTTACCTCTGGATGCTCTTTAACCGCTCTCTCCAACTTTATTATCACAGAATCAATAATTGCATCAACAAAACCTCTACAGAAATCATATATCCACTCTCTTTCAGGAATACCCTTTTCTCTTAATTCTTTTGATTTGTACAGTGCCGCAGTCTTCAAACCAGAATAGCTGAAATTCAAATCTCCGGAGTTTTTCATAGGTGTAGTAAAAGTAATGACCCCACTCTTACCTCTTTTCGCAAACTCAGTTACAACTGGCCCTCCTGGATAACCCAAATTCAAAACTCTACCCACCTTGTCAAAAGCTTCACCTGCAGCATCATCTAATGTCTGCCCTAGCTTTTTGTATTTACCTATCTCTTCAATATATACAATCTCTGTATGTTTACCAGACATAAGTAACCCTAATGCAGGGAATGAACCTACAAGATCATCATCACTTACTAACCCATTACCCTTTGAGTTAAGAAGTAAGGATGAAAAAAGATGACCTTCCATATGATTAACAGGTACTAATGGTTTTCCATATCTAATAGCCAAATCCTTAGCGTATTTAATACCTACCTCTAAATCTATCGCTAATCCAGGTCCATATGTTACTGCAACATAGTCAACATTATTAATCATTCCGGGATTACTGTTTAATGCTAAATTGTATACTCCCTCAATATTTTCTTCATGCAATCTCCTTGCAAGATCTGGTACAACACCACCGAACTCTGAATGTAGCTCTATTTGAGAAGAGAGTTCGCTAGAGATTACCTCACGACCTCTTAGTAATGCTACAGAGGTATCATCACAACTTGTATCAAATGCAACTATCAATGGTTTCTTTTGTAACAATTCCTTAGTTAGTACCATATATCTTCACCTCTCTTTCTTCTAATGAAATATATTTGAAAGTAACTTTGTACATAGGGATATTTTCCTTTCTACAGATCTCTTCTATCTCTTGGTAGAATTTGTCTGCCCATTCAATTACTACAATATTCCCTTTATTTAAATGCTCCATCAATCCAGACCTATTGAGGTCCTCTTCATCCATTAGTCTCCAAGTATCCATATGTGCAAGTACAGATTTTTCATATTCATATTCATTGATAATGGTATATGTTGGAGAATTTACCAATTCCTCTACACCAAGACCCTTACCAACTCCTTTTGTAAATTGTGTTTTACCAGCACCCAACTCTCCACTCAGTGCAACTACAATACTACCCTTGTTCTCTTTGAGATATTCGGAAGAGAACTCAAAGCCCATCTCAGATGTTTCTTCGGGTGTTTTGGTAACCTTTTCTTCAAGTAGAGTACTTTGTAATATTGCATCTTCAAATTTATGCTTACCCTCTCTTAAAACAGTTAATGTATTCATTGTCGTATCTAATATTGTAGAGGGTACATTTCTTGGTAATTCACCATCGTCAATATACATATCGATCAAAGAGGAACTCTTCTTAGGTAAATCTTTTATCAATTGATCAATACTGTATGGATGTGGTTTGTATGATACATTTGCAGAAGTAGCTGTAATGGGCCTACCAAAAGCTTCAATCAATTTAAGAGTAAACTTGTAATCAGGTATCCTTATCCCTGTAGAACCCTGTCTTGATACTACCGGTGGTTTTAGATTTCCTTTATTCATTGATACAACGGTAATCGGTCCAGGTAGATAGTTTTTGTATATGTTCTCTGCCATATCATTAAGAGATACATACTTCTCTGCCATTTCCTTACTTGATACTGCTACCGATATTGGTTTTGACCCTCTAAAGGTCTTGTAAGAAAGAAGCTTACTTAGGGCCTTTTCATTTGTAGCATCTACTGCAATACCGTAGCATGTTTCAGTAGGATATACTACAAGTCCTCCTTTATTTAGTACTTTTACAGCAGTTTTAATTACTTCGTCCCAGTTATTATTAGTCAATCTAAGTCTCTTCATGATATAATTATACTAGGAATAGACAGAATTGCCTATTAGCAACATAATTTAAGTATTTACAAAGATGTCACTAGTACACGTAAAAGACAGCAACTTCCAAGAAGAGGTATTAGATGCAAAGGGATTAGTTTTAGTTGATTTCTGGGCACCATGGTGTGGACCATGTAGGATGTTAGGCCCTATCATTGAAGAGCTATCTGAGGATGTAAAAGAGAAAGCAAAGGTATGTAAAATGAATGTAGATGAAGAGAGAGAATTTCCAATGAAATATGGAATAATGAGTATACCTACTGTTATGCTTTTTAAAGATGGTGAAATTGTTGAAACCATGATTGGTTTACAACCAAAAGAATCATTTGTAGAAGCAATAGAAAGGAATTCTTAGTTAACCAGTTTTAACAGCATCTGAGTAAACGGCCTGATTACGGCCGTTTTCTTTTGCTTTGTATACCATCTCATCTGCGATATCAACAGCCCGATTCCAAGCATCTTTTAAATCTTTCTCACTATTTAAGTGCTTAGTAAAATCGCCAACCTTCACAATATGTACACCAATAGATGCCGTTGTAAGGAAATTCCTCCTACTCTCATTTATGTCCTTTAGTAACCTCTTTGCCAAACCGACAGCAGTACTCTTACTCCCAGATAGTTCTTCTACTACAATTACAAACTCTTCACCACCATACCTAACACCGACATCCCTTTGACGTATAGAGCTAGATATCAAACTACTTATCTGCCTTATTGCTCTATCACCTACACTGTGTCCTTTTTCATCATTAATCTTCTTCAGATGATCCATATCAACAAGGAGTATACCTAATTTTCTTTCTGGGTCTCCACACTTTAATAATTGCTTAACTCTTTCCCAATATCCATACCTATTTAGTAATTTTGTTAATGCGTCTGTTCTAGCAGCAATACTTAATTCCTTTAACTGTCCTTCATACATAATTGCCCGATCTCTATATGTCTGATAGAACTTAAAACAGACATA
>CAZULJ010000025.1:0-5007 GCA_964621195.1 uncultured Candidatus Saccharibacteria bacterium
TCACATCCTGGTGGATAAAAAAGTGTGAATATTCGAATAGTTTTTAGTATCCTTGGTTCGAAGCTGATATTCCTTATTAAAAAGTGGGAATTTACAATGGAAAATATATTTCAACTAATGTATAATCATGAACATGGAGCGAGAACAACCCCCATCATTAAAGAGAAGAGCTTTTACAGCATTAAAAACCATTGTTACTTTGGAACTTAAGAATAAGGAAGAAGCCAGAGAGGGCTTGGTGGAGAGCTGTCAAGATGCTGATGGTCCAATGCAGTCAACCCACGACACAACCAGACAAACAAGTGGTTGGTTAATGAATGCTTTTTCTTTACAAGACAATAAAATACTTACTGCTCTTGAAATATTAGATCAAAATGTTAATACAGAACCTCCTAATGACAACATTATCGGACGCATACTTACATACGAGGATTTACAACTTACAAGAGAAGATGATGATGAAAATGATTATTTCTTTTCTGTTCCTGACGCACTTGGAGGACGTGAATTCAGAATCGATGGTAATACTTACCTAACACTGTCTATTGAAAGTCCTATCCTTAAGTCTGTAACTAATTAAATCTTTGATGTAAGATATTCTGCGAATTGTTTGTAGTGATCGAGTTCAGAGTTCCAGTACTTAACTATTTCATCATAATTAGAAGCTGCTTGAGATTTTTCAAATCCCTTATATCTTATAATTTTATCAATACTTCCACCTTCACCTTGGGGTTCAGAAATAATCTCAGCTTCGAGTTCTGAAACAAAACTCAATGGTTTTCCCCCTGGTTCACAAAAAGATAAACATTCTCTTACAATAACGATTTTGGATTTCCCTCTTAATAGCCTTATGATATCCTTACTATCAAAAGCGTTGTTAAAGTACTTAACTAATGCTCCTGGATAATTATTCAAGCCCTTGAAATAATAGCCAGAGTCAAGTTTAAACACACTCTTTCCTAGACGATTAGCCGCTTCAACGGCAGCATACTCGGCCACCTCTTGAACATCTAGACTCTGAATTTCTACAGTATCAACTTTTTCATTTAATAATACTATCTGTGGAAATTGATCAAATACTGCTTTTGCAGAATTAATCTTATCTGCATTGCCTGTTAAAAATGTTATTTCCATATAAATTATACTTAAATTAAATTACGTGGTATTACATATGTACAATTTCGAACCATAATATCAAAATCTTTTACCGATATGAAATTAGTATCATCTAAAATATGGTTATTCATATAGATTAAGATTTCGTCCTTACATTCAGCAATAGTATCTGGACAATGAACATGTTTAAAAAAGAAATAATCCCAAGCACCTTCATGAGAAGATATTGGATTATCACCTAAACTTGGTAAGACACTAGGAAGCCTATCTTTCAATTCTTTATTAATATCAACATTGTTTAAATTTGATAAAAAAATGTAGTCCTTGCCCTCAGGCCCCCCCGGTAGTTTAGCACGAATATGTTTTTTTAATTTCATAACTTTTTTAAAAGATTCTTCCTCAGGTTCCATCGGCTCAAAAAATAAAAGCAGAGCCTCATCCTTCCAAAAAGTTGTTATACAATCTATATGACCCAACAAACCTAGTTCAAAGTCTTTACCCAATTTCTTAACAGTTGGTTGATATATTTCCAGGGCAATTTTACTCCACTTATTAATTTTATATGCATATTTAAGCCGCAAATCAAACTGGGCAAAAAACTCCCTTGTTAAAATGTGCATATTTCTCAAAAAATAAGGCTTTAACATCAGATACGGTTGATAGCAATTACTTTGAAAGCCAACTTCGATTTTTTGATCCTCTGGAAACGACATTTGCATTTGAGTAGAAAATAGATTTAAGTTCTGTTGTTGATATTTCTAATAAATTACCATAATTTTTATATTCATTATCTTTTAATACCGTAAACTCACCTAAAGGGTTAATAAAAAAGTATGAAGAATCGGAATCACCATCAGACAATGCACTGATTTTATTCCCATATGGTAACTTTTGAAGTTCTTCAACAATTTGAATATATTCGGCGTCAGAAACTTCAAATTTCCCCTTATGAGAAGCTCCTTCCATCAAGGCAGAAAATTGATACAATCTCCATACATTTGGTTCAAATATAGCTTCTGTATTAAATAATACATCTCCAATATTCTCTATATCATTGATATTTATCCTGTTAACAACTGTACCGACCTTAACAATATGTTTAACATTCTTTTTCTTTAAGAATGTAAGAATCCGCACAGTACTATCAAATAATTCAAAATTCCTTGTACAAGTCTTATTCATTTCACCCGTAGAACCATCTAGAGGCAATCCTAATACAGATATATATGGTGCTATCTGGTCGTATTTTTCTTCATCTAGTAACAATCCGTTTGTAGACAAATAAATTTCAAGCCCCTTTTCTTTAGTATATTTAATACAATCAAGAAGGTCAGGATTCAATAGAGGTTCACCTCCAGTAAATACCAATGTTGTCACTCCACACAAACAAATCTTATCCACAAGCTGCTTAAACTCTGAGAAAGATGGCCCTGGTAAGTGCTTTGGAGCGCCGCAACAAAATTCACAATTCATATTACAATGACCTGTTATATGTATATCAACAACTACTCTGTTTTTTTTCATATCACTATAAGGACTTTAATTTATCTATATATTTTTTCATATCTTCATTCGCACCTTTTTTAGATAACAATGGATCCGCATTAGGGTTTTCTAAAACTCTCTTTGTAGCAGTACCAATAATATCTTCCTGTTCAAAATCTAAGCCCAAAATATGAGTATCTTTAGTAGTCTCACACCTAAGTAGGTATTCATAAAATGATATTTTTTCTTCTGTAGAAGCGTACTTGGATAGCAAAGTTTTGTCACCATCACTATAAGTGTGTTCAATAAAATCATATTGAGTAAAATATGGGATCAAATCCGTAATCATAAAATCCATTTCTGTTAAGATTTTCTGGATATCAATACTTAATACCTTACAAGAAGGATATATAGATGAATAACCTATGCAACCTTCTTCTTTCTTTAATAACAACAAGGCTTGATCAGTAAATGTTGAGAATGGAGCTTTCGTCGGTGTAGGATCTGTTGTATATACATCGTATCGATAATGATATTCATCAGATATACCATCAGTCAAATCTACATCAACCACCTCAATATCAAAACCATATTCAAGAGATAGTTTGCGAACAAGATTGGTAATTCGCTTATCAATCTCAAACAATGTAACCCTCTTTGCCAAACCTGTAAGTGCCAATGCGATACTGGTCAAATCATCATCTCCTAGCACAGCTATTTCCTTACCTTTAATATCTCCGCGCAATATCATATACCCTACTCTACGCACAGAAGTTTGCCAATTCACAGGTCTTTGATCAAAGACAAATGTAGGTTCAATTCTAGATTCAAAGATTTTTTGCATTATTTTTGAAACTCTATCTAATCCGTTATCAAGCGATATCATATGCGAATGGCACGAAGGACAACGAACACTGTCAGGTGTCAAGGAGTTTATGTCTTCTTCTTCTCTACTGTAAAAAAAGGGATAATCAAAATAGATAATATTATATTCTACCAATTGGTCTAACAACCTCAAAACTCTACGATCACTACCGTTTACAAATTTTACTATTTGTTGAAAAGTTGCTCTTGAATTACAATTAAGATAGTAAAGGATATCATCCAACACCTTCTTATACAGACTTAATTCCGATTTATCTTCAACTATAATGCTCCAATCAATTCTTTCTATAAGATTCTTTTCCATTACGGTAATCTATTTGATTTAAAATAATATTTTTTGATTTAAAAACTTCAGAACACACTATTTTTAACTCTTCAGAAATGAGATTTAGATGTTCACAAGAAAGTAAGTCTATATGTAGGTAATTATTCTCTGGCCAACTATGAAAAGCTAAGTGTGATTCTTCTAATATTTTTACAATACTAACTCCAAAGGGCTCAAACTGTTTATGCTGAGTCCCAACAACTTTAACCTTTAATCTTTCGGCGAATCTTGAAGCCAAAGGCTCCAATCTTTCAAACTTTTCAAGATAATAACTAGGCACATCTAAGATTTCAATTACCCAGTGTTCTATATAAGGTGTTTCTTTCGTAAATGACCGGGTGGGGAGTTCAATACCACTCATCTTTAGATGAGTATATATTTCATCTTCAAATCCTGAAGGAACTGTAACAATATGACCTGAAGGATAATGGACAGACGCTCTGAATCCTTTCTTTTTAGCATACTCAACAGCTTTTTCATTAGCTTCTAAGACAAAGGAGAGGCTTGCTTTAGTATGAATAAAACCAGGATCTGTATACTGTATAGGACACCCTTCCCTCCAATAGCCATGATATTTATCCCCTGTCTCATGGTTCTTCTGAACTTTATAATTGAACTCTTCTAAAAGTGATTTCTCTACTTCTTCAGCAGTTAAACCAATAATAGGTCGAATAACCGTTAATTTATTGGGTACAGGAAGGCCCTGTTCAACGCAATCTAAATAACCATTAACTGATAAATCAATATTTCTTTCATCCTCAACCTTAAGATACTGTTCTAATCTTGAAACAATTGTGTCAGATGCGTTATCACCTACACAAATATACCTATAATCATTTTTCAGAGCGTAGTCGATGACTTCTCGATACATAATGGGTTTACAAAAACGACAAGGTCTGCCACAAGAATTTTCGCTAACAACTTTGAAAAACTCTTCCGAGATATCGAGCTTTAACAGATTTTTATTAAATGTCTGAGATGCTCTCAGCGCTTCTGAATGACTATTTTTCCAACTCCAAGCATGAGTAAAGAAGATCGGATCAACTTCATAACCTAAATCTTGTAATAGAGCAAGACAATATACACTATCCTTTCCCCCAGAAAGCATTAACAAAATCTTCCCTGGATCTTTTATTAACTTATCTTGCCATTGCATGGGCAATTATATCAAAAAGAATAATCATTATAAAGATTGT
>CAZULJ010000026.1:0-4607 GCA_964621195.1 uncultured Candidatus Saccharibacteria bacterium
CGGCATCGCCATCCAGGTCGGCATCGCCATCCAGGTCGGCATCGCCATCCAGGTCAGCATCGCCATCCAGGTTGATGGTTGCGCACAGTTCCAGAATCCCGCCGAAGTAGGTCTGGCACTCCTGTTGCCCTTCCGAGCCACCATCGGCTTTAGCCGAGCTGACCGGATTCATCTCGCCATAGGCGACACCCACCAGCAGGGCTGCTACAATGAACATAGCAAACAAAATTTTCTTCACGATCGTTTCTCCTTGGATTTTTTATTCCTAGATTTTCATCTCTCCCACTCGGGATCGATATAGAGGTACTTGGCTGTCTGCCTTGTATTTCTCCTCTCTAGGTAGAATTACAAATATCTAAATTAATAAATATCTCTAACTCTACCTAGATATATCTAAGAATATATTTCTAGCTTTTTTGCATCACACGCTATTTTATCTGTGTATATAAAGACATAAGTCTATATAATATACTCAGAAACTTTTAAAGAACTTAGAGTTCTATAAGAACTCATATTAAAGATATCGCTATCTCTATGTATGAACTCTTATCAATCTATGAAGTATTCTTTTATTAATGAGCAAGTATTAATTTTCTAACTACATTATACTATGGGTCGTAAAACTTGTCAATATATTCTGTAACCCACTCAATATTTGTTAATGAGCAAAGAAGTAGAGGTGAGTATTCTACCCTACTTAAAAGTTCTATTACCTATTAAATATGTTTAAGAAATTAACAGAAGGTAATACATTATTACTTCTTGATATATTTACAATATCCTTTATCATTCTTACGCTCTCCTTAATATTTGCAGCAGTACTATCACTTCTATTTTTGTTTAAGAAGAAAGGTGTAACCTCTACTGTGTAACCTACCTTACCAATCTCATTTAATATCTCAGAGTCTATTGCGAATCTATTAACCTTTAATTTAGGCAAGATTCTTTTTAGAGCAACCCTTTTAAAAAGTTTTAAACCACAACCAACATCAGAAACATTCTTAGGTAATTGTAAAAGGATTTTGTTTGTAAAAACTAAGCCGTAAGAAAGGACCTTTCTTTTAAAAGTCATCTCAATATTAGAATCCTCATGTAACTTAGAAGGAATAGCAGCCATAACAGAGTCTCTCTTTATTGCTTTTAGGGCATATCCTAATGTTCTTATTTGAATATCTGTGTCTGCATCGATAAAACCAATGATATCTCCATTGGCTCTTTTCATTCCGTATCTAACAGCATATCCCTTACCTTTGTTTGTTTTGTATCCGATTACAGTTGCTTTTGAAAGTTTATTCTCTTTAATGTAGGTATTTAAAATATCTTTAGTATTATCAACATACCCATCGATTACGAAGATGAGTTCAAAATTAGGATTTTTTCTAGAAAGATATCCGTACAATCTTTCTAATTGATCCAAAACTTCTCTTTCTTTTTTGTATGTTGGTATAACCAAAGATAGTTTCATTTTTGTAGATAAATATATAGTGAATAATTTGCATTTAAACGCCCGAAGGCGCAATCTACCTTGTTAGATAGATTGCTTTGCCTTCATGGTTTTTGCTACTGACAATAGACTCATTCCCAAAGTAAATGTTACTAATGCTGCAATGAAGAAAATTGTAGTATCCTCGAAACCTGTTGGAATAGGTTTGTGAGGTTCATATGGGTTATAAGGACCATATGGATTTCCATCCGCTAATACATTTGAAACATTTATTGAGAAGAATACTGCAGCAGCAATAACTGTTGCTATTAACTTCCTCATATTTAAAAGGGCTAGTTAAATTAAATGCAACAACATTATATTATATTCTGGCCCAATTGTACATACTATGGGTTTGAGAGGTGACCTCGAATACGTCAATATAAAAGGAGGACGCGTAGGCGTCCTTTCTCCGGTGGGGCTTATAGTTGGCGCCCTATCTGATACGCTCTGCGTATCTGAAAATCCTTATTGGGGAGTTGAAATATTTGCATGTATAAAGAATAAGATCTGCATTGTAGTCTGTAATATTTACGTTCTCCTCTAGTCCATAAATCTTGTAAACATACTCTCTTTGATTCCAATACACTGATATCTCATCACCAACAATTGTATTTGGAAGATTAAAGAAGGAGATTCTGTTTCTAGTCTCTTGGCTCCAGCTAGAATAACCAAATCGGTGAGCGGCAAGAATTATAGGTAAAGTATCCTGTTCTGGATTTCCGAAGTCAGGAACTATCCATGTTCCGTTGACGAGAGCTTTTCTGTAATCTTTGTTTGTAGAGATTGGAGAATTCACATTAATCGTTGGAATTACAACCCAAAACCCCTCTGGTAGATCTTCCCTAAAGGGAGGGACAGGAAGATCTCCATTTTCATTTTCATTGGTTAACTCCTCGATATCCAATACTTCTTTTGCAATCTTCTCTACGTCTTCCTCTGTTGCCTGGGGGTTCACTCTGTACCACAGGTAGGGAATTACGGGAAAAGCTATTAAAATTGCTGTTATGAAAAGGAAAAGAACTCCTAATATCATATATGACTTAGTAAGTACTTTTAATATTTTCTTTTTTTCCATTCTATATTGCAGGATTAGGTAAAGGTTGTGGATTTCTCCTTCTTAATTCTTTCTCGGCTTCTCTTGTAAATTCATCAACCATACTCCAATTACTTGGTTGATATAGGTCAAGAATATGCTTGTAAGATCTTGTATCAGCAGCAAACCCATTTGCAACCATTAGATCTGCAGCAACCTTTTGAGAAAATCTCGCCTCTGTCTCTGTTCTCCAAATCTTTTGAAATGCCTTCCCAACATCATTGTCAGGATCTCTTGATAACTTATGCAGTATTCTATCAAGCGTTATTAACCCTCCTGTAAAAAGTAGCATCCATGGTTGATATGTTCCTAATATAGCATTAATGCCGGTGGCCGATGCTGCAAGTGGAAAATATTTATCAACGAAATATGCAGTAGCAAACATCCTGCGCTCCTCTTTTGTCATTGTTGTTCTGCCAGCATCTTTTACATGTGAGAGTTCATGGAAGAAAAGAGGGATATCAGTATACTGTTCATGGGTGTCGCTAGAGTGATATATCTCATGGACATTAATCCTATTTTTTCCATCTTCTCTTCCAGCAGTTGCTCTTGTTCTTCTTCCAAGTACTCTCTGAAACCATCTTACAAATGTAAACTCCTCTTTAAATCGAACCTCTATGTCCTCTCTTTGAAATATTGCGGATGGAGAAATAGTTCCATTCTCTCCTGTTTGTAGGAATGTTTGAATCCTAAAACCATCTTTCTCTGAACCATTCCTTAAATCTAAAACCATTGTCCCATTATTATTTATCCCATCAGGGCAACTCATTGGGAAGTCTATGACTGCTAATCCCTGAGCAAAGGAAATCTTTGAATCTCTAGGAATTGTTTTTAAAAGATGATCCCAGTGTCTTTTACTACCATTCTGTTCTACTTCTGTTGGAGTTTGTACTGTATCTAGTGTATATGAGTTGATTTCTCTACCCTGCATAATACCTACTACATCCTCGGAGGTATTAGGATTTGAATGTATTGCATAATCAACACTTTCATATATGGGGGTTTCTGCTACGAATTCTTCTTGTATATCTCTTGCACTTTTTATCTCACCATAGAAGGCTGTTGTATTTTGATATCCGTGAGGAGGTGCCACGATCTCTGGTAAATCCCTGTCATACATATCCAAAACCTCAGGCCTAAATCCCCTTAGTGTTCTTTCTTGTGTATCTGTAGGATCTCTAAACATATTTTAATTTTTACTTCTTAAGTAATTCTCCAATATCATACCATTATTTACCATCTGAGTAGCATACTCCTTTCCAATATATCTGTAATGCCAACTCTCATACTTATACCCAGTAATACTCTCATATCCCTGGGGATATGAAATTACGAAACCATATTTGTAGGCATTCTCCTTTAACCACTTGCTAGCATTTGTATTACCAAAGCTATCCCCCAGTGCATCACTAATTTCATTACTACTGAAATCAATAACTGTACCTAATTGGTGCTGACTATGCCCAGGCCTTGCTGAAAATGTATCAACATACTCAACATCATTGTTGTTTTTTGTAAGCCAGTAATTGTATGTACTAACCTGCGTAGAATATGATCTATATCCAGATACAATACTAAGATCAATACCACTACTTTGTGCAGCTAGAATCATATCTTTAAGATCGTTGATAACTATGTTTCGAAGGTAATAGCTATCACCTCTCCTAATTCCGGCATTACTTGCCTTCACTAGATCCGTTGGTGCATATGTACTAGGTAGTTTGTACTGCTTGTTTACTAGTACAAGAAGGTCATCTCCACTTCTTTTTGTAGTCAATATCTCTTCTGGATATCTCCACCAGTCGTTACTTTGATTCCCCTGTGATGTCTCTTCTTCTTTTTCCACTGTTTCTATCTCGGTTGCATCAGTTGGCTCATTTATTTCAAAAAGTTTCTTTTCTTCAATTGTCTCTTCTTTCTTTTCTTGTACTTCTAACTCAGAGATCTTTTGTGGTAGGAAAAGGAAAAGAAAGATTATTACAGAAACAAAGAGTATCTTTAGCATAATATATATTTTACAAGATATTC
>CAZULJ010000027.1:0-4221 GCA_964621195.1 uncultured Candidatus Saccharibacteria bacterium
GCTAGATTGCTAAACGCCCCACCTTATCTTCGCCTTTTACAACGTATAAGCAGGGACTCGCAATGTGAGCTTCTACCAACTCACAACCGACCTACTATTGATTATAAATTTTCTTGTTTGAAAATTCTATTAACCCTCTTGTATATTAGATCTTCCTTATCTTCAAATACATCTTCTAATTCTAGTAGTGATACCCATTGGTAATTCACATGTTCATCTGAAAGTATTACCTCTGGAGTATTATCCAAAGATACTAAGTATGTAGTTTCTGTAACATTCTTAATATCTCCATTCTCTTTTGTAAAGCTATAACTTTCTGAATCTACTAGTTTAAGATTTTCATTGGATATATCTATACCAGATTCTTCTTTTACTTCTCTAATTACACTTGTTTCCATATCTTCCTCCTTATCTATTCCACCAGATGGTAATTCCCAGAACCCTGGAAGGGAGTCGTCTTTAGGAGCCCTTTGTATTAGTAAGAACTTCTTCTCAGGATTAAGTATTAAACTTGCTATATTTTCTTTTGTTATTATCATGAGAAGTATTGTATCAGAAAATGGTGGGATGTGTTGGATAGCTTGGAACTTAAAAATGGAGTAGTCTTAATCTTAATCTTAGACTTATACTAATTCTATTCCATAAATATCAATTTCTGGTGTCTGATATGGATGAACTTCTTTAATAGCTTGAATCACTTCGTCAACCTTACCTTTAGGACAAACCATTTCAATTCTATTTTCTTCTTCTCTACTCATTTGCCCTACTTTACCTGAGTATGGATCTGAACCTTCTTCTGGCATCCAATTTCCGAATCCTTTTGTAATGTATGCACAATGGGTATAATCACCAATCACACCTGCCCCTTTATCAGCCATAGCTTTTATTACTTTGTCTGTATGACTTTCTGGACAAAAAACAACAATTTTTAAAATACTCTTCATTCTTACTTTAAATAAGAAGTTATTAATAATTATACAGGAAATTCAAAAAATGGTGGACGATATTAAAAAGCATGGAACTTAAAAGTAGGATATCTTTTATAACAATTCTATAAAACAGCTTGTTCTAAATACTCCAACTTTTTATTTGTAGCATCTATGCTTACATTCAAACCTATTATCATTGGTATTTGAACCATCTTATGTCCAAAATCAACCTCTGCTAGGATAGGAAAGGAAAAATCTTTCATAACAGAATTAACTAATTCTTTATGTGAGGGCTCTGTCAACTCCCCTTGTGAACTTTGTTTCATATCAACTAGTTTCCCAATAATCATTCCGGAGATAACATCAAACAAGCCAATATATTTTAGATGTGTTAGAACTCTCTCTATCCTATAAGAAGGAGAGTTATCTAATTCCCAGAAAAAAATGCTACCCCTAAGATCTTCAACATTAGGAAAGTAAGGAGTTCCAATTAAAGAATCTAGCATACTAAGATTGCCACCAAATAGTTTCCCTTGTGCATTTCCTTCTTTCCAAGTCTCCCATTTTGTTAGTGGTTCTATTGTCCCCAATGGTTCTGTACTACTGATTACTCTACGGAAATAGTTAAATCCTTTCTCTTTTGTTTGTTCATCTGCAACTTGCCAGTAATTACCTAGTTCATATGTTAATAATCCCATATGAAATCCTAGTAATCCGACTTTCGTATAGATTGCTGAGTGGATATTAGTAATATTACTAAAACCAATGAAAGGTTTAGGATTCTTAGCAATTAAATTATAATCTAGATATTCAAGAACCGAAATACAGTCATTTCCACCATCGTGAGCAATTATTGCTTTTACTTCAGGATCGTTATACATATTGTTAATATCATCTGCCCGTTGTTTCGGAGTACCTGCCCTCCACCACTCTACAGCTTTTAGGTTTGAAGATTCTTTTACTTTGAACCCCATCTTTTCTAATTCAGATTTGCCTTTGAGGTACGATTGGTAATATTCAGGTTGATTACTTGAAGGGAAGGGATATGCAGGTGCCACTACTCCAATAGTATCTTTATCTTTTAATGCTAAAGGTTTAAGGGTTTTCATAAAAGTATTATACAGGAAAATAGGGATGGTGGAACACACTTTTTGGCCTGGAACTTAAGAGTCCTATTTTCTTAATCCTGATGATATAATCCATATATATGGTAGATATTCAATACACTCAGAACTTATATACAAACAAAGAAAAACTAAGAGAAATAATATCCTCTATTAATCTACACTCCTCTGATACTGTAATTGATATCGGTGCAGGTAGGGGTGTAATAACACAAGAACTGGCAAAACATTGTGACAATGTAGTAGCATATGAATTAGATCCAAAATATTCCGGTATATTGGAAGAACTTTTTAAATATAACCCTAATATTGTTCTAAAGAATGAAGATTTCCTTACCTCTACTCTGCCTAATAAAGAATACAAAGTGTTTGCAAATATACCATTCTCTTTAACATCAGATATTATTAATAAAATTACAGATATTGAGTCTAAATTGTTAGAGGCACATCTCTTTGTTCAAAAAGAGACGAGTGAAAGATATATTGGTATATTAAAAAACACACAGATAGCGGCAATCCTTTCCTCAACTTATGAATTATGTGTTACTGAGAATTTTGATAGAGGAGATTTTGAGCCTGTTCCAAATGTAGATGTTGTTCTATTAAGGATAACAAAGAAAGATAATCCGGAAACAGAGTTCAAACTATACAGAGACTTTATCACATACATATTTAACCAGATGAATAGTAATGTACTGGATACATTTAAAAAACTATTTACAAAAAACCAACTGAGTTACATAAAAGAGCATTTGAAGAGAAATAATTATAATAAGCCCTCAGATATTCCTACTAAATATTATTTAGAAACATTTCAATATTTCAAGACTAATGGAATTGATTATAGAAGCGTAGTTCAGGGATATTATACAAAACATATAAATCAACACTTAGGTAGAGAGAAAATAAATAGGACAAGGATATAAAGATTGGTGGGATACACTTTTGAGCATGGAACTTAAAAGTCCTATTATTTTACTTATCCCAATTACTTAAAATTTTATCACCAAGAGCTACAAGATAATCTCTATCAACAATCTTTTCTTTATATTTATCATAGTGATGTCCGAAAACCTCATCTTTAAATACTTCTCCATTAAACTCAAAAGTATATTTATATCTGGGCCATACATGTAAATGTAATGGCTCTGGATTATTTCTATTCTTTTCTTTATATTGATTATTCATCAAGCAAGTCCAATTGAAATTAGTAGTATCAAAAGTTTTCTTTAGTGCTATCTCGTACTTTTTAATCAACGAGAATAGTTCAAGAATTTCTTCATTACTTAATTCAGAAAGATGTTTTTTGGACAGACCCTTATACTCCACACTTGCTCTACCTAGATAATATTGGTTTTCCCAAAGAGTGAGATACCAATGTTTCGTCTCCTTTATAATCACTTGATCTGGATATTGTTTTGGGGATTTATATTGCATAAAAATATTATATCAAAAATTTATGGGCTACACTTTCAGGCATGGAACTAAAGAAGAGAATTACATTGATTGTATTTCTAGTGTAAAATATTCAAATAATGACATATCCTACTGATAAAAAATATCCAATAACACAAGATTATGGTATTACAGACATAACAGAATTAAGAGGGGAAGAAATATACAGTTTTTTTGATAAGAAACATCCTGGAATTGATATTGCCTTACCAATTGGTACACCCATATATGCATCCTTAGGAGGTATTGTTGTAAGTATTGAATATCATCGTGGTATGGGAAAAGTATTGAGAATTAGAACTGGCAATTTATTACACCTATATGGGCATTTAGATAGTTTTAATAAGGAGTTTGGAGATATTGTAAAAGAAGGAGAGTTAATTGCAAGAAGCGGAGATACTGTATGTTGGACTGTACCGCATTTACATTTTGAAATAAGAGATCTGTCTATTTGGGAAGTTAAAGAAAGACCTTTTAAGCCTGAGTTCAAAGAGGATTTCCCAGTTCAGTATAAAACAGAATTTGAATACATATGTAACCATAATGAGGCAATAATAGACTTGGCAATTAAATATTATGGTAGTGAAGAGGGGAAAAACAATCTTTTAGCAAATAATCCTTTTTTAAAAGATATACATTCTCATAAATCTTTAGAGATAGGTACAAAAGTTCTGATAATTTAGAAAAATCATTTCAGAGAGGAAAATGGTGGG
>CAZULJ010000028.1:0-3848 GCA_964621195.1 uncultured Candidatus Saccharibacteria bacterium
TTGCTTTTATTTTTTCGTAATATTCTTTAAAGTTGGTTAAGTATGGAATTCCTATAAAATCGACATTGTTACCAAGTAATGAGCTCAGCAAGAAAAGTTTCTCTGGTCGTTTTTGAGAGTAGCATACCTTGAGTCTTTGATCTTTTCTCAGTAATTCTAATGATAGCACTCCCACAAAATCTGGATCGAGATAATAAAAATTATCGTTGAATTTTATTCTATATTGGGTCTGTCTTAATCTCGAGATTCGAAATTCTTTTTTCATACCAATTGGAAATTTAGAATTGTAGGTTTTCAACATATTTTGAGGATATATATTATGCGATTCTCTTAGAGTATGATTAAAGGTTGTAATTAGCTGTTTTGTTTCTATAATTTTTGCTGTTTGGCAAAATCTACACTTGCCATTTTCTAAGACTTTAGATTTACCATGGATTCCTTCTTTAATATCTCTACCATATAGTTCTAATTTTCCACAGTTACAACTTTTCAGGATAACATTTCTTTCTTCTGTGATGTTGTATAGGGTAGAATTTATTAATGATTCGATGGATGAGTTCGATATCGAAGATATTAAATTTATTTTATCTGGTTTTATACCCCAATAATCAAGTTCTTGCATAGCATTAAATTGGAATCTGTTTTCATAACTGTCATCGATATTGAGTACAAAACTTTCTCCAAAAGTTTTTGCCAGATTAAAAGTATGCAAAATTGGTATAAGTGAGCCCTCCTTAAAAATATTAGAAGGAAGATGATTAACCATTTTTTTCCCTTAGGTAATTTAGTAATTGATTCATACGATTTTCTAATTCACGAGTGCCTAAGATTCTTATGCATTCGTACAAATCTGGAGAGATATTTCTTTTAGTTATGGCAATCCTTATAATAGCTGGTACCATACTCCATAGCCCTAGTGCATTTGTCTTTTCTAACTCTTCTTTATTTAATGCAAGACCATTGGTAGCTCCAATACTCTTCATAATGTTTACAAAATCTTCTAAGGTATTGTCTTCTTTATATCTGTTTAGAAAATCATTAATGATTTTTTCTATAGTTTCAAAAGGTAAGTTTTGTATAGATGATATCTCATACTCAAGAGTTTCATAGATTTCATTATAAAAAAAACCAATTTTCTCAGGAATTTCTGTGTACTTTGATATGTCTTTGCGATTTCTGTTAGGATTATTAACTGTTTCTAAGCATCTTTGCAAATAGCTTTTATCACTATTTGAGATTACATTATAAAAGTCTAAATCATATAATTTGCTCCATTCTAATAGATTAGTGCTTAATTCTTCTGGGCTCATTTGAGCGATAATCTCTCTCGAAATGTTTTTTAATCTGTTAATGTCTAATAATGAACCAGCTCCAGATTTGAGCATTGAAGGATCCAATTTAAAATCTGGTATGATCGGTTTATTTTGTATTTGTGTTTGCCTATCATACTCCGATGTTGATATCCATAATAAGTATGTTTTGATACCATCTTTTGGGAAACCATCTTTGAGAAGGTTAAATATGTTTGCTTCTGGATCTTTTCTTTTGCTTAATTTACGTCTTCCTTTCGTTTCTGGGTCTAAAATCTCAATTGGTGGTACATGATAATAGCTTGGAGGTTTTAGCCCAAGAGCCTTATGAAGCATAATATGTTTTGGAAGTGAGCTAATCCACTCGTTTCCTCTCACAACCAAATTCACTTTCATTAGGTAATCATCGATAAGGTGAGCTAAATGGTAAGTAGGAATACCATTTGATTTTTGTAAAACAAAATCTTCCTTATACTGCTCAGTATCAAAAAAGTATTCTTTTCCTGAAAGATCTTTGTGATTTAAAATTTCATGTTTTTCTGGCCATTTAAATCTAACAACATAGGGGGTTCCTAATTCTAGCTGTTTTCTTATATCTTCTGGGGTTGCATCCCTCCATTTTGAATATTGTCCATATATACCAGGTTTAATGTTGTTTTTTTTCTGCTCTTTTCTGATTTCTTCGATTTCTTCTTCTGTCATAAAACAATAATAAGCCATTCCTTTTTCGATTAAATCTCTAATGTATGCATTATATATTGGAACTCTTTCGGTCTGTCTATACGGTCCATATTGACCTTTTTCTTCTCCATCAAGAGTTATGCCTTCATCGTATTTAATATCCAATACATTTAGTGCTTTCAGGAGAGCAGTATCTGAATCTTTAATCTCTCTTTTCTGATCTGTATCTTCAAGTCTAAATATAAAAACGCCATTAGTATTTCTTGAAATCTCTTGACATATCAGAGATATATAAACAAATCCTAAATGTGCAAATCCTGTTGGGCTAGGGGCAACTCTTGTAACAATAGCTTCTGGAGGCAATTTCCGTTCAGGATATAAATTCTCAATTTTCTGTATACTATCAGATGCTTCTTCTTCTTGCATTTTCTCTCCATTTAACTCTGTCATAATTGAGAATTATATCATATGCTGAATTTCTTTTGGAATAGAAAAGTTTAACATTATAGCTTGTTTATGTTAAGATAAAACATTTTATAAAGAATTAACTATAGGTGGTTATTGCTTCGTTTAGAGATTGATTATTTATGAGAAATTTACATAAATCTATAATTGAATTAAATAGTAAAGGGAAAGCTCTTGTGATTTGTATTACTGGGGAAAGTTCTTCAGGAAAAACTTCAGTTTCAAAGTATCTCTATTCAAAATATCCTTTTTATCAATATATTTCCTTAGGATTAATTAGTAAAGCATTAAGATTTGCTTTGCCACTAAGTAAAAAGAATTTTGAAATGGGTGATAATAAATTTGTGAATGAGAAAATAAACGAGTTTTTGTATGAGTGTATTTCATATTATGGAGAGAAAGGCGTGAATACAATTATTGATGGTGTTCAGTGTGATACAGAGTATCTAAGTAAGAACCCATATCTATCAGGAGGGATAATTATCCAAGCACCTATAGAATCTAGGAAGAAATGGAGTGCTAGACCTGAGACGCATTTTAATAGGCAACAAGATGATAATACTTTGAATAGTAAAATTTCATATATACCTACAGAGAAATTTGTATTTTTAGAGAATAGAGAAGGGGTTGATATTTGTGCAAAAGCGGAAGATGTGATTGAGCAATTATTGTTGAAAGAGGGGATTTCGGATACTGAATAGTATTTCTATTTTTAATCTTATTAAGCTTGAATCATTCTGTTGCATTGCTTCTCTTTATCCAAGTGTATTAGAACCTAAAAGGTATATTAATCCTTTATGGTGTTATTTCTGAAATGTTGAGAATATTGTTGGAAGCTAAATGAAATTTGTTAAGGTGTAAAACTCTTACTTTCTAAGTATCCAGTACATTTTAGAAAAATCTATATCCGATGTAAGAAATGCAATAGAAGTAATAAGAGTATCATTGACTAAAAAAGATAGTGCACGAATCTTTTTGGAACATGTTAAAAATGGTGGAATATATAGATTTGGAATATTAAAGGAGATAAAGAAACAACTAACTAGAAAGAAATACTAGAACTATCTGTACATATTGAAGATAAAGACAATCAATTCGCAGAGCTAGTATTAGGTAATTCACTCATTGCTTTACTAACAGAAACAACACTAAAGGATATGTCTGAGAATCTAGAATTTGTTAATCATAATGAAAATAGTTTTCTCTTTGCCGTTGAAGTAGATAATTTGGAAGAAACATATTATAACCTTTTGAAGAAAAAAGTTGATTTCATACAGGAGCCAAAATCTACACCATGGGGTCAAAAAGTAGCAGACTTTAAAGATATTGAAGGATATGTATGGGAAATATCTGAGATTAGTTCTACTTAACAATTCATCTATTTCCATAATA
>CAZULJ010000029.1:0-3113 GCA_964621195.1 uncultured Candidatus Saccharibacteria bacterium
TTAGAGCATTGCACTGTCACTGCAAAGGTTGCGGGTTCGAGTCCCGTTCACCCCGCCATTCTTTCAAGGTTGCGACAAGACCCGTCCACTATCTCTAGGAATCCCTTGGTTGCTTCGTAAAATCGACCTCAAATTTAAGTATTTCAATTTCACATCCTGGTGGACGAAAATACCCACTTTTGGACTAGTTTTTACTACCCTTCCGTTCGAAGGTAGGATGCTTATTTAACACAACAATATTGATATTTCAAAAGTTCCTGATCCGTTCCATTCTCGTTTCCGTTAGCTATCTTCTGTGGATAAGAAAATACCTCTAATTATTTACAATATTCTCTAGAACTTTGATATATGAATCCATAGGTTTTTGATTATTCTCTAATTCCTTGTAGAATTTTTCTATAAAAATAAACCCTTCCTCTTTCCTCTTTCTTAATTGTTCCAAAGCCTTGCTTTGCATATCTTTGTTCATAGCCTTCTCAAAAAACCTCTTACTTAGGAGAATTTGTACTGCTCTAATAAAAGTCTCCTCAAAATATATTGTAGGTTTCCCATAATTCTTAAATACCTCACTCTCTTTTTCTTCCTTTATTCTTTCAAATAAAGTGTTACAAATCTCTTCGTTTTTCTTAAACAAGTCTTCACTTTTGTAAAGATAGGTTTTGAAAAACGAGTGTGAATATTCATGTAGCAGATTAGATATCATATGAGAATCTTTAAAGATAATACCCTTCTCCGTCTCTACTGTACCTGTTATAGAATAAAATTCCTTACCCCTCGAGACACCACTTCCTCCTCCAACTCGTAAAGGATCCGGTATAAATATTAGTTTTGGATCAAATTGATTACCCCAAAAATCTTCTAAAACATCTCCTGGATTTCTTTTATTGAAAAGTTGCTGAATATCTTTAACTACAACCTCATATTCAGGAAGTATTTTCTTTTTATATATTTCCTCAAAATTACATTCTGTATGTATTTTCTTTACAATGGGATAGATATTTTCCTTATATGATTTCTCCCTGTTGGGACCAAATCCATCTGCTGGAGAGAGAGATTTGGGAGTAAGATCGTCACTTAGGTTAATCGACAGGAAGATATATTGCCAGGGATGAGAAGGTATTCTCTTTTCTTTAATATCCTTCTGGAATTCTTCGAAAGATTTTAATTTCTTTATGTCTTTAAACTCTTCTATTACTTTCATCCCCAATGAGTGTAAGTCTTTATCATTATTAATAAAAGATATTAAAGTTTCAAAGAAAATTACGTTTTTATTTGTCTGTACAGATATTTTCATTTTTTTAAGAATTGCCTCTGGGAGTAAAGTGTTTTTTACCCCCAGAGGGCTAGTTGGATACAATCAGGATAGCATATATGCTAATCCCAGTCATCATCGTCTGTGCAGTAACTTTCACAGTAACAATCACAGTTGTCTTGGCAATCGCCGTAACATTCGGGATTGCAATTTGCAACTGTAGTGTCAGCCTCTGCCAGAACTACAACATTACCAAACAGTCGTTCAGTCATGAGCTTTTTCTCCTTTCTTATTAGATTCCACCGATTCTATTAGGTTCACCCAAAGAAATTGCATTTCCAAATCACAATGGTCCTTTGGCATAACACCATCATTCAAAAGTCGAGTATTATGACATCCCCCCATGCAATACCATTTTGCAAAACAGTCTTTGCACTGGTCATAAAACATAACATTGAGATGCCTTAAACTTTCGACTTGAACTGCATCAATCTCTACCTTCTGATCCAACACTTCACCGACAATGAACATCTTAGCTAGCAAATCGTCATCTTTTGTGACCCTCGAACACGTAGATATCTTCCCATTCGGGAGAACACAGAACATCTCACCATCCCCAGCGCAAAAGATACACTTTGGATCAAAACCAGAGGAATAGGTTGACTTCAAAGGAACATCCATCTCTTTAGCCAATTCCGAAGCGAACATAAACTGTTCGAAGTAAGCATCATGAGAAAGGATGTCCTCATCGGTTCCTCTACCCACAGGAGTAAAAGGCTCGAGCTTCAGACCACAACCTAGCCCTCTTGCTATTTTGAGAAGATCTTCCATTAGATAGACATTCGCATTTGTGATTGTCGATCGAAGACCAAACTTCAAACCTCTTTCTTTCAGTAGCATAGCTCCAGAGATAGCATCTTCATAAGATCCTTCCCCATTTGCTTTTGGTCTCTGACGATTCTGAATCTCTGGTGGGCCATCTATCGAAACCGTTAGTCTGAAATCATTCTCTGCTAACCAATCTGCGACTTCTGGCGTTATTAAAGTTCCATTGGTAACTACAGAGAAATCCTTTTTCCCTTTCCACTTAGAATTGACATATTCAACAGCCTTCTTCATAAGTTTAAAAGCAACAAAAGGTTCTCCTCCACCATGGAAAGTTAGTTGAAATTTCTCCTTTCCTTCTTCTAATAAGTTCCTCATTGTTTCGTCAATTGCACTTTTTGCAGTTTCCCAAGACATGGTTTTATGTTGTTTTCCAGCCTCAGCATAGCAATAAATACAACGGAGATTACAATCAGAAGTTAATGAGAGCACAAGTCGCATTGGTTTAAAAGGTCTTCCGACTCTATTCACCATAGCTTTCTTTTCCTGTACAGCTCTCTCCATAAGTAAGGATTCAATAGTTCCATCCTTTTGACATTTTCTTATTTCTTTAATTCCGAGATCAAAAACCTCAAAAACAATCCTACGAAGAGGAGAGAATATGAGATTCCTCTGATCATCAGAAATTAGGAAAAAGTCATCATACAAAATTTCTTGCGAAATTCTTTTCATTTCAATCTCCTCTCTGACTGAATATTTGGTTTTTAAAGATCTTGATACGACTTATAGTATCCATTTAATTATTTTTGCCTCTTAGAACAACACTTATCCACCTTCTTGGTTGGTTGTCAATTAGCTTGGCAGTCAATTGACAAAATTTCTATATAGACCTGTCCTACCTGAGGAACAATGCTCGAACTTTATATTCAACAAATCCTTTACCTATTTGATAATATTTCTTCTTGGTTCGAGTCCCGTCCATCCCGCCATTCTTTCAAGGTTGCGACAAGACCCGTCCACTATCTCTAGGAATCCC
>CAZULJ010000030.1:0-2312 GCA_964621195.1 uncultured Candidatus Saccharibacteria bacterium
GGTCCACCTTTCTTTGTCATACTTCCATCTCGTGTTCGCATAATTACCTCCTACTTCATAATCAAATTCATCAGTGCAACAATAATAACACCACCGCCTGTAAGAATGATCCACTTGCCAATAGATTTAACTTCGCTACGAAAATCTTTTAGATCCTGAATCTCATTACAGTTTTTGTGTATAGTATCTTGAATACCATTCTCTTTATACACATCAGTATAGACCATCTGCAAAGACTTACGATCATGGGCTGCTTCTTGTCGCATAAGATCCATCGTGTGTTTAATATCATTTGAAGTTTGTTCTATCCGTTTTGTCGTTTCCTCTACAGCGGAAACACGAGACTCAGTCTCTATAACTGCATTAGTGAGTTCTGCCATGGTCATACTCCTTGTCTTATTTAATTTTGTTTCCGCCATCATATCACACCTCCTTCAATCTTTTCTTACAACTACTTTGCAACCTTCTTTGTGCGACCAATATCTGAGTCGAAAGTTGCATGATATCCTGCCGTAGTTTTCGCGGCGACAAGATCATAAGGATCGACATACACGGTCTTTTTCTTCTTAGCCTTTTTCTTTTTAGAACCCAGGGCTAGATATTTTTGTCCGCCCTCCATTGCACTCTCGCCGGATGTTCGAGTACCACCAGTAAATGCGCTGCCTCCTGATAATGATCCAGAAGTTCCAGAAGTCCACGAAGTAGTAAATGTTTTAGGTATAGCCATAATATCTCCTAGTACGAACTCGGAATGAAATACAGTCCGTAACACCCGAAGGTGTAATCGGTTGAACTGGCATTTTTCCCGTTGATTTTGATGCGGATGGTGTGGTACCCGCTCCCGCTGATCGCCACATTGCTGATCGAAAACATGAAGTTTGCCGCCGAAGACGCATATCCATCATTCCCCGAAGAAACCAGCACCCCGTCGATGTACACATCAAACTTTCCCGCCGACTTTTCTTTCCTGCCGTGGATCTTAAGCGTGTAGGTTCCGCCCTCGATCCACGCCATCGCGTCGAAGGTATCTCCATCGTTGGCGTTTGCCGCCGAGGTGGAGATCAGCACCGTATCAGTCACCGTCTCTGTCAGCGTGGCATTCGAAACAAGCAATCGAGCTGGAATGTACACCGCCCGGGGCATCTGCGGTCGGTTGGCTGTAGTGTTTACCATGGGCGGTGTTCTGTTTAGGTCTAACTCTGAATCATCGAAAGAGTCTACAAATGCCGTACTGATATTATCTTCAATATCGGCAAGCCAATAATAAGTATCACCATCTGCTTCTGTTCTATATATTCTTCTTCCAACTGTTCCGACTTGATTTACACCGAAATAAAGCATATTTACTTTGGCTGTTGGCGTGTTATTTATATTATTAGAAGGAACACTCATTGCTGTTTCCCCACTATCATCATAGCATGTTACAACATAAGTGTGGTTTCCACTTGTTACACCCGTACCTGTTCCCGTATCACCTGCATTTGAATTTAACGAGAGCACGGTAAGAACGGAAGTCAATCTTCCAGTACCACTGCCACCATACGACACCGTAAAAGACGAGCCAGATGTTGTTATAATATCAGCTCTGGTACTCAAGTCAGGCGTTGTGGTTGTATATCTTTTTAAATATAAATTTGAAAATTTTTCTGCGGTAGGCGTAGGCTCTACAGGTACTGCATCTTCATCTTCATGTAGAACATAAAAGCCTAATAATAAATGCGGAACACTTTCGTCTTGGGTTACTGTAACGTTCGTATCTCCTAGAGCATTATCATCGGCGGCTGTCACAACATTAGTTATTGGATTAGTTTGATTGATACCAAAAAAATCAATACTAAAACAATTATAATTATAAACAGCACTGGAAGTAACTCTTACTGTATAAGTACCAACAGGGGGGCTTAACAAATACCATATTTCTCCCATACACGAAGCGGTACTATCCCCTCCATCTTCTTTGACAACATTGGTTAACGATAAGCCGTTATAAGTTACTGACGAAGAATATCTTCCAGCAGCATTTGTAGAAGAACCAACGTGTACAATTAATATCCTGTCGGGTTTATCTTCGGCTATAGTGTGATTCCATTCTACATAAGATACACCAGCATTTGTGTTTGTAAATCCGGTTATATTTCCCAATTGTGCATTTTGTTGTGCTGATACTGTTGGAGCTAAAGGCTCTGGCAGTTCTTTTTTGGTTGTTAAGATACGTCTTGTACCAAGGTTATCTTGTACGGTTGGAGCAGGGCTTAAGAATAATTTAGATACAATTCCAATCTCCTTAACTTCTATATCATCCAATTGAAATT
>CAZULJ010000031.1:0-2210 GCA_964621195.1 uncultured Candidatus Saccharibacteria bacterium
ACATGCCCTTTAACAAGCAGTTTGCCTTTGTATTTACCGGGGGCATGACCACAGATGCCAATGCAGTGGCCCATCATATAGCACATGAAATCGCTCATGGCGCCTTCAACCTGCGTCACACCTTCAGCGACAAAAACCGCTACATCCAATCCCGCGGCACCACGCAAAACCTCATGGATTACACCTCCACCAATGCCAATGGGTTGAATAAGTACCAGTGGGACCTTATTCATGATCCTAAAGCAGAGTTGTTTAGTTGGCTGGAGGATGAGCGCGAAGCAGAAATGATAAGCATTAGCGATTTGCTCACACAGCTTAGAAATGCGAACCAGCAGGAAAAGCCATCCATTGAAATCATGCAAGGCCAATGCCCACAGGTCTGTTATAAAGATTATACCCTGGAAGGCGAAAAGTTAAAGTACCTGCAGGTGAATTGCACAAAGGAATTTGAAAATGCCCCCATCGATGAAAACATGACCGCCCAGCTGATAAATTACAAACTGGCCTTTGGAGAGAAAAAGCTGGTAATGCCCGGAGAAAAATCCACAGTGATAGCAGAAAGCATTTCAGGGGATGTGGTATATTACCAGTTCCACGAAGCAAAAGTCGGACAAGCGCCAATTGCCGCTGAAATCACGGACAACTTCCTGTTTGAATTTGCAGTTCTTAAAGAGGATAAGGATAAGTTTGAGGATTACCTATATGTAAATGAAATAATAGTTAAAATTACTACTACATTAATAGATGAAAACGATCGAAATACCTTCAGTAGCTTTGATATAGATAATGGGAAAGTAATTGGGTACTTTATAGAGAGAGAAGGTGGAACATATGATGAAGAACGTACTGCGGGTAGTTTAAAACGAATACCTGGAGAAGAATATGATGTAATAGAAGACCCATGTCAAACAGGAAGAAGCAATTGTGCTAACGAATTTAGGCTAATTACTACTCCTGAAAAATCAGGGACACGTTCAGGCATTCTTATTCATAAGGGTGCAGACTATAGTGATTCTGAAGGTTGTTTACTTCCAGTTGGAACAAATTACAGCACCAGAATTGAAGAGATATTCAATAATGACACAGAAGAGTCTTTTGATGTAACAATCTATCAGTCAAATGGAACAACTGAAGCCACATTAACCTCCATTAACAATTACATAGAACAGAAAAAGCAAGAAGCAAAAAATTATAATAAGACTTTAAAAATAATTATTGACCTAAATAGGTAAGATATGAAAACCGTAATTTTCACTCATATACTCTTTTTAGCAAGTGTTTGTGTTTTATCCCAAGAACACAACAAAATCATTGGTGTAATGAATAAGGATACAACAGATAAAAGCTTTAACGAAGGTCAAGAAGCTATAAAGGCATCTATTTTGGATGGGATTGCAAACCTAAATCTGTATGAATACTCTTATTCGTTAAATGAGTTGTATTTATTACTGAATACTAAAAAAATAACATGCAAAGAATGGTATAATTACATTGATACACTTTTGATAGAAGTACAAAGAGAAAAAAAGGACACTTTACATCCACTATATGCTACGGAATACAAAGGCATTATTCCACTACAAGCTGAATTTTTTGTTTCTACTTTAGAAATCAATACCAGATTGAGAGATAAATACTCTGCTGAATACGAGATTCTCTATAATAGCACTTCTAAGCTTTTAGGAAAAGGCTATTCATTTGAAGAAATAGATAGCCTAATAGTATTTTTTCCTAAAAATTCAATAATGGGGACAGTAAATTTCTGGTTGTTTTTGCAGATATATGGTTGTCCAATAATTGAGTCAGGCAAAGAAAAAATTGGTGTTGAAAAAATGGAAATTTTACTGAGGAATCTTAGAATGACTTCTACTTATAAGACCCCACTATCTCTTCAACTTAGGAAATATAGAGATTTAAAACAAAGAATAAAACCATGTTTAGATAAATACAACTTTGAGTTAAAAGGTGAAACTGCAGTAAGAGATAAAGAAAAAGATACTTACTTTGAAATGTACTTAAAAGAGGGTATTGATAAGAATAAGACGAAGGATTTCTAGCCCCGCTAAGCGAAGACTTCAATCCGTGCCGCTCGGCGACAGTCTCCCGCAAAACTGCGGGACAAGTTGTAACTTCGCCGTTTTTAAAGATTAGTTTGCAACTAAGTGCTCAGGCATCCCACGGGTTAACCAGCTCCAAACCTTCAATATTTT
>CAZULJ010000032.1:0-2050 GCA_964621195.1 uncultured Candidatus Saccharibacteria bacterium
TGTAACTAAACTTAGATTATATGGAAAACATCAAGGAAACATTATCAATATCTGATCCCGAACTAGATATTATCGCCTTAGAAAAGGACTCAGCTCTCAAGTTTAAGGAGAGAAGATTACCGGATTGGGATGATAACTATACCCTTTATAGGGATAAAGTAATAACTAACAGACTAACTCAAAGACAATCAGTAAACGTGCCTTTAATGAAATACGGCATCAATACCATAATGAAAGATGTAGATGATGCTCCTCAGTTATATTTTCTAAACTTAGATAATGATGCTCAAAAAGAGATTTTTTATAACGAACATTGGAAAGAAGTAGCTAGAAGAAACAAGCTAGTTATGGTGGCTCAAGTAGATAGAAAACAAGCCTTTTTATTTGGTAGGTCATTCAAAAAAATAAACATTGAAAACGGTAAGGTTACATTTGAGGTTATAGATCCTAAGGATATGTTAGTACACCGATTCGTTAATCCGGTGTCTTTACACTCAGCTAGATGTGTCATTCAGACCGGGATCTACAGAACCCTTACTGATATTTTAGAAAACGAAGATTTTATAGAGGAGTCTAGGAGACAGCTTAGAACCTACTACGAGAATAGAGAACCTAATCTTGAAAGTGATGAGACTTACGAACAGGCTACAGAAAAAGCAGATAGAATGCAGACCTTAGGTGTTACAGACGAATTTGATCCGGTAATGGGTGAGACTTACATTGAACTAAACGAGGTCTACAGATTTGAATACGATGAGGACATAGAGGACAACATAATCTACAGATACGTTATAGCTATTGCAGACGATCAGACATTCAAGTTACATAAACAAGCCTTACACGAAATATTAGGTAAGACCGAGGATGATTTTTGGTTTAATCACTTTCCTTACACCTCTTGGGCTACAGATCCCGAAAGAGTTGATTTTTGGTCTGATGGTGCAGGTGATGTTTTAAGAACTCCTAACAAGATAGCTAACTCTTGGGTATCTCAATTAGTTGAGAACAGACAGCTTAGAAACTTTGGAATGACCTACTACGATTCAAGCGATGCTACATTCATACCTCAGACATTCCAACCTGTTCCTTTTGGATTCTATCCTGTACCCGGAGATCCTAATAAAGTAATGAAACCGGTGGAGATCCCTGACCTATCAGATTCTCTAGATGAGATCCAATACATCATTCAGTTAGCAGAAAAGGCTACAGCCTCTACAGCAACCCAAACAGGTGCGGTAGAACAAAGACAAGTAACTCTAGGCGAAATACAACTAGCCTTAGCTAATGCTCAAGATAGGGTTAAGAGTGTTCAACAATTCATTGACGATGATTGGTTAGAGTTTGGTCTTTTGTACATCAAGGTATTAGAGGGTGCAGGTCAATACTTAGATCCTATTACCGTTACCAAAAAAGGTAGACTAGGCAGAAAGATGTACACAAGAGAAATCTCTATGAAAGATTGGAAATCTAAAGCCGGTTATACCGTAGAGGTTAAAATGTTACAGGATAAACAGGCTGAGGATATAGATCAGATTCAGAAACTAAAGGTAGCTAGAGCCGATATGCCTACTAATGTTCCTCTAGCAGATATTTATAATCATCACATATTGCAGTTTGCAGGACTTACTCCGGATGAAATATCAACCGTAGAGGAATACGAGAAACAAGCTAGAATGACTCCTACTGAGGATGTAATGACTGAGGATACAGAAGTACCCGGCAATACCGGTACTGAAACACCTGCTACAGCAATCCCGGAAATTCCCGATATTGCAGGTGGACAACCAACGGTATAAAATATACTTATGATAAACCTACAAGATCTAAATCAAGCTGAACGTGATACCTATCAGATGTTGTTAGATAACTACAAGGCTAAGCAATTAGAGGTTAAGGATGTAAGAATCGCTATAACCAATATGAAAAACTCAGTAGCCTTAGAGATCGCTAAAACTCCTTACGAAGAAAAAGACAAAATAATCAAACTACAAGCAAGAATAGAAAACTACATCGCTTTGGAGATGTTATTTGAAGCTCCTGAAAAGGCTGA
>CAZULJ010000033.1:0-1861 GCA_964621195.1 uncultured Candidatus Saccharibacteria bacterium
CTCCGAAAAGAGGTTTTATATTAACACAAAAAAATTAATTACAATTGATAAAAACAATGAGAAGGAAAAAGTTATGCTACAAATAGGTTTTACACTAACCTGTCTGTCAAAAAAACTTAAAAATAAGGGTTTAAGGGCAGCTTTTTCTATTGTTTGGGATGTTCTTTGACATATTTGTTTCGTAAAGTTAAATATTCGTATAAGGTTGATCCACAGGCACCTACAGTAAGTCCACATTTTTTGTTTGATGAGTCCACGGTATTTTGATTTATTATTTCTTAATGGAAGGCTTAATTGAAATATGGATGCTTCCACATTATTTCGTTTGCGTAATTCGTCTAATGGACGGCCTTTCATTTTGCGGCGTAATTGAGAAGCCCGGATGGCTAATTGGCCAAAGTAATAATTACCTGTAGGGGTTGATATTTTCCATCTGTCTTCCTTGCTGTTTTTCAGCTTTTTAGCCATAACAGCTCGCATTTGCTCTCCTGTTATGGTGTCGGTGACCAATAAACCCTCCGGAGTCATTTCTAAGTCATATCTCGATTCAAAGCCTTGGATTCCGGTATAAACCATATCGATGTTTTGGCAAAATCGGTCATTATCTGGGCTCTGGTATCCCCCATCAGTGTAAACCTTTTCAACCGTCTGTCCGGTAACTTCAATGGTAGCTTGAATGGCTGGTTCAACAAATACGGTGTCAGGTACGTTTGCCTTTTCAACAATCACATTGGTAATTAGGTTGAGATTGTCTTGGGAGCAAGTCTCCGTAATATTCACACTGTAGCCCTTAATCTGCTGGTCACGCTTGTTACGGTAAGCACTTTCGGGATCATGAGGAGATTGAATACTTGATGAAGAAATCTCTTCTTTCGGTCGAAGTTCTATCTGCTGATCTTCTGATACTTTGTATTGTTCATTAAATACACGGCTAAGTAGATGAAAGGATTCACTTTGGTAGTCATTAAACAACTTCAGTATCTTGTAGATCAGAATGCCGATGGGCAGTAACTTGCCCTTGATTTCTTCCCTGGTACAGTGATAAACAGTTTTGTTAGGTTCTTCTTTCACAAGTTCTTCCATTTGCCCAAGGTCAGTTGCTGATAGCCTCGCTTTTGCGACTTTATCAAGTGATTTAAAGAACATACAAAGTGTCTGATGGACAATCTCATAGCGGGTAAATAAAGCAATGTTACTACCAATGAGTTTACTATCCATGCGAATGCTACGGCCATTTACATCAAATTCCTTGATCTGTTGGCAGGTGATATTTGAGAAGGCCTTGCCCATCAAATCTTTTCCACATTGCTTTTGATGTTCATAAATACGTTTGCGAAAAAGGTAATAGGTGGATTCCACTGGTACAGTATCGTTCATGTTGAATAAGCCTAATGAGCTACGCACCAGTAAGTTAAAGCGACAATTCTCAAATAACTGCGAGTCACTCCATATGAAAGATTCTTTTAAAATCATCATGCCAACCATCGTTCTGATCGAGGCATTGGGAGCTCCTGTTTTGCTATTAAACAGAACACTGAAGATGGATTCATCAATTCGCATTATAACCTGTTCACGGAATTGGTTGTGCCAATGCCCCTGGTCACTATACTGTTTGAATGCCTGGCTTTCCAGCATGTTGGGAACACTGGTAAAAGCATCTAACTGCGTTTCTTTATTTGATTTTTTAAACATTTTACATGCTTTGCTTCTCGAAACAAATCTATCAAAAAAAAGCAACAAAATCAAATTATGTTATTGACATACAATTGTTTATAACAACGGTGAAAATGTTAATATATGTATGTTTTTGAAAATTTATTTAATAAAACCAGGTCTCTCTGACTTTTCGGAGTGGACTCAA
>CAZULJ010000034.1:0-1823 GCA_964621195.1 uncultured Candidatus Saccharibacteria bacterium
AGGTCACTCTTTTAATCCCCAAATATTTAATGTAAATTAAAACATAATTATATTGAATATCTTAGGAAATACTTGCACTAACTAGTAGATTTATGGTATTTTATTTCCATAACATACGGAAAACCGTATCTTACAGAAATGAAATACGTAGATATACAGAACAATTTAAGAAGTTTAGGTGTATTTACACTAAACGATATTAGGATGCTAGATCCTGATTTTAGAGAACCAACTTTAAACGATTGGTTAAATAATGGTTGGATAAAGAGAATTAGGAGATTTTGGTATGCAGACTCTAGTTTCAATCCAGAAAGTTATGATTACTTCTTTATAGCAAACAAGATATACTCTCCATCTTACATATCTCTAGAGAGTGCTTTAAGTCATTACGGCTTTATACCAGAAACTACTTTACAAATAACTTCTGTATCGACCAGAAAGACCAATCTTTTTGATACTCAATATGGGGTATTCTCATACCAAAGTATTAAGAATAATCTCTACTTTGGATATGAGGTTATTGAAAACAATGACAGACCATTTACATTAGCTACTCCTGAAAAGGCAATTTTGGACTATCTTTACCTACATTCTGAAATCTCAACTATAGAGGATCTAGAGGGGTTAAGGTTTAATAGTGAAATTATAAATAGTACGATTGACAAGGAGAAGTTTGATACATATCTTAATCAATTTGACAATTTAGAATTAAATAATAGGTCTAAGTTATTACTAAAATATCTCGATGCTTAGTATAGAAGAAATAAAGAAACAGTACCCAAGTGATATACATAAGTTTGAAAGAGGTCTACTTAGAGAGTATTTACAATTTCTCATATTAGAAATAATATTCAGTTCGAATATCTCTACTAAGTTGTCTTTCTTGGGTGGTACATGTTTAAGAATAGTGCATGGAATTAAAAGATTCTCAGAGGATTTAGATTTTGATAACAAAGAACTTTCTTCTAAAGAATTCACATCTCTTGCTAAAAAGATAGAACAAGAACTTCAAAGACAGGGATTTGAGGTAGAAATAAAGGTAACTGAAAAGAAAGCTATTCATTGTCATGTAAAATTTTCCAATATACTCTTTGAGAATAAGTTAAGTGATATTAAAACAGAAAAGATTGATATACAGATAGATACGTTTGATCAGGGGTATCAGTATGAATCAGAGTTATATCTATTAAACAAGTTTAATGTGTTTAAGCAGATAAGGGTAACTCCTAAAGAAATAATTCTCTCTCAGAAGCTATGGACTATTACTCAACGAAATAGGGCAAAAGGAAGAGATTTTTACGATATTCTTTACCTATTACAAAACACCAAACCAGATATTGGCTTTCTTAGTCTTAAATTTGGTGTTTCTAATTGGGATCAGACTAGAGAAAAGATTTTAGAAGGTATAGAGGCTATTGATTTAGATTCTATGGTTAAAGATGTACAACCGTTTTTAATAAATAAAAAAGAGGGAGATAATATTAAACTGTTTAGAGATTATCTGAAACAGATAGAGTTTGATTAATTGTTAAGTTATTTGTCAATATATTTGACAATAATATTGTCTAATTATCCACAGAAAATATAGTAAGGTAAACGAGAATGTAACGGAATCAAAAATTCCTCTATACCCCAATTCTTGTGTTAAATCAACATTCTAACTTCGAACGGAGGGGGTATAAAAGTAGGGCCTTTTTTAGACTTTTTTATACACCAGGCCACATTTCTGAAAACTCTGTTTTTGAGGGTGGAAATAATCAAGGTTTAACAACCTTTCTAAGAGGTAGTACACGGGTCTATAAAGAACCAAAGGGATATGGCGG
>CAZULJ010000035.1:0-1795 GCA_964621195.1 uncultured Candidatus Saccharibacteria bacterium
CTCTTTCCATTGTGCCTTTTTGCTCTCATAATCAGGATTTTTTTCTTGATACCTATACAGAGTTGCAGGAGATATATCAGCTTTTAGACAAGCCTCTGTATCGGTACATCCTAAAAGAAACGCCTCCCTTAATAATGAGAGCTTTGTTTCCGTGATGATAGGTTTTCTACCCGCCTTACTTCTATTTATTTTCTCTTTAGTAGATCCCTTAGGTCTACCGGATTTATTTCTTTCTTTCATAGCATCCTACTCCTACATAAACTATACCATCGTTAATATATGCAAATGTTATAGGTAACGAATACTCCTTGATTATTCTCATAACAATATCATCAGGTTTTTCTGATAATAAGATAAGTTTAGGATCTAGCGAGGTGATAGATCTATAGTAGTCCCTATACATAAGTAGCTGAATGAGTCCGTGAGTCATATCGTATACATTATCTGTACTCTTTATTTCTATGATATAAGGCATACCATCTCTAGCAGTTACTAATAGGTCTAATACTCCCCTACTATATCTCCGACTCTTACCAAAAGATTCTCTAAACACGGATACAGGCTCTTGCCTAGAATGACTCTTATACATTGCCGGAGACGCAATACTATCAAAGATGGAGTTTATATTTTGCTCTACATAGTTTTCAAAATGTTTTTCTCTAGGTGTCTGAAACATTACTTAGTTCTCCTAAAATACTTAGAGCAAGATGGATTCTCGCATCTAGTAAAACCTTTATAACCATATTCTGTCTCCGGAGTACCGCAATCCGGACACTTTCCCTGTAAGAGCCTAAGCAGTTTTTCTATTCCGGTATGATCTAAAATTCTTTTTATCATATTCCCCTAACTCTCACATAACTTGTTTTCTTAGTTCTTACTGCTTTACGGACATAACCCTGTCTTTCAAGCGATCTCATTGTAGCCTTTAATGTATTGCGAGGTGTAAGATCCTCCCCGATCTCTGAGGCGATGTAATCTAAGGTAATTGGCTCTTTTTCTTTTTTACACCAATCACAAATAATTGTCATAACTTGTTTCTGCAATACGTTCATAATTAAAATCCCGATGGCGTGGGTGACCATCCCCGGTATGCAGGGGTAATGCGACTGCCCGGAGAGTAAGAGTCCTGCTCGATACTCCGATCACCCAAGCCATTAGGATTTCAAGGTAGTGATTATGAACGGCTGTCCCGGCTCAAGTTTTCCGGTTTCAACGGCTTGTATGTACCTATCCATTTCTTGATTGTAAAGTACCCTCTCTTTATTAGAGGCATTGGTATAGACATCAATTAAGATGTCCTCTCTCAGTCTAGGATCTGTAGCTCCTCTTAGTTTTGTATATTTCTTGATTTTTTCTATAGTTGTTTGTTTTATCATTTTTTTCTATGCTCCCTACGGAACTGCTCCAAATGTTTCCTAGCTTTTTCCTCTCTCATTTTTTTACGCTTATAATCCCTATTCAGTTGCTTAAGAGTCCTGCGTTCCATTCTTCTCCTTGAGAAATTTATCATACTCGGCTCTTGCCTTGTCTACCAATGTCGTTATTTCTAAGAAAGTGAGATTTACCATTAACATACACTCATCGTTTGCTATTCCGGTTTCTAAAACTATATCCTCATCGGTCAAAAGTCTGCCTACTTCGTTCATCATACCCTTACCGCCTACGGCTACAGGAGTTGACGGAGATTCCATTGGTGAGAGTGAATAAAAATTAGCATTAGGTATGTTAGTTATCATAGTATATGTTTATTGTAATACTTAATTTTATACGTTGTCTAGTATTTCTTCCCCTCTTT
>CAZULJ010000036.1:0-1753 GCA_964621195.1 uncultured Candidatus Saccharibacteria bacterium
CGGAAAGGAGGCACCGGATCCTCATCAGCCTTACATTTCAAGGTTATCCACTCTCCGTCTATGCAATATGTGCAAGTATCATCAGGAGCTCTGATGACTACTCCTTCCTTACATAATTCCTCAGGAGTTGGATAAACCTTTTGGGGTTCTTCTATTTTGGAGAATAAAAGTTGCTGGTACACATGAGCTAATAACATGGTAGCTAGAGTACCGGCGAGGAGTTTCTTCAATTCTCCTCTTTGAAGAACAGGGGAGGATAGCCTTCCTGTCTTCTTGCCTTATCCAACTCATGAAGGTCTTTTATAGTCCAGCCTCGACGGATAAGCTCTGCTCCTTTTTTACTTATAAGAGCCGCTATTGCAATTGCAATTTTTACCGAATCCTTTTTCATGGAATCCTCCTATTTTATAAATATTCCTATTTTTGTTAAGGCCCACCGCATGTCATCTTTAGAAGGGTGGATAATACTCTTCTTTACTCTTGGAATCTTTCCTATGTATTGACAACGTATTACAACAGGAAAAGCACTCTCGTAGGTGTGGAGCACAATTTCCTCTCCATTAATACAAACACAAAAATGCCCTGCATTGTTACTCCACATATAAATAGGATGGGTTAGCTCTTTACCTTTTGGAGAGTAGTCTTTCTCCGATTGGTTTATAAGGTCTTTGAACCTTTTGATTTTTGAGGCAGCAAAGATCCTTACCCTCCCATACTCTACTCTTGCTTTTATACCTTCTTCACTGCAGAGATGAACAAGGTATACTCCTTGCCCTGGGAGGGTTGGCTTGAAGGAGTATACTGATGCTCTGGTTACTCCTCCATTGTCATCTTTGATACCCAAAGGGGTATCTTCTCCTATTCTCATATTATCCTCCATCCTCTGTGTCTTTTGAGAGAATCGCAGAATAAACCAAAAGGACCATCCCATGCTGGGCACCACAACTGGAAAGCATAATCAAGGGTTATAAGTCTCATAAAACCTCCTTAAGAGTTATTTGCTTTGCCCACTTGCCATTGAAGGCCACAGCGTGAGACTGGTGGGCTTTGAGATTATACCTAGCTGGATATCTTCTCCACCATTTTAACCATCTTGTTAGTATGGCTTATAGTTTTCTCCAGAAGGAGAAAGATCATAAACCTCATAACCTTATGAAGGTCTTCTCCCCTTAACTTCTTTATATCACTTTCCAGCTTGAGCACTAAGTCTTTATCCTCTTTTGCTTCTTCTACATAACTTGTGAGAATGTTACTCGTCCATAAGATTATATCAATCTCATCTACAACAACCAACCCAGATGTTGGGTTCTTTACACTCTTCATCATAGAAAAAACTTTTTCATCTATACCACTATGCTCTATTCCTAACATCACATCCCTCCTTTTATTTTCTCCTGGATGTACCTATCAAAGTCATCCAGTTCCTGCTCTTGGCAAATAGCCTCTTCAGTAAGGTCTTTACACACCAATGGTTGGTCGAGGAGAGTATAAATACCTTTCCCAACTTTCTTGAGAATTCCTTTCATAAGAAGGGGATTTATTATCAAAGCATAGATAGAGGCTCGATAGGCACTTGGGCCCCCACTTTTGACTATAGTATACCACTCAAAGATATCCTTTGTAGAGATATACTCCATATCTTTAAAGTCTTGCGCAAATCTTTCCTGTAATGTCATTCTTACTTTCTCTTAAACATTCTGTTTTCTTTTCTTCGCTCATTAGCGAGACATCTCTTGGAAAGCTCAGCCTCTTT
>CAZULJ010000037.1:0-1672 GCA_964621195.1 uncultured Candidatus Saccharibacteria bacterium
GGCTCTTCCTCAGATTATATGAACTAACTCATGATCACCTTCAATCGCAATAGTTCAAATGAACATCTCCCGTACATTATCCGCTTAATCACCTTTAGCTTGTTTATGACGCCTTCTATGACTCCATTGCTGAACTCAGTCTTGATCGCATTCTTAACTGCCTCAATGTCTCTTTCTATTCCCCTGGCGAAGGTTGTTAGCTCACGGATATTGGACTTCTTGACTTTATCCAACCAGTTTTCAAGCCTCGAATCATCTTTGATCCTAAATATGTCTCTGAACTCGTTAACTGCCGAGCAGAGGTTTTGAAAGTTCTTGTTTGTCTTGAGATACTCTTCTATCTTCTCTTGATCTTCCACTTTGAACCTTGAGATATCGTTGTGTAGAAATGAGATCAACATTCCTCTTCTAAGAATCTTTTCGGGAGAAGTTTTTCTGTGCCTTCTTCCCAAACCTTCGTTGTATTCAGCCAAAAATGCGTTCAAATTTCTGTATGAGCCTTTATAGCCTTCACTAACAATTACTCTGAATATACTAGCTATTGTCTTTCTTTCATGATTGAGAGTGATTATAGTTTCTTTGTATGGGTCGAGTATGCTTCTTCTTTCTCTTGAGGCGCTCAGCATCCTTCCCTGATGCTTAACGTATTTTTTTGCTGTCCGGAAATCTATCTTTAGTTCTCTGGAAATGGCACTTACTGAGTATCCCTTCAGGTACATTTCTTTGACAGTCCCAATAAGCTCATTCTTCGCTTCTTCTATTTCTCTGCGTCTGATTTCGGCCTTGGTAAGTTTTTTCACCGTTTGATTTTCGCCAACTGCTTCTTTCAGCTTTATTCTGGGAGGTATTGTGCGTCTAATATACTCCCTTGCTCCATCCATAAGGTTCTTAACCAGATGAAAACGATCACTTACCTGTAGTGCCCCGGGCAAAGCCTCTGCTACAGCCTTCGCATATCCTATTGACCCATCTCTTGATACCACTTCTATTTCGGGATATCCCCTCAACCACTCTGTAACTTCGCCCGTATCCCTTGATGGAATCATATCTACAACCTTTGAGGTCTCATAGTCCACCATTACTGTGCCATATGTGTGGCCCTTCCTGGTCGCAAAATCATCTATACAGACTATTTTGAGAAGCGTTCTATTTATAACCTGTTTTTTTTAACATCCTCAGAATCGTGTCGTCGGATATTTCGGTAAGTCCATTGCTGACTATTCCCTCTGCTTTCAGGGCACTCATGTTTGCTGCCAACTCGATTATTCTTTCATTCAATCTCTTTGTTCTTCTCCCATAATCGTCAACAAAACTAAATCTCTCCGCGAATTTCGACTTCTCGCACTCTGAATTCTTGCAGAAGAAGACTCTCCTTTGAAGTACTATTGTCAATTGTTTACTCTGAACAGGTAAATCGGAAAAAGCTTTCAGATAAATCGTGTGAACACTCTTCGACCTCGCACCGCAATATGGACATACTGCTTCTTCTCGTCCCATCTTTGCATGTAGTTCTATCCTGTCTTCATACACTCGAGACTCAATCAATACAAGATCCCCGTCCAGTGACCTAAGTAATTCTTCCAACTCCCTCATCCGCTTTCGATAATAAAATAAGTGACTTACTCAATTCTACGCATTCTTTGTCTCTTTTCCTACTTATTGAGGAAGAGCC
>CAZULJ010000038.1:0-1547 GCA_964621195.1 uncultured Candidatus Saccharibacteria bacterium
CTAGTCAATTCAGGACCTAATATCGTTGAACGGGCTACCTGTTTACGACGTCCCGCCTGCAGGTCTAGATGCAAATCTTCGATGAAGACAAGCTACCCCGGACACGCTGATTGGAACACTACCAGAACCTGGGTAAGCCTTCCATCCCGGATCCCATTGTCCTGCGGCATCACAAGATTGTAAATAACTATTTTCCCAAAAAAGGGAAACTTAAAGTCCCATTAATCATTCCGTAAATAATTGGACATATGAACACAAACAAAACAGGAATTGAAAAGATAACCCAAATTGGCACTTTGTATTTTTCCTTTTGAAATTTCTTCTGCAAATCATTAAATTTCTCGCTCAATAATTTTCTTTTAATCCAATATGAGTTTAAAATCATTAATATAATCGCTAAGGGTACTCCTATGTAATATTTAATTCTATTATCTACCCCTAGCATTTGAGGTTCAACTTTTGTAAACAAATTGATTATCAACATCAAAGGCACTAACAATGATGCTTGAAGTAATACCATAAAATAAACGGTATTTGATATTGCCATTGAAACATCTTTTTTATTAAAATGCTCAAAAGTTCTATATATTACCCAGTCAAACATAGTTCTATCTATTTTTCAGTTTTTATACTCCCAGTCCAATAAAGGTCCACCTACCGAGGAATCTACTCTATCAGAAAAAGATGTGCCTGTTATCAAGCCTGTTCCAAAATCAGCAACAAACCAAAGAATAGCTATTGGTGCTCCCCATCCGGTTAATGCAATTCCTGTCATTGTTGCACTTATTAAATCAGAAGTATTAACTTGTGAATTATAAGCAACATCAGCTGCCACTATTAGACCACCAACAAGACCAAGCTTTCTACTAAGTCCTTTAACTGCATTGTAGGTGTTGGGTAACTTTGCATTTTTAATCCCTGCAAGGTTATTATTAATATCAACTTGTCTAACATATTCTTTGGCGACAGTTTTAACTCCACCATTGACTACGCTAGCTCCACCAACTGTTATTCCAGTATGGTCTATTGCAGTATTAATCCAATCACCCCCACCGTTTGCGGCATTAGCTAAAGTAACTGTCTCTGACCTAACAACGTACCTAGCGGGAGTTACTATTACCCCCGGGATATAACCATTAACATTGCCGTCGCTATCCTGATCATAAGTCGCTTTTTCATCACTTAAGGGAGGCAGATTGTTTATTCTCTCTCTCCATGTGATTGTTATAGTTACCTTGCCTCCGCTTCCTCCACTAAAACTTCCCCCGAATGAACTTCCGAGTTGATTATATACTTGTCCACAAAAGTCCCCATAGCTTAAACTATAACCAGATTGCTTATACAATTGTCGATAGGCATCATACAGAGTTTCGTTTTCTGTTAGTGTCATACCACTGGGGTCAGAATACTTTAACGGATTATTCAAGACATAAGAATATCCGTTGAAGAATTGGGAAATATATGGATTCTGTAAAATTGGATCGACATTCAGAAACCTTGCTGTCACCGGATCATAGATTCGTCCGTTCATGTTAATCAGTCCGAAC